>JAGYJL010000099.1 GCA_018402015.1 Flavobacteriales bacterium | reverse complement strand
CGTATCTCATGACTCATATTCGCGAGGAAATCGCTCTTCGCACGGTTTGCATCTTCTGCCAATTCGCGCAGTTGATTCATTTGAACGTATTTCTCCTGAACTTCAGCATTCTTCAATTTTACGATATCCATCTGCCGGCCACCAAACGATGCGAAGAGGCCAAGAAAGAAGGGGGCAGAATCAATGATCCAAAGCAGTGGAGACGATTTTTGTGCTTCAATGAGATGAGTAAACGAGATATCTTGAAAGAGTACATAGCTCTGAATCATCGTTCCCATAATAGGAAACGCAAACCCGAATAGCGCACCATAAATGGTGTACTTCACAAGTTCGCTCAATCCTTGGTTCATGGTTTTTTTGGTCATCATTTACAGGCAAGCAATGGTCCGAAGATAAACAACTAACCAAGTTTGAACTCAGTTTCTTATTGAGCGTATTGTATTCAGGTCAGGTAGAAGTGTCAAAATGGTGAAAAGTCCTCCGATAAAAAGAAGGATGATGGAACCACTTTGCCATGTTACTTCGGGCATGAAATGTGCGGAAGAAAAAATGACCAGACCGGGAATTAGCAGGTAAAGAACCTGTACGTTAAGTTTGAATCGAAACAGTCTTAGAGCAACTGCAAGTTGCAAGAAAAAAGTGATGAGTTGAGTTACAAGGCAAGAGACGGCAGCACCATAAGCTTCCAATTCCGGTATCAGTAGAATATTCAATAAAAAACTTGATATAACCCCTATAAATGCTATGGTGTTCAGTTGTTTAAGACTTCCGTTTGCAGTGAGTAAAGTGCCGATAATGTAGGCTCCGGCCATTGGAATGAGTGAGAACATGAGCAAGGAAAGTATCTGCCCAGATTCTTCTGCGTGCTCGTGGTAGAGCAGTGCCATCAGGTCGTTTCCATAGTGCCAACAGATGATGCCTAGGGTAAACGCGGGAATGAGAATGAGTTTGGAGGCCATGTGAACAAGTGGTCGCACATCTTCCTGCAACTTCAGCATGCGCGAGAACATGGGAAGCAGTAATACAGCGAACAGATACGCGATCATATTGCTTGCATCGAGTAAACGGAACGCTTGCGCATAGATTCCTGTCTGCTCCTTTCCGTTCTCCAACATGCGCTCAAGTAATACCGAGTCCACACGTCCATAAATGCTCATCAAAAGTATCAACAAGGCAAATGGCAGACTCTGTTTGAGGATGAGTAGCAGCATGGCAGGGTTCCATTTCATTGTAAACGGTCCGCCACGCTTCAATACTACCGCAAGGGCAAAAACAGCGGTAACGGTGTAAGCAAAGGTCTGCAGGTAAATGAACCACTCGATCTGAAATGGCTCATTCCGCTGCATGAAAAACAGCACCCAGCCACAGGTCAGGATCATTAGCAACCTGTCCATTATCGATACAAGGCTATCCATTTTAAAGAGCTGCATTCCTGCAATATTGGATCGAAGGAAGAGGATTGATGAAAGTATGAACTGATTGAAGCACAGTAGGATAAGCATCATCAATTGATGTGATGAATAGTCAAGTGCAAAGGCTGTTGCCATACAGATCGCCAGGTATCCTACAGCCAACATCAGTCTCAAAGCCACTATTCTTGAGAAGTATTTTCCAAGCAAATGTTCGTGCTGCGAAACGTTCCGATTGTTGAAATTGGAAATTCCTAGGTCGAGGAAAACGTTTAGGATGAAAGCAAAATTGAATAGTGCGAAATACGAACCGTAAGCTTCTGCACCTACTTCATTCTGCACGGCTCTATCAATACCGAAGATCCAAAACGGTTTGACCAACAGATTGAGGAAAAGTAGAAACGCAAGGTTGGATAGGAATTTCCTTTGCATGGCCGTGGGCAAATGTAGCACAACTACGGTCAAGCATAACTTCTGCGTACCTGCTTTTATTACATTGGCGGTGTGCGAATTGCGGTCAATACACGTTTGCTGCTCAAGGGCAGATTGGAAGGCTTAGGTCGGTTTTCTGACGAAACATTGAAGCTGATCGTTCGGGCCAACCCAGAACATCAGTTCTATTTTCTGTTCGATAGGCCCTATGACGAGTCGTTCATTTATGCGGATAACGTAACGCCCATTGTGGTGAATCCGCCTGCTCGGCACCCCATTCTATGGCATGTTTGGTTTGAATTATCGTTGCCAAAAGTGCTGAAGCAGATAAATCCCGATCTGTTCTTATCGCCTGATGGATTCTTATCGCTGAAAGCAGATGTAAAGAGCTTGCCTGTTATTCACGACCTCAATTTCGTTCATAACCCACAGGATCTTGCTAAAACGCATTCTTGGTTTTACAACAGGTATTTCCCGAAGTATGCGGAAAAGGCAAGCAGAATTGCTACAGTTTCTGAATTCTCTAAGCAAGACATATCTAAGCAATATGGAATAGCAGCATCGAAGATCGATGTGGTGTATAATGGTGTTTCGGAGCGCTTCAAACCCTTGTGTGCGGACCATAAGCAAGTGGTGAGAGATAAGTGGTCTGACGGGCTTCCTTACTTCATTTACGTGGGTGCTATTCATCCAAGAAAGAACATTGAACGGATGCTGTTGGCCTACAACATGTTCAATAAGTCTATCAATAATGGAAATAAATTCCTGGTTGTAGGTAACCGAAAATGGTGGACGGAAAGCATGCAGCAAACCTTAGAAAGCATGGTTTTTCGTGATAACGTAATCTTTACGGGGCGCGTTTCTGATGACGACCTGAACGACCTGATGGGCGCTGCACTTGCCAATGTTTATGTTTCAACCTTCGAAGGATTCGGAATTCCGATCATCGAAGCGTTCCAATCGGGGGTTCCTGTAATAACCTCCAATGCTACCAGTATGCCAGAGATAGCAGGCGATGCTGCGTTGATCGTTGACCCAACAGACACGGGTCAGATCGCACAGGCCATGGATCGGTTGATGAACTCAGAAACATTAAGAAACGATCTGATTGCCAAAGGTCAGGAGCGGGCTAAACTCTACACATGGCAGCGGTCGGCCGATCTGCTTTGGGAGAGCGTTCTTAAGGCCACAGAATAGTTTTTTGGCACGGTTGTGGATTTCCAGCCAGAAACGTTAAAACCGCAGGCCATGAAAACCATATCAGCAAAATTCCTTCACATTCTTGGATTCGGAACAATGGCTTTGGCACTATTAGTGGCAAGCCTTGTAATGTAATTGGTGGGAGAGGTGTTTACCTCGGTGGGCGGAGGAGGTTCTAGAAACCGAGTCCGCCCATCAAACCTCCAGCCATTCCGCGCATTTCCGATTCAAACACGTTTTCTGCATTCTCCAGCGCTTTGTTCGTAGCAATAACGATCAGCTCAGCTATTTCTTCACTATCCATTCCTTCCGGAATAGAAACCTCCATGATCTTCTTGTTACCGTTGGCAACAACCGTTATGCCTTGGCATTCGCCTTTTACGGAGATGTGGTTGAGTCGTTCTTTGGCAGCGTCCATTTGCTCCTTCATCTGTTGGAGCTGTTTCATTTTGTCAAACATGCGTTCAGATTTTTTCCGAGTCTTCCAGAGTCTCAGAATACGTGGTTAGTAGCTTGATACGGTGCTCGATCAACTTGTTCATGTCGTCACCCATTTCAGAAATGGATGGATACTGACTCATGGATATGATCTCTGGACAATACCGTTCAATGGAATGTTGAAGGCTTTCAACCTCTTCCATTATTTCTTTCATGAGACTTTCGTTCGACACGGCTGCAAAGCTAATTGCGTGCTGGTAGGAAGCAAATTGCAGTTATCAAAAGATCTTAACACGATGCAATGATGTCTCCCTCTTTTGCCTTGAAATCTATTGTTGGAATGCGAACAAACTGATTCAAGGTTTGAACGAATAGTCGCAGCTTTTTAGAAAAGGTCCAAGTACTCGGTCTGGATCGGCCCTTGGTATACGGAATGGTTCTGATGCTGCTGGCATGCTGAATGATCTGAATCAAGGTATTGCCAGATTTCCATCCTTCTCGATGACATTCGTTAACCAGGTTTTTTCTTAAAAGCATGAAATCGGAGCCACCTGGAGTAAGGTTTTTTGCTCCTGCCAATTTCAAGGTAATTCGGAAAATGCTGCCTGAAATTCGGGTAAGCACGTCTTTTTCCGATTGTTCGCGATTGGCAAGTACCGCATCAACCTCTTCTTTCATCTCATTCAATAGGATGGGGATGATTTCCGGTGGATCATCGCCATCTGCCGCCATTACCAAAATGTTTGCGCCTTTAGCCTGATTGAAACCAGTGAGAATAGCATTGTAAGCGCCTACGTTCTCTTTCAGTTTAAATCCGCTTACGGCACTGAACTGTGATGCCAATTGCTGAATGATTGACCATGTTTCATCTCGTGAATTGTCATCGATGAGAAGAACCTCAATTTCTGGTTCAACAGTAGCGCGTGCGGAAACAACCCTCGAAACTGTATCGAACAATTGATACTGATTATTATAACATGGAATGACGATAGAAACTTGCATGGAAGTCACGATTCTGTGCTCCACGGCATCCCGCGCGAAAAGCGTTCTTTCCACGGATAAAGCGGTTTGCCATCATCGGAAAGTAGGTTTCGAACATCGCCCTTCAGCTTGGCCGGAGAACCTAAAATGAAGCTGAAATCGTCAAAATCTTTCGTCACCAGCGATTGAGCAGCAACCAAACAGTTCTCTCCAATTCGAATATCACCTATTAATGAAGATTGAATTCCTACCTGCGCGTAACTGCCAATGCTTGGACCTTTGGCTGTAGTGGTTGGCGGATGCTTGTCGTTTGCGAGTATCACACTGGGATAAATGAACACGAAATCGCCAAGTTTGGAGTATTGACACAAGTGAACTTCGCTGTGCAAATGGCAATGGTTCCCAACAGTCAGGAAGCCTTGCAGATCGCAATTCGTGCCTATTCCGCATTGATCGCCTATAACGCTCTCTTCGCGGATCGTTACTCGGTGGCCGGTTTGAAAACCATCGCCTATGGTTACACCAGCATAGATGATGGCGTGGCTGCGAATCAATGCGTTCTTACCAATTATGGTAGTCGCATTCTGGTAATCTTCGCTTGAATAATACGTGGCAATTGGTTCTCCAATTATGCAATTGTTGGCTATCACAGAATCATCTCCGATAGTAACGTTATTGTAAATGACGGTGTTGTCACCTATCCGCACATTCTTTCCAATGGTGGCATTTTTACTGATCTGCACGTTAATGCCACCGAATTTCATTCTGCCTCGTCAATAATTTCCCAGGTGTGATCAGATAACAGCTTTACTTGCGCAACGTAGCGTTGATAAGGCATCGAACGACCCCATTCGCTTGATGCAACCATGCTTAAAACAAAGCCTTCTGTCTTCTTTTGGTAGAGGAAGTAGGAGTGACCGATAAGCGGTTTAAAACCCATGTCGGCACCATAAATTACCAGCGAAAGCTCTTTTCTGCGTTCAATTTTACGTGCTTGTTTGGCCAGCAACTCAATCTGCTCCTTTATCTGCTGAAGCTGCACATTGGTCTGTTCGCTCATAGCAGCCAGGGCAGTTCCTTTTACGCGACCGATGTCCTCAGGCCGTATAACAACACCACCAATGGTGTGCGCGTACGGCAGTGTACTTGGATTTTCGGTGATCTTGTCCTTATCTATCGGGTTTTCAAACATGTTGCTAACTGAAGTTGTACGGAATAAACTTCGATGACGCTTTAATGTTCTCTGTCTTTTGACGACCGTTTGTTTGATCTTATCTCAAGCGCTCTACCTTCCCAGTAGCAGGTGTAACATCGGTATCGTTTCAGCGGAAGAATACCTAGCGTGATGGTTTCAACCATTTTGTCTCCTGTCGATCGTTGCGATCGTTTCAGTTCGCCTTTACAATTTGGGCAACGCTTTATCTTGTAGTAATTGGATAGGCGCAAGAAAAGCACAACGATGATATACAACACAAATCCAAATACTGCCCAACGGAGCAGCATCAGGCCAAATGCAGCGTAATCAATTTCGGTCGGTGTCATAAAGTTGTAGCGAAGTTAACGCTAGTTGAATAATAATCGGTTTTTGAACACTGCAGATCGCTGTGGGTTCTATACTTGCATAATAAACTAATAGAAAAGCAACAGATGATAACGGTTATTTCTCCTGCTAAGAAACTCGATTACGAATCATCCATCTGTACCGAGGAATTCACAATTCCGGAAGGTTTGGATCGCTCGGAAAAGCTCATCAATAAGCTGCAACGAAGTTCCAAGAAAGCCATCAGCACCATGATGGATCTTAGCGATAATCTCACCGAGTTGAACATGCAACGATATTCAGAATGGACCGCAGATTTTACGCAAGGTGAAACGCGTCAGGCTTTATTAGCTTTTAAAGGAGATGTGTACCAAGGCATGAAGAATGAAGCCTTGACGCCAGATGATCTTCGATTTGCGCAAGATCACTTACGCATACTTAGTGGATTGCATGGTTTGCTGCGTCCGCTCGATCTGATGAAACCGTACAGATTGGAAATGGGTACGAAACTGGCCGTAAGCGGCAAGAAAGACCTCTATGGTTTTTGGGGAGATGAGATAACCGATAGATTGAATGCTGCGCTGGAAGCATCGGGAAACGACACCTTGGTGAACTTGGCCAGCGGAGAATATTTCAAGGCGGTTAACACCAAGAAACTGAATGCCAAGATCATTACGCCTGTTTTTAAGGATATGAAAAACGGTCAGTTGAAAGTGATATTCCTATACGCGAAACAGGCCAGAGGAATGATGGCCGGTTACATTTTGCGTAACAGGATCAATAATGCAGAAGACCTGAAAGGTTTTGAAGACGGAGGTTATCGTTTCACTCAGGACCTCTCTGACGAAACCACATGGGTGTTTACCCGTTAGCCGCCAATTCTTGCGTAATATGCATTAGCGCATCGCCCTGATTTACAATTGGGTTGTGGTTTACGCAGATCACATAACCGTCCCACTTTGCTTTCACGATCTTTTCAAAATCACCGAACGGATCGGTAATGGTGCCAATGCGTTCTCCTTTCGAAACGAACGAACCATTTGCCTTGTAAGATCGGAACATGCCTGAATATTTTGCTCGTACCCAAGAACTACTGTTTACCACAATCGGTGCATTAGGTTTTTCGTCCCGAGCCAATTCTTTAGTGAAGTCTCTTA
>JAGYJL010000098.1 GCA_018402015.1 Flavobacteriales bacterium | reverse complement strand
GTTACATCATCTCCCGCTGGAGCACCGTTGTTCCACGATGCTGAATAGGGTGTCTGGCTTCCAGTAGGGTCAGCGGTAAGATCAGCAGATTGTCCAAGGCAAATTGTAGTGGTTCCAGTTGTGGTAACCACCATCGGAATGTCATTATCAAGAATGGTTACAGTTGCCGAACCCGGAGCTTCGCAAGCACAAGGTGGGTCTTGCAGCGTAACAATTATGGTTTCTGGGCCTTCAGTAACGAAATCCAACGCAACATTTATGGGAACCAGAATCGAATCTTCACCGGCTGGTATAGTGATCGATCCTGGCAAAGCAGTATAATCCACTCCTGGTGTTGCAGTACCTGTAATTGTGAAGTCTGCGGTGATTGCATTTGCATTGCTAGAACCATCCACTCTTCGGAAAATGAACCATGCATCTGAGCAACCTTCGTAAATTCCTGGTGGAATGGTTGTGGTTTCAATTTCTACAGTTACACCTCCGCCAGCAGAGAAACTTCCACCTTCTAGTAATACTCCAGAATCGAGACGATCATCGCCCGCATCGGCAACAGCTAACTTGATGTGATAAGTTTCACACGGTGTCACTATCACCTCAGCAGTCAGAACGGTTGTATAACCATCATACTGAACGGCAGGTCCATTGGAGTTGTCAACGTAATAGGCGCAATTGGTACATGGGCCTGTAGCGGGTTCAGTAGCACTGAAACCATTATTGACATTGTCGATGGTAACGGGAGTGGTGGTACCCGGAATCAACGCGACATTAATAGAGCCATTCGGAAACCCACCTGGAGATGAAAACGGTCCGGTTATTCCTGGACCAGAAACAAAGAAACCAAAGGCATCATTATAGCCACCGTTTACATATTCAGGGTATTCTTCCGAACCGAAGATGTAATTAAACCTCAGAGTGTCATTGGAAGGAATAAAATCAAATTCGAGAATCGTAGCATCACGCGTGCCTGCTCCCGCAATGACTGTAAGGTCAGCATCTCCAGGATCACCATTCCGTCCCTGTGCATCATCATCATTATCAGGGCCTTCAGCAATACTAGCCCTCCCTGTGGTAAGAATGATTCCATCATCTAAACCGATTATCGTCCCAGAGCCATCAAACGTTCCGGAAGTTCTAAAATCTCCAGTAAACGTAACGTTAGAAACGGTTACGCAAGAACCTAATAGAACATCTTCAACATAGCTTTGAACTTGCGCATTGGAGGTTGCCTGTGTTACAACGATGCTTTGAGAAAAACCGGAGTGCGAAATGAGCAATCCAGCAATTCCGCAGATAGTAAGTCTGAGAATCTCTCGAAGAGATGAAAAGCGGCTATTAGAGGTTTTCTTCATTCGCCTTCTGTTCGGAAGTTTAAATCAAACCTCCCGTAAGGAAGTGTGTTCTACGAACGAAGATTCAAAAGGTTATGGTTAAAAAATGCTGGTTCGACCAGTCGGTAGAAAAGGTCGATTAACAGGCTGTAAAATTTAATCAGCATATGTCGATTGCCGATAAAAACGTGTCGTTCGTCTATCAGAATAAGACAGTTACAGAGCCAATATTCTTCGGTTTACCTATTTCCTGAACCATTCCTTCCCACACCACACCGTCTTTAAAAACAGCTTCAATTTTCCAAGTATACGCACCTTGAGGAACCAATTCTCCTTTGTAACGGCCATCCCAAGACTCTGCCGGACTGCCATCGATCAAGGCTGTAGATTCCCACAATTGGTTGCCCCAAAGATCGAATATCCATGCATGGTAGTTGGCCAAACCAGCACCTTTTGGTAAGAACACTCCTGCATCGCCAGCATCGCCAATAACCATTGCGTTGGGAACAAACAAGCCGGATATCAACTCAACATCAATGGAATATCTGGCCGTATCCAAACAGCCATATTCGTTAAAAGCTCTCAGTACAATATCAAAAGAACCTGCTTCTGGATAAGTGTACGTGGGCTCAAAAAGTTCTGAGTAATCTCCATTACCAAAGGCCCATAGATATTCTGTAGCTCCTTCTGTCTGATTGATAAAATTGTATTCCCTTCCGTTCTCAGCAGCTGTTTGAATAGGAATAAAAGCTGCAGTAGGCTGAGGAAACGCGACCACTGCGGAATCGACCGATAAAGTATCTGTACAACCAAATTGATTGGTTACAATGAGGGTGACAGTGTAGGCACCTGGTTCATCGTAAAAATTATACGGGTTTGAATCTGTACTGGTCTCCCCATCGCCAAATTGCCAGAAATAAGAAGACGCGCCAGAACTTTGACTGAAGAAGCCTACAAAGATCGGATAACAGGCTTCGGGATTGGGAATGGAGAAAGCTGCTTCTGGCAATCCCTGAATATTAACTGGGGAAGTAACGGAATCGAAACATCCATCGCTTGATTGAGCAACGAGTGTTACCAAGTATGTTCCAGAACTATCATAGGAGGTTGATGGAAGAAATTGCGATGAAGCATCACCATTTCCGAAAGACCAACTGTACGAAGAAGCATTCGTACTGGTATTGGAAAAATCTACTTGAAACGGAATACTACATTGATCTACAACCGTACTTCCAAAACTCGCTTGGGCAGGCTGATACGTGGTAACAATAACTGAATTTGGTAGGCTTTGACAACCGTTCTGATCAACCGCCACAACCGGAATATTCGAAGTTTGAGTAACGTAAGGTTCGTAGGTATTACCAAAGCCTTGGCCGTTGGCCCACGTTATCAGATAAGTACCTCCTCCCCCGCTAGCCTCCACAGTTAAAGTTACTACTGTTCCTGGGCAGATGGTGGTATCATTTGATGTCACCAAAATGATCTGATCGGGTTCAGCCACAACGATTGTATCTACATTGGTACAACCATTGGCATCGGTTACCGTGTACACATGCTCGCCAGCCGAAAGACCAGTTGCTGTTACCGTATTCTGTCCAGTAGGACTCCAACTGTAGTTGTATGGAGCGGTTCCACCGGAAGCGGAAATGGTTGCGTTTCCATCATCGAAACCAAAACAGGTGGCGTTGGTTACTTGCAGCACGGCTACATCAATTGCCGTGGGTTGTAGCATTTGCAATTGAAGCGAATCTTGACAACCGTTAAGGTCGGTTACAACCACGGTATAAATTCCAGCTCCCACCGCATTCAGTATAGGATCTATATCTCCATTAGACCATAGATACGAGTAAGCAGGAATACCGCCAGAAGCAGCAACCACAAATTGCCCGGTTGATGCGCCATTACACGTAATTGGGACAGTGTCTGTTGGTACGATTTGAATCTGAGCAGGTTGATCAAGAACAACTGAAAGCGTTGCCTCACAACCGTTGGTATCGGTAACAAGAACATCGTAAGTCCCAGCCGTTAAAGAATCGATATCCTGAACAGATTCTCCATTGGACCAACTGTACGAGTAGCCAGAGGTTCCACCACTTACTTCCAAATTGATAGCCGCATTATAATCGCCAAAACAAGTTACACCGAAACCATTGAAGGAATTCGGAAATGCTTGCAGATCTAGCGATGACGGTTCTGCAAGCTCAATTGAATCGGTAAGCTCACAACCATTTACATCGGTTACAGTTACCGTATAGCTACCAGCTTCAAGATCTGAAGGGTCCTTTGAACTAGAAATGAATCCGTTTGGTCCTTCCCAAGAATACGTGTAACTCTCACAGTCTGAACCTCCCAGAATGTTGGTATAAATTGACCCATCTGCCAACCCAACGCACGAAACGCTAGCGCCTCCAACGTATGTTAGGCTTGTAAGACTGTCTGTTACCAACGGCTCTGGTTGTGTCAATTCAATCGTGTCAGACACCGATGTCCCATTGGCGTCAGTTACAACAACCACATATTGACCTGCATCGAGACCTGTTGCAGTTTGCGTAATCTGGCCATCAGACCATGCAAACGAATAAGGAGAACAACCGCCAGTTACATTAGCAATAGCCTCGGCATCTGCTGCTCCATTGCAACTGATGTTATACCCACAGATTCCAACGGGCGATGAGATATCCACAGAAACAGGGGTTGCTTGTACGGTTACATCAAACGAACAACTGGCCGTATTTCCGGATTGATCTACTGCCGCATAAACAACGGTGGTGGTACCAACAGGGAAACTATCGCCAGAAGAGAAATTACTGTTAGTGGAAACGGTGCAATTGTCGGTAACGCTTGGTTCAGGCCAGATAACAGAAGGTGTGCAGTCTGAACTGTTGGCAGTAACTATTACGTCTGCAGGGCACGCTGAAATGATAGGAGAAACAGTGTCCAGAACGGTGAAAACGGAAATACAATCATCCGTGTTTCCGCCTTGATCCTCTACGGTAAGAGTAATAATGGCTTGCCCAAGATCAGCACAGTTGAAGTCTGTTTGAGATAAGGATAACGAAGCAATGGCACAGTTATCAGTCGAGCCATTTTCTACATCTGCTGGCGCAGCAGAAACAACTCCGTTCTCGTCTAGATAAACGGTCAGGTTTTGGCAGACCGCATTGGGATCAACCCCATCTTCGACAGAAACCTGTGCAGAGCAAGTAGAGGAATTGCCGCTGTTGTCTACCACGGTAAGAACAACGGTGTTCGAAGCTAGATCCGAACAATCAAAATCGGTGATATCCAGCGTTTGAGATGCAATTCCACAAACATCATTCGACCCATTATCTATCTGAGACGGAACGATGGCTACCGATCCGTTCGCATCCAACTGTACAGTTATGTCCTGGCAGATGGCCGTGGGCGGAACATTATCTTCTACCGTTATTTCCGAATTACACGTTGAAGTGTTTCCGAATGCATCGGTCACAGTCAAGGTAACTATTGTGGTTCCAAGATTGGTGCACGAGAACGAATTAGGCGTTACCGAAAAACTGCTAATGGCACAATTGTCTGTACTTCCAGCATCCACATCTGCCGCAGTAATGGAAACGTTTCCAACGGCATCCAATTGAATGGTGATATTCTGGCACACCGCCACTGGATCAACATTCTCCTGCACAGTAACTGTTGCATTGCAGGTGGCAGTGTTCCCGTTAGCATCGGCCGCAGTAAGTGTAACCGTATTGTCTCCAATGTTAGAACAATCAAAATTGGCTGGATCGACAGTAAGATCGGCCACTCCACAATTATCGGATGAGCCTCCATCTACATCGGCAGCTACAATACTGACATTGCCCGAAGCATCCAACTGAACTACCACGTTCTGGCAAAATGCCGTTGGAGGAGAATTCTCTACCAAATTGACGATTGCAGTGCACGTGGATGAATTTCCAGCAGCATCCGTAACCGTTAGTTCCACTGCTCCGGGAGAACTCACCGTACAATCGAACGAATTGGGAGTAATAGACGTGGAAAACGAACCACAATTGTCGGTAGAACCATTATCGATATCGGTAGCAACTACACTTGCTGTTCCGTTACCATCCAACTGAACCGTAACATCCTGACATAAAGCGATTGGCGAAATAGTGTCTTGAACATTTACGTTCGAATTACAGGTTGAAACGTTCCCGTTCACATCCGTTACCGTAAGTTCAACTGCATTAAAACCAACTTCTGCACACGTAAATGTTGTTGGCGTAGCCGAGATGTTGTCAATGGCGCAGTTATCTGTACTGCCCGCATCTATATCCGCTGCTACAATAGATGTATTACCCGTTGCATCGAGATAAGCAGTTATATCCTGACAGAGCGCGTTAGGTGCAAGCGCATCTTCTACAGTAACAACAGCTGTACAGCTGGCCGAATTACCGTTGGAATCGAATACCGTGACGCTAACAGAGTTATCGCCAATATCAGCGCAGCTAAACTCTGCCGGATTCACCGAAATGTTGTCTACAGCACAGTTATCTGTTGAACCTCCGCCCAACTGTGTGCCCGTTACCGAAACGCTACCTGTTGCATCCAATTGCACGGTAACATTCTGACAAACGGCAATCGGATCGGTATCTTCCAAAACGGTAACGGTCGCATCGCATGTGGCAGTATTCCCACTACCATCCGTAACGGAGAGCGTTACGGTATTAGCACCTAGATCGGCACACGTGAACGTATTCTGAGAAACTGAAATACTTTGTATCGCGCAGTTATCCGAAGAGCCATTATCAATATCAGCGGCAACAATCGCTGCATTTCCAGCTGCATCAAGTGTTATGGTCAGATCCTGACAAACGGCAACTGGTGGAACCGGATCGATAACGGTAACCGTAGCATTACACGTGCTTACGTTGCCATTAACATCTGTAACCGTAAGAACCACTGCGTTAGCACCCACCTCTGCGCATGTGAAGACATTCGGAGAAACAACCAGCGATGCGATTCCGCAGTTATCCGAAGAACCATTGTCGATCACTGTGGCAGATATCGTTGCGGTTCCAGACGCGTTCAACTGAACGGAAGCATCCTGACACAGAGTTTGAGGAACCTCTGCATCATTTTGAATTATTGATGCACTCAGACCATCGGTACAACCATTGGCATCCGTTACGGTAAGACCATAGGTTCCTGGAGATAATCCGGTGATGGACGAAGTTGTCTCGTTATTTGGCGACCACAGATATGCGTATGGTGCGGTGCCACCGCTTACAAAGGAATTGAGAGCACCATCAGCACTTCCGGTACACGATACGTTCTGATCTACGATTATCAATGCAGATGGCTCTGGGAAAACCTGAATAAGCGCACTTGCCGAAGCAGTACAACCAGCAGCTATGTACACTACAGAATGCGTTACGGTGTAATTTCCAGGGTTGGCATAACTGTAGGTGGGATTCTCAAAGTTGGAATCGTTGCCATCGCCAAAATCCCAGAAATGTGTTACCGTTCCTCCTGTTGCTCCGGTATTCAAGAAACTGAAACTGTTTCCATCCAAACACTGCTGGTCATCATCAACCGTGAAATCTGGAGTTACAACGGTTACGATTTCTGTGCTGGATAGACTTTGGCCTCCGCAAACATCGGTAACCGTATATGTGTAAGTTGTGGTGGTAGTGGGCGAAACGGTAACGTTATTTCCAGCAGGCGCGCCATTGTCCCAACCACTTGTGTACGGAGCAATGCTTCCGCCCGGATTTGCCGTTAGGCTTGCGCTCTGGCCCAAGCAGATCGTTGTAGTTCCGGTTGTGGATAAAGACAGTTGCGTATCGTTATCCAAAATATTCATTGAAATGGATGGCGGGGCAGTACAGGTACAACCTCCACCTACCAGATCC
>JAGYJL010000097.1 GCA_018402015.1 Flavobacteriales bacterium | reverse complement strand
CACAATTTCCTTCCCCGACTTGAATTTCGACCGAACGCGGTACACGTATTTGGTTTCCACCTTCAGGTTATCGAGCACCACCTCGTGCATCAGACTTTCGTCCGTCAGGTCCACTTTCTGCGAGAGGTTCGGCTCCTTGGCCTTGGGCAGGGCTTCACCGAATTCAACAACAGAAGTAGCCTCCGAAGTGGTTTCCCACATTACGGTCATGCTCTGCTTGGTTGACCATTGCAGGTAGGGTTTGATGAGGAAGCTGTCGGCATCGGCCTTTTGCTGTGCCTGAACTTGAAATACGGTCAGGGTGAGGAACACCACTGCTAAGATGTTTTTCATGAATTCGATCTAGAAGTTGACCAGCAACTGAAGTGTATAATTACGGATCGGCTCTGGCCGACTGGGTCGTAAGGCATAGAATCTATTGGTAAGGTTCTTTACCATGAACCCGACCTTGAATTTTTCATTGATCCGATAACCGGCTCTCATGTCAAATACCCAATCTCCATTCTTGTGGTCTTTCTCGTATTTGTCGAAGGCCCCGTCATCGCCAACAATAATGGTTATGGCCTGTGTAAACAGAGCCGGGATCACCTCTGGGTAACTTCCATAATAGACGGAAGCCCCTATGGAGAAGCCTTTCCAGCCCAAAGCAAGATCGCCTACGAAAAGATGCCGTGATCGGAACTGGAGGATCTCATTCGTCCGCTCCTCTGGAACCTTACGGAAAAGGTCGCTGAACATGTTGGCCAGGTATTTTCCGGGATCTGTACCGCTTGAATCAAGATTTACGGGATAAGTGTAAGTATAGCCCAATGAGGGGGTAAGCGAAATGGGGCCTATCTTACCACTTCCGGTCCACCCGATCTCAATTCCTGCCACACGCGCATTATCTAAATTGCTCGGATAAAGCCCCACAAAGAAGCTTGGAGGCAGATCGGCAAACAGCTCTGGATCGGTACCGATGTTCACAAACCTATACTCCACAAACTGCTGGTACTGCTGCCAGAAGAAAGCAAGGTCGAAACCCCCTTTCCAATCAGATATCTTGAAGCCCTGCGTTAGGCCGAGCTCAAGACTCCATCCTTTCTCCGGTTCCAGGTCGGGATTGGGAATGATGGCCAACGCATTGAAAAGGTCGTTGGAAATGTAACGCTCTGCCACACTCGGAATACGATACGATTGCCCGAACGAGGCCCGAAGGAAACTGGCTCTGGCAAACTGGTAATTCAGTCCGGTTCGGAAAACGGGCAGACTGGCCTCAAAATAATCCTCAACCCCTAATACTTCATATCTGAAACCTCCTATCAACGAGAGACCTCTGATCGTGTCTGTAACGCCATTCAATTGTTCGCGAGCGCGTCTGGCAGCCGCTTGGCCCGTCCAGTTCAATTTGTATTCTCCCTGTAGGTAGACCGCTCCAGAATAGGTTTCCCTTGTTCCTGGATAAAGATTACTGGATGATATCCCCAAGGTGAAAGGCATGCCGGTAGTGAGAACAACCTTTTGAGCATACTTGCCTCCTTGCTTGAAGTTCTTGTTCCAATCCCAATTGCGCTGATATTGATAATTCTCGATGAACTGGTGGGAAATGGCATCGGGGTCTTCGCCATTTCCGAAACGGTGAATGTAAAACCATCGGAATTCAGCACTGTGTCTGTTTCCCGATGAATCTGTATAATGCAGATGAGGGTCAACGTTCATTCTCAGGTATCTATCGTCAGAGCCGTCCAACGAACGGTATGCATTCGTATCAAGGTCAACCGCAAAGAAGAATCTTTCATCCTGCTCAAACTGCATATTCCAATTCACACCATAATTGAGTCCCTTCTTCTTCTTATGGTGAACCCTTGTTTTGACATTGAATCGGGCACGGAAACTATCGTTCTCTTCCAAGTAACTTTGGTGTGAGTAGATGTTGGAACCCACCACCAGATCGGTTCTGCCTACTTTCTGGCTGTACAGATAAGTGAGATTCAACGCTCCACGGGTCGAGAACTCAGACCACCATTGTTGGTCTTCACGTGGGGTTACATCGTAAACCGTAACATTGGTGTTCACCTCATGCGAGGCCTTATCTGACTTTGGCCAAGCGGTAAGCACATTCACCACTCCGTTCAAAGCCGAAGAACCGTAAACAACACTGGCCGAACCCTTCACCACCTCTATCTGCTCGGCATTCTCGGTAGGTGCATACTTCAGTTCGCTCTGACCCAGATCGGCACTCATCACACTCATACCATCGACCATTACGGCCGTACGCGATCCCACACCATAGGAATAGGAACTTCCTCCCCGAATGGTTATTTGCCCGTCTTGGATCTGAACACCAGCTGTTTTATTGATCGCTTCACCGATATCCTGCGCATTCCGGTCTTTGAGATTCTCTTTGCTTACAACGCCCACCGAAACCGTTTCTTCCTCGATCTTTTTCTCGTAAAGACTTGCCGATATCACCACTGTCTGGTGCTGCACCGACTCCACCTTGAGCTTCACATTCTCGCGGATGGTAATTCCATCCTCTATCTCAATCTCTTTGGTTTTACTCTCGTAACCGATGAACGAGAACTGAACCTTTTGCTTTCCTGCGGGAAGTTTGATCCTGTATTTCCCGTCCACGTCTGTGGTGACACCCGTACTGCCAAAAACCACGTTAACACCGATCAAGGGTTCATCGCTCTCTGCGTCAGTGATGGTTCCTAGGAGCGTGCCGTTCTGAGCACTGCAAAATACCGGAAAGGCCACTAATAACAAGCTTAAGATTCTGTTCATGACCTCCGTGTAGGTGAAGTTCAAAAGTATCCCAGCCCCCATTCATCAGAGTTAGCTTAACGTTAAATCGGATCGGTCGGAAAACCTTAATACAGGGTTAGCATTTTGCAACACATGGATTCATGCTCCATGGATAATATTGATGCTGTGAAACCACCATTGTATTTCAGACGCAGAACCGACCGCCTTACATGGCATACGAATCCTTCGTGCCCTAAATGGCCACTGAAGGATTTTGTGGAGGACGCGCCAAAGGGCCCAATGGCGCGATATATGATCTGTCCTAAATGCGTTGAACTGGATGCATTCCTGAACGACAAAGGAGCATTGGATGATCCAACAGGTTTCAGATCCTTGTATTGAACACAGAGCCAGACCTCTCTATGAACTCAAAGCCGATCAGCCTCATTCTTCCGATCCTTCTTTTCCTCTTCGGAAATACCTTGATTCTTTCAGCGCAGAATGAACTGAAGGTGATGACCTACAACATCCGTTACGACAATCCGAAGGATGGCAAAAACGCTTGGCCCAAACGAAAGGAAAAAGTCGCACAGCTGGTACGGTCGCAAAATGCCGACATCATTGGTTTTCAGGAAGTCCTGTTCAATCAACTTGAATACTTGGAAAAGAATCTGACTGAATACGGCCACATCGGGGTTGGGCGCGATGATGGAATGAAGAAAGGCGAGTTCAGCCCGATCTTCTTCAGAAAAGCTCGCTTTCAATTGCGCAATAACGGAACATTCTGGCTGAGCGAAACGCCAGAGGTACCGGGTAGCAGAAGTTGGGATGCGGCCATCACACGCATTGTCTCGTGGACGGAGTTCATCGACATCGGGTCTGGACAATCCATTTGGGTATTCAACACCCATTTTGACCACAAGGGAGAACAGGCGCGGCAAGAAAGCGCGAAACTTTTGGTTCAAAGGGCAATGGAAATGGCGGGCGCGTCACCGATCATTATCATGGGCGACTTCAATTTCAGACCCGATACACAGCCCTACAAGATCATCAACGAAGGCTTTTCAGATTCCTTCTCGTGCAGGAAAGGTGGCCCAGAAGCAACGGGGTTAGGATTTGTGGTCAATGGCAAAGAGGGTAACCGCATCGACCATATTTTTCATTCAGATTCGCTGGAATGCTCAGACTATCTGATCTTGGACGAGAATGATGGGAAGCATTATCCATCGGATCATCTTCCGGTGATTGTAACGTTGTTGAGACGGTGAACCGACCGATCGGAATACTATTTCTGCTGACAGGTATATTCGCAATCATCAGTGCCTTGTTCTCTTGGGGTTCCGGATGGTTGTTCGATCAAGCGATAGGACCCGTTTCCATTCTACTTTATAGCGATCTGATCCTAACAGGACCGTTGGCCATTCTTTCAGGAATTGCATTGATGCTGCATTGGCGAACTTCGAAGCAACTGGCGGTTCTCATCGGGAATGATGCTGGTGGGCAGTATTAAGTGTGGTTTCTGATCATGAAAGGACTGCTTGCCAATGGGCTCATGTTCTGGATACCATCTTTCGAACGGCCATGGCCGTTTTGGTGACGCGTGGCGCTACCGGGAAGGATGACCTGAATCAAACTCTGCCATTTCCAACAGTTTGGTGTTGACCCACGCGTGGCATTCATCGAAGCAATTCCAATCCTCGTTCTTTTGATCCGGGCCCGAGAACCACTTTCACGTTGATGTGTTCGTACTTGCCAAGATAACCGGAAATGAGGAATGAAGGTGTCCTGCGCCACCCACGCCCATCCTGGTGTTTCGAACTCAATGGCAATGGGAACAACTTCAAACCCACCTTCGGCTGCGGTCATGGAATGTGCCTGGTCGGAATTCGCCCGCTTCAGGGCCAACGTAGGTCGTGCCTTCCACAAACACGATGGTTGAGATTCCTTTGCGAACGTGTTCCGCTATTTGCTCTCGTGTCCGTTTGCATTTCCTTGCTTTTCGATATTACCAGAAGCAGTTGGGAATGAACCAGTCCGAGATCAAGAAATTGGCCACTTTTTCACCTCGGCCTTAACGACAGGACAGGCATCCAAATGGTGGAAAATGGAGATGGGATCGAGGTAGGAACGGTGGTTGGTAACACCAAGGATTCCCTTGTTGGGAATGTCTCCAGAAACCTCGCAACGTACGTTCAGAAACCCGCACAGCCGTTGCGCCAATCGCCTTCGCAGATGAATGGCGCGCTCAATATCCTTCCCTTTAACCAGACCAAGGATCGGGGCCTGAACGATGGTCACGAGAGGTGAGCCACAGAAGTCGATGAGCCGATAAAACCCTCTCAGCGTCTGCAAAATCAGTTCAGGTCGCGTTCAGATTCTCAAGGTCTCGATGAAGGCACTCCTCCATCATATCAAGGGCAATCCGGCCCGTCCAACACATTGGAAAAGCTCAGGTCGAGGTTGAAACCGATGATCCGCGCGCCCTCCTGCTTGATGTATTTCTTTATGAGCACGGGCAGCTTGAAATTCTTCGGTTCCACCTCCTCAATGATGCAGTCTATCTCCTTCATTTCGGGGCTCAATTTTTCCATGATGGCTTCCATGTCGAGGTCGCGGTTCGATGGCTCAAACGCCTTGCGCGGTTTGACATGCTGCGCCAGTTTGCTGTTCCAATAAAATTTCTTGATGAAGCCAACGATGAGCTGCCGCGAGAAGCTCGAATACTCATTGCTGATGCTCACGGGGCCGATGAGATAACGGTAGCCCTGATTTTGCAGCAGCACCGCCAAGATACCTTTCCACAGGAGGAAAAGCGGTAGTCTGGCCTTCTGATATTCGGGTGTCACATACGACCTTCCCAGTTCGATCGACTGCTCCAGAATACGGTTGAAAGGTTTGCGGAATTTGAACAGCGAATGCAGATAGAATCCCCGTTTGCCGTACAGTTCCATGATCTCGTGGCCGAATCCCAAACGGTATCCGCCAGCGATCTTTTTGTTCTCATGGTCCCAAAGAATCAGCTGATGATAATACATGTCGTACTCATCCAGATCAAGCGAATCGCCTGTTCCCTCGCCCACTTCGCGAAAGGTCAATTCGCGCTGACGGCCTATTTCTTTCAGGGCCATCGGCACCGAATTGGCCGAGGTAAGGAACAGCGAAAAAGGGCCTTGCTGCAAAAGGCGATTATGCTTTGGCAATGCCTTCAATTCCTGTTCAAGAATACTCGGGTCGATGGCTGGAGCAACCGGAATATGCGACAACTTCTTGTTGGAGAACTGAACACTGCGGAAGAAGGAATTGACCGTCAGCGGACTGCCCAGCGCGTACAGTTTGGAACGCAGGTATCTACCAAAGACCTCTGATTTTGAAAACGAAAGATGGATGTTGCGATCAAGCGGCTTACCAACGCGCAACGTGACCTTTTTCTCAGACGCATTCATGTCCTGGAAAAGTGCTGAAAGCCGATCGAAAGAGAAGGTTTTGGAATGAACGAGGCTGAAAAGCGAATCTGTTCTAAGGTAAACGGGAAGAATGGGATTTTGAAGTTGGAATAGCACGCGCATCAATTTGGGATGCCAGCGCTTATCCAAGGCCATGTTGGCCGTTATGCGGCTGATGGTTCCCTGTTTGGCAGGAAAAAGAATGACCACCAAACCTTGGTCAAGCAGATGTTTCACCTGACTCAGCAGACTCAGCTCGTCCTCGTTCATGTTCAAGAGGTGAATGTTCTGGTCTAGAGCGGGATATTGGCTGAAGTCATAGGAGGTGAGCACCACCAGATCAGGTCGCACTTCGGAAATGGCCTTGATCAGCAGAATCGGGTCGGCAGGGCCGAAAAGCCTATTGGCAACGATCACGCAGCCACCAATGGCCGGGATCCGCCCCAGTTCCAAATTACTGGCTCCTACCGAGATGTTCGCGGCATCTAGAAAAAAAGTTGCGAATTCATTGTGTCCGTAAAAGGACTCTGAATGCTGAGGAATGGCCATGATAACTGAAGGTTGTAACGGCCGAATTTCAAGCATTGATAAGAGCTGAATCTGAACGGAACATTAAGGTTTCCGCAGAATTTTGAAACCAATGTTCTCTGAATATTAGCTGCTGATTTCGCCTAAGTACTGATACCCCCTGTTTCAGCATTGCTGCAACTTTCAGCCAAACAAAAAACCGGACACTCCCGCAAAAATTGGAAGTGTCCGGTTGGGTGGAGCCGGAGGGATTCGAACTCACTACATTTCTAAACCAATTATTAGCGCTTCAAATTCCATAAAAAGGTTCGACTTTTGTCCTGTCGAGGCTACTCTCCGCTAGATTTTAAGATTCAGCCTTTAGAATCTCAAACCTTTAACGGAAAGGATTTCTTTCGTTATTTAGCAGTTCAATTATGAACAGAACCCACCATCACCATCATCTTACCTACTCGGAAAACCCGGAGTAAGCTGATGCATTGATGCCATTTAAAAGGATTTATCAAGCCCCATCGGAACTCCGATGGGGCTTTTTTGTTGAATGAACTGATATGGAAAAACTAAGAATAGCGATACAGA
>JAGYJL010000096.1 GCA_018402015.1 Flavobacteriales bacterium | reverse complement strand
TTGGCCAATTCTTCACATTCCTTATCGTTTGGATTATAGCGTATCTGCGCAAAGTTAAATCGACTTGCACCGCCCGTATGGTAATCAATAACGTAGTCTACATGTGGAACGATTTCGGTCATGATATGATGGGCAAAACGGCTTGCCAACGAACCCTTCGGACTTCCGGGGAAAGAACGGTTCAGATCTCTACCATCAGGAAATTTCCTGTCCTGATTCAAGAACCCGAACACGTTTACAATAGGAATGCAGATGATCATTCCTCTATCGGGCTTGTTGTATTTCTTGGTAATGATCTGCCGAACTATTTCAACACCATTCACCTCATCGCCATGAATTCCAGCAGAAAGGAGTATTGTCGGACCCGCTTTGCGAGAACGTTCAATAATGATGGGGATAAATAGGGGAGTTCTTGTGTGGAGCTTCGCAATTTCAATGTTCACCACATTGTGACCATACTTGATTGGCGTATCAAATATGATCAGTTCCTTCTCAGACACTTCGTTCTAAATATCTAATAATTGAACCTGCAATATCTCTTCCCGTTGCTTTTTCAATACCCTCCAAACCTGGAGACGAATTGACCTCCATGATCATTGGCCCTGATTTGGATTGCAGCATATCAACACCAGCAATTCCGAGTCCGAGAACTTTGGCAGCCTTCAGAGCTGCTGCTTCTTCGTCTTCAGAAAGTTCAATAATAGAAGCTGTTCCTCCGCGGTGCAGATTAGAACGGAATTCACCTTCCTTACCTTGGCGTTTCATGGCGCCAACAACCACTCCGTCAACCACAAAAGCACGTACATCTGCTCCTCCGGCCTCTTTTATGAATTGCTGAACGATCACTCTTGCGTGCAAGCCATTGAAGGCTTCAAGCACAGATTCGGCTGCTTTATTGGTTTCGGCCAATACAACTCCAACTCCTTGTGTTCCTTCAAGCAGTTTGATCACCAAAGGCGCACCACCAACTTGTTTGATCACTTCCGTTACATCTTTAGAGTAATTGGTAAAGGCTGTTTTCGGCAGTCCAAGTCCTGCGCGCGCTAGAATCTGTAAACTGCGGAGCTTATCTCTAGAGCGCACCAGTGCTTGCGACTCTACTGCAGTAAAAACCTTCATCATTTCAAACTGGCGTACCACGGCCGTTCCGTAAAACGTAATGGATGCGCCAATTCGAGGAATCACGGCATCAACGCCAGTAAGTTCTTCACCTTTGTACATAATGTGCGGGCGCTTCTTCTCAATGATTATATCGCACTTGGAGTGATCCACTACGATCGTTTCATGTCCGCGTTTTTCTCCTGCTTCAATCAAACGTTTGGTGGAATACAGATTCGAATTCCTAGAAAGGACTACAATTTTCATGCTATCAATTTACGGCAGCAAGAACGGAAAATATGTCTTGTGAAAGAATCGTGCTATGAACACAATTTAACCTTGAGAAATACACACAGCCATTTTTCTACATTTGAGGTTCTAACCCCTTAACTCCTAATCGTACCATGAAAAAGAACATTTACCTGTTGTTCTTGCTGATAACCGGATTCGCAGCCTCTGCGCAGAATCTTGTTGTCAATCCAAGTTTTGAGAATACAGCCACAAACTGTGGCAGCTTCGGTGGCGAAGGCTTCTTTACAGACCTTTCTGGAAGTTGGGATAACGCCAGTAATAACGTTGGCGGTGATAGCTGCTCTTCTCCAGATCTTTTTTCAGAATGCAACCTCATTTTCGGCAACCCTGCACCTACCAATATGCCTAACTCTGTGCTTGGATTTCAATATTCCAGAACAGGAACGCGTCATGCAGGTATCATCACCCACGAATCGTTGGATGAATACCGAGAGTACATTCAAGGAAGAACCTCAACGCCTTTGGTTTCCGGACAGAGCTATTGTGTAAGCATGTATGTGTCCTTAGGCAATTCGGTGCTTTTTGCAACCGACAATATTGGTATCTATTTCGGAAGTACGCCTTATCAGCGCGATCCTTGTCCCGGACAGACCAACTCTGCCATTTACGTAACGCCACAACTCAATTACGATTGCGGAGCCATTACCGATACAGCCAATTGGGTAAGGTTAGAGTGGAATTATGTTGCCGCAGGCGGAGAACAGTATTTCATGATAGGTAACTTCTTCAGCAACGCCAATACCACCATTGTCAACAACCCAGGTGGTTCATTCATCAATCCTTACGCATATTATTTTATTGATGATGTAAGCATTGTAGCTTCTAATGCGTGCTGCTATGCAGATGTTTCTCCTGTTTCAACCTTGTGCGTTTCTGATGCACCAATAAACTTGGAGGCAACAGGTGGTTTAGGTTCAACCTGCTCTAATCCTACTACAGGAACATGGAGTGGAACTGGAATTGTTAACGCATCTGCTGGAACCTTTGATCCTGCCGTTGCTGGCTCAGGAACTCACACCATAACCTATACGTTGAACTGTGGCTACAGCACAACGGTAACGGTAAACGTAAATGCGTGCGCAGCGCTTACGGTTTGCCAAGAAGCCAACGGAGATTATACAGTAACAGGAGGAGTTGGCCCTTATACTTGGAGCCAAGAAGCTCAGATAGAAGATTGCAGCGCCTGTCAGGATTTGTTCCCATTACCGCCTTGCAGTTTCCCTCCAGGATGTTCCGTTTTTGTCACAGGTTGGGAACAGTTTGCTACAGGAGTAACGGTTACTGCTCCTGGTACTTTCCCTATTCAAGTGGAAGATAGTCAAGGAGGTCTGTTGGAAATTGCCAGCGCAGTCAATGTTCCGCTTTGCTCTGCCATTCCATGCGACCTTGAAGTCAACTTGGTTTCGTTCCAAGGTGCGTGTACCGGTGGTGCCGAGGGTTCTATAACGGTAGCTGCTACAGGTAATGTTGGCAACGTAACATACGTTTGGAACACGAATCCAGTTCAAAATGGAGCTGCCGCTTCTGGACTTTCCGTTGGAGAATACACAGTTACGGCTACCGACCAACAAGGCTGCACAGCCACACTTACTCAAAGCATTACTGCTGGAGTAGTAACTGCCGATGCAGGAGAAGATCAGATCATATGTAAGGGACAGTCGGTAACGCTCGAAGCGTCTGGAGGTGTTTCATATGTGTGGGATAATGGTTCTGGTGCAACTGCTCCTGGTCAGAGTATCACATTCAGCCCAACTTCAACTACAACATTCACTGTTACAGCCACTGGCGCAAATGGGTGTACTGATACCGATGATGTGACCGTTTCAGTTTACGATACACCAGCCGTAAATCTACTTTCACCTACCAGTCAACTATGCTCCAACGCAGCTGCAATAGAACTTCAAGAAGACCCTATGGGCGGTACCTTTACTGGTCCAGGAATGACCGGAAATATGTTCAATCCTTCCGTTGCCGGTCCGGGTGTTCATACCATAACCTACACGTATTTTGAGGTTGTGGAATGCCCAGGTACAGATCAGGTAGTCATTACAGTAGATCTTTGTACCGGAATTGAAGATGCCGCTGGAGCCGATGGGTTTATTGTTCATCCTAATCCAACAGCAGGCCAACTGATCATTGAATACACTGGTCAGCTTAATGGCAATGCTATGTTCTCCGTTACAGACATGGCTGGTCGTACGGTTTTCGGACCAGTACAGGAAACGCTCGATGGCATGCGGCTTCCTATTGAACTTGGTTCTTTGGCCAATGGCCAATATTTGCTCCATGTAGCTCATAATAACGATCGAATTGCAACAATCAGAATCAGCAAAGAGTAATTGTTATTTAAGAAGATTGAGAAGGGCGGCAATCAATTACCGCCCTTTTTATTTCTCGCTTACTAAGGCAGGGTCGATTGCCCGTAAGTCATATTCCTTTAGCTTTGGCAACCCATTTTAATCTTCACAACATGACCGAATTCATAGAAAGACCAATACTTACGGAGGAACACAAAATGTTTCAGCAATCCGTAAGAGATTTTATTGCTCAAGAGATTGTTCCGTACAATGCAGAGTGGGAGAAGAACCATATGGTAAGCCGCGAAAGTTGGACAACCATTGGTACAAACGGTTTTCTATGCATGCAGGTACCAGAAGAGTATGGTGGCCTCGGAATAACCGATTTCCGATACAATGCCATTTTTGCCGAAGAGCTAAGCCGAGCTGGTGTTGCCGGGCCAGCTGTTGGATACCCGCTACACAGCGATATTGTTTTGCCTTATATCCTAGATTTCGGGTCAGAGGAAATGAAGCAGAAATGGTGTCCTAAAATGGTAAGCGGAGAAGCAATTGCAGCCGTAGCAATGACCGAACCTGCTGCCGGTAGCGACCTTCAAGGAATGAAGTGTACTGCCGAGGATAAAGGCGATCACTATTTGGTCAATGGGTCAAAAACCTTCATCACCAACGGTTACCTGTGCGATATCGTTGTCTGTGCAGTTAAAACAGACCCATCCTTAGGAGCAAAAGGAATCAGTCTTCTTCTTATTGAAGCAGATATGGAAGGATTCACCAAAGGAGAACCATTCCATAAGATCGGATTACATGCTCAAGATACCTGCGAGCTATTCTTCGATAACGTCAAAGTGCCAAAAGGAAACCTTATTGGTAAGGAAGGCGAAGGCTTCAAGTATCTGATGCATGAACTAGCTCAAGAACGCCTGGTTGTAGGAATTGGAGCTATTGGAGCCGCAGAAGGTATTTTCTGGAAAACGGTTCAGTATGTAAACGACCGTAATGCTTTCGGACAAAGTATTTCCCGTTTCCAGAACACCCGATTCAAAATGGCCGAAATGGCAACAGAGATCACCAAGGCAAGAGCATTCCTCGATCAGTGTCTTCAGCTGCACTTAGATGGAAAGTTGGATGCTGCCATGGCAAGCATGGTAAAACTCACTACCACCGAAGTGCAATGCCAAGTGGCCGATGAGTGTCTTCAACTACACGGTGGTTATGGCTACATATGGGAATACGATGTGGCCCGTGCCTGGGCAGATGCACGTGTGCAGCGTATCTATGCCGGAACCAACGAGATCATGAAAGAACTCATTGCTCGTAAAGTGCTTGGGAAGTAATAATGCGGAGATGAGTAGGTGATTTTCCATTTGGAAAGAACCATTCTTTTCCACAACATTTCACAGTTCGTTGTTGTTACGCTGCCTAAGTGATTACAAGCACACTGTCGCTTGTTCAAGTGTTTATTTTTGTCAGATTAAAACTCAAGAGAATGAAGATTTTCAACTATTCGATCATTGTCGCTGCTGCGGCACTACTTTCTAGCTGCGGAGACCACACAGAAACGCACAATCAAAATCAGAACGCTGCTGAGTTTGCAGAGCACATGCGCTTAGATGCTCAAGTAGCAGAGAAAGCAAAGAAGATATTCCAGCCGATTGCTGCTGTTGCAGAGAATCCAGACAATGCTGTAACGCCCGAGAAAGTGAAGTTGGGTAAGATGCTCTACTTCGATAAAAGACTTTCTAAGGAAGGGAACATCAGCTGTAACTCTTGCCATAACCTGGCAACTGGCGGTGTCGATAATCTTTCTTTTTCGCCTGGAGACGATGGTGGATTAGGCGGTAGAAACTCTCCAACAGTATTGAATGCAGCTTTTCATGCTACGCAATTTTGGGATGGAAGAGCAAAAGACGTGGAAGAACAAGCTGGTATGCCCATTCTCAACCCGGTTGAAATGGCTATTCCAAGTGAGGCTTTTCTTGTCGATCGCTTGAAAGGAATTGAGCTATATCAGTCGCTGTTTGCCGATGCTTATCCTGGACAAGGAGCTCCAATTACGTATGAGAATTTGCGCAAAGCCATTGCTGCTTTTGAAAGAACCTTGGTAACTCCATCTCGTTTTGATGAGTACTTGAACGGAGAATCCAAAGCTTTGACAATTGCTGAAAAACAAGGCTTGAAGACCTTCATGGAATCCGGTTGCATTACCTGCCACAATGGTTCAATGCTGGGAGGAAACTCATTCCAGAAATTCGGGCAATTCAAGGATTATTGGCATTACACAGGCAGCAAAACTGTTGACGAAGGACGATTTGCCGAAACCAAGAACGAAGCTGACAAATTCATGTTCAAGGTTCCGAGTTTGAGAAATATTCATGTAACCGCACCATACTTTCATGATGGAAGTGTTGCTGATCTATCGGAAGCGATCAGTATCATGGCAGAGATCAATCTCAACAAGAAATTGACCACAGAGGAGATAAACGATATTGTTACCTTCTTGAAATCGGTTTCTGGCGAATTACCAGAAGGCGTTGCCGATACTCCTAAGGAGTTGGCTGCACTGTAAAAGCCGGATTATCTAACCATATTGGCAGCCCACCAGAGCGCCCAAGCTGCTCCTCCCGAGATTATAAATGCTACAATTGCTTTCTTGAGGAGATCAGATAAAGATTGGGCGTTCATTCTACTGATATGAGTTTGATTTGAGCCTCGAAGGTTCAATTTTTCCAGATATGTTTTGTCATCGAGAGATCAAAACCTTGATGTTATTCATTTCTTTTCGACCAATGGTTTGAATGATATGAATCCCAGGGGCCAAGCGTGGTAGTTTACAGTGCGTTCTGCTTGCATTGAAAACTTCGCAAAGTTGTCCGCTGGTGCTGTAGATGCGAATCGTAGCAGGTAGCAGTGAAGATGGAATGATCAACTGATCATCTACTACCGCAACGGTTTCTTTTGGATTGGTCAGCGCATTCAAACTTGTTACTAGCGAAGCGTTGCAGTTCACGTACGTTTGGTTTAAGAATCGGACTTCTGCTGGAAGAAGTTTTTCTTCTAGTGCTAGAGGATACCCGATCATCGGTAGCGTTTCTCCTTCAAGGAAAGGAGGAAGTTCCTGCTCATTCAGATAAAGGGAATTTGTCTGTAAATCTGATGTGTTAGCTGGATTGGTTGTGCCACTTACATTGTTCCCGTGAGTGTAGTGGCCAACGCCATTAACCGCAAACAGCCCTAGAGGGAAACCCGAATTCGTGATTTCGTTGCCTACCACATTCATCGAATCGGTTGGAGTGCTGAAATCGGAAAAGAAGCCATACAGTTCGGCCCTGTTTCTGAAAAATGTATTGTATGGTCCATTGCTTCCGTGCGAAGCATCTACAACTATATTCTGAACCGTGTTTCCTTCGAATAGATTTTGAAAAACATAGTTCCCATGAAGAACAGCATCTCCTGCTGAGTTAGCAGGGAGTGATCCCTCATCCCAATACGGGTTATGAGAGTAGTTGTAAGCGAAAACATTCCCATTTGCACCACTCTGTAAAAGCATGGAATGCCGCAAATGATTGAAAATGTTGTTCTGAGCCAGGTTAAAACTACTTGTTGCCTGAAATACCACTCCGTAGCCTTGTCCACCACCTCCGAAGGCGAATGCGTCATGAAAATAACTGCCTTCTATCGTTACATGGGCAGATGAATTGACCTCGATATGAGCAAAGTTGCAGTTCTCGCTTTTCACGTTTGTAATGAAGCAATTGACAGCGTAGCCTATGTAAATGTTACTCGTTTGACTCTCAGTGGCATCTTCACGCTCTATGGAAAGACAGGAA
>JAGYJL010000095.1 GCA_018402015.1 Flavobacteriales bacterium | reverse complement strand
ACTTTCAATTGTTCAGAACGCTCCAATTCCAGTGCAATTTGATCTAAGCTGTCCTTGCGCATTTTAGCGGCAACAGATTCAACGGAATCAGCAAAAGCCTCGTGAAGAGCCAATTGTGCTGCTAGTTTCTCTGCTTTAGCAATGCTATCGAGTTGTACCCGTTCTTTCTCTTTCTGATCAGCAAGAAGCAATGCCGCGTCTTTCTCCGCTTTTTGCTGTGCTTTGAGTTCCTCTTCTCTAATTAATTGTTCTCGTTCAGCTTCTTGAACCGCCAATTGAGCTGCTAGTTTTTGTGCCGATGCAATGCTGTCAAGACGCAATTGCTCTTTTTCCTGAGCAAGCAACAAAGCCGCCTCAGCTGCTTCTTTCTCTGCTTTCTCTTTGGCCATTAACTCCTCTTCTATCTTTAGACGTTCTAATTCGGCTTCTTGCGCTTCTCTCTCTTGAGCCAAAATTGCCGCTTCAGCAGCTGCCACCTCTTCTAAGAGCGATAGCTCTTCTTGTTGTTTCTTTTCAGATTGAACCTTGCGCGCTGCCAGAATCTCAGACGGATCGGGCATGGCTATCATTTGTGCCTCAATTTCTTCTTGAGAGCGGCTTTCAGCAAAAGCAACCGAATCTGGATTTCCGGTTGCGTCAAAATAGTTGGTCAAGGTTACCGTACCCTGTCCATTATTGGTGCTGTAAGAGATTTTCTGACCAAGTGATTTCTGGTCTTCAGTCTGAGGAACGTCAAGATCGAATTTAAATCCGTCTGCTTCTCTCGGCCCAACATCCATCACATAGTCGTTCTGTGGTGGAAGGATCAACACGTACTTTCCTGTTTCGCGCTGACTTCTATATTTTCCAATAACCTGGTTGGTTTTTGGGTCAAGAACTGTAGCAACCATATAGTTGAAGACGCTATCGGTCTTATCCTCATAGGTCCCTTCCACAATGGACAATTCAACTTGTTCTGGGTCGTAAAGTAGTGTTTTGAAAACCTTCAATTTTCCGACTTCAGTACCACGTTTCGAAGTGAAAAATGCCACCTTACCATCGGGGTCACTCACATATAGAAAATCATCGAATGGCGAGTTTATCGGATACTGAAGATTGACAGGAACGGACCAAGTATTGGTAGAGGGTTCATACTCTGAACTGAACACATCATAACCTCCCATTGTGTTATGACCTTTGGACGCAAAAAACAGCACGTTCGCTTCTTCATCAAAGAAAGCGTAATCCTCATCGTACTTTGTATTGATGGTGTTTGGAAGCCTTTGTGGCAAAGCCCATTCTCCACTTGGCAGTCGATTAACCCGGTAAAGATCCTTCGCGTTTGCTCCATCTTCACCATAACTGGCATAAACCAGCGTTGTGCTGTTAAGTGGTGTGTAAACTACCGTTCCGAGCAGGTTTTTCTCGTCAAACTTTGTTTTGAAACTCGGTGGCATTGGAATCACCTTTCCTTTCAGTTTCCTGAAATCGTACGGACGATAGAATTCGGAAGCGATTACTTCTTTATCCTGAGCCGGTTCAAAATCGATGGATGAATTGTAAAGGATCTTGCCGTTTCGGCACTCATCAATAGATTTTTCAAGGTCGACATCAGGCGAGTTGTAACCTGCTTTCTTACCCTTCTCGTAATACGTAATGGCATCATCAAACCGATAATTGTACTGATATGCCTTACCCAAAAAGTAATATGCTTCCTTGTTTACACCGTTGCTGCTGGCACCACCTTCAATGTAAGGCAATGGCTTCAATGGATCAGCCTCAGTAAATAGAATACAAACCCCGAAACGATAGTTGTAATCGGGATTCATAGCGTCTTTACTCAGCAATTGTGAAAAAAGAGGCTTCGCTTTCTCGTATTCCTTCGCATCAAAGAATGAATTTGCTGCCTTCACAAGTTCTTCCTGACTGTCGAAACTGATCTGCCCAAACGCGTTGTAAACAAAGAGTAACAGTACAGATGTGAAGAAAAGACGCAATTTCAATACCATGGATTTACCCGCTTTTCGGGTTATTTTAGGCCGATTGTTCAGAGCACCAAAAATATCTGTTTTTACCCAATGAGAAAGGAAGGTTTGTGGGATGTGGTAATTGCTGTAAAGAATAGCTTAAAACGCTTGGTCGATTCAACTTTCGGAAGCGGTATTCTGCTTGTTTGCATGCTCAACGCGATTCAATTTTCAGGCCACGCACAAATCCGTGTTGGGCTGCAGACCGACCAAACCATTACTAATGTTCTCATATCGCCTACCGAAGGCGCTTATGTTCTGACCAACGCAACTGGTGACACTATTTACCGATTTCGTTCAGACGATGCTGTTTCGGTATCTATCAACGGAAACAATATTATTGCGAAGAGTGCTTACGGGCTAAACGATACGCTGTCTGCTTTGTACGTGCTGGGATCTGGAAACAGGCCGTCTTTCAAAATGAGACCCAATAGCGACATGAAAGACCGTGTTTACTACGAGTCGGTGGAAATTAAAGGATCGAATGGCAGACTTAATTTGATAAATGCGGTGAACATGGAACGCTATGTTAGCCGCGTGGTACAGTCTGAAGTTGGCTACGGAGCAGCCGATGAGTACTACAAAATTCAAAGCATCATTTGTAGAACGTACGCTATCCGCAACTTGGAGAGACATGCGCTCGATGGTTTCGATGTTTGCGACCACCAGCATTGTCAGGTATACTCCGGCCTGAAAACACCTACCGAAGAGGTTGTTAAAGCAACTGCCGCAACAGCCGGATTGGTAATGGTAAGCAAGGAAAATGACCTTGTATTAAGCGCGTTTCATGCCAACTGCGGTGGACAAACGGCCAATTCGGAAGATGTATGGAAGGAGTCGCGGTCGTACTTACGCTCGGTAAAGGACACTTTTTGCCTGAAATCGCGCAGCGCTACATGGGAAAAGCAAATGCCGTTGTCAGAATTTGTCACACAACTTGGTTTCACATCCTCTACTGCCGACTCTACTTGGGTTTGGAAGCACGAAGACAGAAAAAGACATTTCAGTTTAAATACAGATTCGGTGGAAACGACCGTAATGCGCAGAATGCTTTCGTTACGCTCTTCATTTTTCGATGTGGTATTGAACGATGGCACCATTTCTTTTGCGGGAAAAGGATACGGACACGGAGTTGGTCTTTGCCAGCAAGGAGCCATGGAAATGGCCCAAAGCGGTTACACGTATAGCCAGATTCTAGGTTACTACTACAAGGGAGTGAGTCTTATCCCCATCAACTCGCTTCAGCCCAATAAATAATCGTTCACCATTCTTTTTGCATCGGAAATGAACTGCCCGAATTCTGCATGGAACTGTGGTGCGTGTTGCTGATACACCTCTACCGATCGATGCATTTCTGTCGGGTTGACTGAACGTCTATCCAAACCTTCTAAAGATTTTCTGAAACCCCACTCAAACTGATAGTTGAACAGCCAGTTCTGTTCTTTCATGTATGGAAAATACCGCTGAACAGGAACAGGAAAATGATGTTGCATCTGTTCTAACCTCGAGTAGACAGATTGCGTGAAAACATCCAGTTTCTCATCATGGAAATCGTGCCAATTACTAGCAAGAACGTGATCGTAAACAACGTCAATTACTACCGATGCGTAGCGCCCTTGCGTATCTCTAAAACGCTCTGCGCCCTGTTTTACCAACGGATGCCTGTCTGTGAAATCATCTATGGCCCGATGTAATCGTATTCCTTTTACGACAGTATCAGGGAAAAGTCCTTCGGGATTGCCCTTTACCGAATCGGCAATGAAATTGCCTAGAAGCAATTCATCGTCAGTAGGAGTCAGAAATATGTGTCCCAGAAAATTCACCTCACAGCAAATTAAGACAAAAGGAAAGGGAGTTAAGAATCTGTTTTCGCAATGAAACCATCTGCCTAACTCCCCGGGAAAAAGTGGAATGTCTGATAATAAGACGCGAGCGTTTAGGTATGGTTGCCAAGGGTTGCTAAATTTGTTTGCTACCAAATTCCGTGGTCATGAAAAGATTAGGTGTGTTGCTATTTCTCATCTCAAACCTGTGCCTCGGGCAAGAAAAACCTCAAGTACTGAAAGAACAGCAGGTGCACGTTACAGAATCGAATGTTTGGTGGACAGCAGCGGTTTCGGACACAATGGCGCTTTGTGCAATAAACGCGCACAGCATTGCGGTTATGAATGCATCGTTCCCAATGGAGAAAAACGTTTCGCGCCAGATCAGTTTTAAGGTAAAGAACAAAGATGGCGAAGGCAGAACGATCAACTCAGTAGTTAAAGGAATTGCAGATTGGAACGGGGAAAAGTGCTACATCGTGGAACTGGAAATCGGTGTAAATTTCAGAACGCACGAGGTTTACAAAAAGACGGAATGCCTACTTACCGAGCTTCATGATTCTGCTTGTAAACTTTACCTGGGCACCAATTGGTTAGGTGAAGATCTGGAATTGCAGAAATAGATGGCTACTGTTATTGATCAGCCAATTTGCGAAGGATCTCGATCAGTCGCGGGTCGCTTGGTCGGGGTGCATTCGGGTCAACTACCTTTCCATTCTTATCAAAAATGAGGTAACGCGGAATACTGCTCACCCCGAACTTGGCGGTAACATCAGAACCCCATCCGCCTTTTGAAAGACCGTGTTTCCCTTCAATACCAAGTTCTTCAATTGCCTTTTTCCAAACGGTTTCTGTATTGTCTATGGAGATGTAAAGGAATTCGATGGCCTTCATTTCTTTCTTTGAAAGTTGTGCCTTTAACTCCTTGGCAGCTGGAAACTGCTGTCGGCATGGTCCGCACCAACTTGCCCAGATATCGAGGTAAACCACCTTTCCTCGTAGATCAGATAGTTTGAAGGTTTTGCCATCCTCGGACATAACCTCCACGTCAATTTCGGTGTGATCCGATTCTTCGTTCAACGCTACTGCCACTTCATCATCCTTTGCCAGGAGACGTTCTTTGAGGCTGTCGGCAACAAGTTTCGCGAACACATCCGCATTCTCCGTTTCTATTAGAAAATCTCTCATTTGCCGAAGCAGCGATGGTTGAACATTCGCTGCTTGATCGAGCATTGTACGTGTCAAGTAAAATTGTAGCGGAAGACCTTTGAGGTTTGCGCGTGCAATATTGAAGGCTTCCTGCACGGCCGCTGCCCTATCCGGAAATTTCATGAAATCGTAGCCTGCCAAAGCTTTGTACTCAACAAAAGACAGTAGTAATTCTCTGAAATACTCACTATCCAACTCATCGGCTCGGTTCATTCGTTCCCAAGTAAGACCCTCTATCAGCACTTTCGGAATTTCTGTTGCCTTTGGAATGGCACTTGTGCGCGTTTTCACCTCCGAGAATCTGAACAATGAGAGGTAATAGTAGTAACTCGCGTGATTCTTAAATGCCTTCTTAAACGGCTCTGGCAAGGAACCTTTGAAGGATTCCATTGAATGTATGACGTCATTCCTTACCGTGAATGCATCCATTTCCATGGCATCGATATTGGAAGCATCTTTTGCCTGTTCTTCGAGCCATTTATCAGAAAATTTACTCGAGAATTTCTCTTTGAGTGATTCCATAAAGCCACTGATTTCCCCGCCATCGCCACTGAGAGATAGGTCTCCGTCCAGGAAATCCGCCTCAAAACCCAGTTCGATACGAGACGCATCTTTCCAAATGAAAACCGAACGGTCTTTTCCTTTATAGCTCAATTGAATCCATCCGGATGCTGGAACGGCAATGGTTTTTTCAAACCGGCCAGAAGCGACTAGGATTTCTTCTTGCCAAGTGTTCCCAAACCAGTCGGGTGGAAACTTGACCATGATGTTCTCATCTGCCATGCCAGAAATCGTTCCGGACAAGATCGTGCTCTGCGCAAAAACGCTATACCCGGACAGGATTAAACAGAAAGGGAGTACGAATCTCATTCAACTTTTATCAAGCGCGCAACAGCAGGATGCTTATCGGTCATAACACGAACCAAGTAAGCACCTTTACTCAACCCAAGTTCGGATGCGTTTACCACATATTTTTTCGTTCCAGGTGCCATAGTTCCTCTGTGGAACGAATGAATGATCTTACCACTTACATCTACTAGTTCAACATTGGCCCAAAGACCTTCGTTTACATCAAACTGAATATTGGTTTCATTGGTAAAAGGATTGGGATAGACGTCCAAACCGGAAACGGCTTTTACCATGTGCTCTTCAACCGAATTCGGGTACGGCTGCTTGATAATGGCCCAATCGTCTAAGATCTCTCCGTCCTTTGTGAGGTAGTATCCGGAAAGTGTATCGCCATTGATATACAGCATCGTTGATCCAACACAGGTATCGCAGCCATGTCCGTAATACATAGCTGGGTGCTGAAGGCTAGCATCAGAATCGTTACTACCCGAATTGCCTTGCACGATATACATGGTACCGAAGTTTGGCGTAGGCCCGTCCGTGTATTTGATGTATGGTTCTCCCAACGATAATCTGCCACTTGAACCATCTACAATATGTTGGCTAGGATCAAATTCAGATGGCGTTCCATAGAAGTCGTTTATCAAAAAGGAACGCTCGTAAACGTGGCTATGACCAGCCAGGACAAGATCAACGCCATAACTTTCAAGTATTGGCATAATATTGTCGCGCATGGCTTTCATGTAAACTTCCCAGAACGCATCAGAATCATGCGATCCATCTGTATGAGGTGGTTGGTGCATGTAGGCAACAACCCAAGGTTTATCATTGGCCTGTAGGTCTGCGTGCAACCAATCTGTAAAAGGAGATGTATTGAACGAATTGAACGGGCTTGCTCCTACCCAATCCCAAGAGCCGCTGAAAATGGAGCCGATCTCTGAATTCATGGATACGAAATGGACATTGCCATAATCGTAAGAATAATAGAGTTCGTATCCTGACGGAACGCCTCCTATCTCGCCATTGGTCGGAACATCCACAATATCGAAGTACGGACCATCATGAGTTGTAGGATCTGCACCAGTAAGTATGTTCAACACTGAACCATAATCGTGGTTACCTGGCGTGGCCATGAACGGAACACGTGGAAAAACCTCTCCGTAACCGTACTGCGACCCGAATACCTTGTATTGGAATTCATCGTCCGTTCCATCATCATAGGCGTTATCACCCAGCCAAAGCCAAAGGTCTGGCATGTCATCGCCAACATGGTCGAGAAAAGCTTCCTTCACATCCATCTGTTTATCATTTCCTTTCCCAAAATCGCCAATAACCCAAGCACGAATCGGCTGTACGGTTCCAATTACAGGAGATGTTCTGAACCGATGGTTCATATCGCCCCCGGCAAGCACCGTATTGCCATCGCTTACAGCATAGTAATATTCTGTATTCGGTTCCAACCCCACGATATTGACCGTGTGGTCGATTACAGCTGTGGTTTCATCAACAAAATTATCCATTACAGTTGCCAAGCTAGTTCCATAGTACACACGGGCAGGTGTCGAAACATCGGTTCTCCACATGACCTTCATACTACTTGATGTAGGAAATTGTAGATACGGACCACGAAGAATGGTTTGAGCTTGTGTTTGTAAAGTGGCAATAACCATCGTTGCAACACAGTAAAATTGAAGTGTTC
>JAGYJL010000094.1 GCA_018402015.1 Flavobacteriales bacterium | reverse complement strand
TACGCAACATTTGATGCAGACTTTCTCACTATTACGGTAGGAAACTTCTACGAGCAATTCGGTTCAGGTATGATTTTCCGTTCGTTTGAAGAACGAGGATTGGGACTTGATAATGCCATGGACGGTGCACGCGTGAAAGCACATGTACTTGGCGGGGTTTATATGACTGCTTTAATTGGCCGTCAGCGTTCGTTCTTTGATTACGGAGAAGGAATCGTTAGAGGGTTTGACGGTGAGATCAACTTGAACGAAACATTCAAGCCAATTGCCGAATCAAAATTCCGAGCAACCATTGGTGGTAGTTATGTGAGTAAATACCAAAAAGATGAAGACCCCGATTTTGATCTACCAGAGAATGTTGGCGCGTGGGCAGCTCGGGCTACTTTTCTGTACAAAGGCTTTAACCTTAGCGCAGAATACGTAAGTAAGATAAATGACCCACAAGCCACTAACGTTTTGAATGTTGATGGTAACCTGAACAAGAACTACAATCCAGGAAGTGGAGTCCTAGCTACGCTTGCCTACTCACAGAAAGGTTTAGGAATTGTCTTTGGAGCAAAACGTATCGACAACATGGATTTCCGATCAGATAGAGGCGCTACTGGTTTCAATCTGAATGTCAACTTTCTTCCAGCGCTTACAAAACAACACACTTACCAACTTGCTGCCAGTCTCTACCCATATGCAACGCAACCCAACGGAGAATGGGCTTTTCAAGGTGAGGTCAGTTATAAGATACCGCGCAATTCTACAATTGGTGGAAAATATGGAATGGACATTTCGGTCAACTATTCAGACGTTCATGGTTTAGTGAATACGATAAATGCAGAAGGAAGTGGCTACACCAACAATTTCTTTGAATTAGGCGAGTTGTATTTCAGAGACATCAACATTGAACTCAACAAGAAATTCTCTAAGAAATTTAAGATGACAGGTAAGTACCTCAATCTTACGTACAATAAGGACGTGGTTCAAGGCCTTGTAGGTTATGGAATCATTCATGCCAACATCGGAATTTTGGACGGAACGTATAAAATCACCTCCGATCACTCGTTGCGTCTAGAGGTCCAAGGTTTATGGACGCAAGAGCGTAAAGATGAGGGCCATTGGGCACTTGCTCTTTTGGAATATCAATGGTCGCCACACATGTTCGTAGCAGTAATGGACCAGTGGAACTATGGGAACAAGGATGCTGATAAGCGCTTACATTACCCATCAATAACGGTCGGTTACATGCATAATGCAACTAGAATTACCTTGGGCTATGGAAGACAACGTGCTGGAATTTTTTGCGTTGGAGGTATATGCAGGAATGTGCCTGCGTCTAACGGTGTTTCGTTATCAATCACTTCAAGTTTTTAGAAATGAGATTCGATATTCTTAAGACTCTATTTGTTGTCATCTTAATTTCATTGGGATTATACTCTTGCGATGTTCTAGACCCGCCTCATTACGGTTGTACAGACCCCATTGCCGACAATTACAATGTTGATGCAACGCATGACGATGGCTCGTGCGAATATGATCCCAATCTGTTTCGTGGCTGTACCGATACAGCCGCAATCAATTACGATCCGTTGGCTATTGTAGACAACTGCAAGTGCCGCTACGAGAACGTTCGTAAAGTTTTAGTGGAAGATTATACTGGTCATACCTGTGGTAACTGTCCATTTGCAGCAGATATTTTAAAAGAACTCGAATGCTCTTGGGGCAATCGAGTGGTTCCAATGGCCGTTCACGTTGGTTTCTTTGCAGAAGTGCAGAACAACTCTGATGGAAGTTATTCCACCAATTTCAAAACACCTGCTGGTAATCAATGGAATTCGGAGTTTGGAAACAGTGCACAAGGTCTACCCAACGGTATGATCAATCGTATTCCACAGAACGGAACGTTCCCACAATCGTATACCGTTTGGGCTGCTCAAGTGGCTAACTTATTAGCAACGCCAGCAGATGCAATTCTTGAAATGACCAACAGCTACAGCGCAGGTTCAAGAACTGTTAGCACAAGTATTGACATTACAGCACTCAGCGATCTCAACAACGGTCCATACAATATCATCGTTTGTGTAACAGAAGATAGTGTAGTAGACTGGCAAAAAGATTATGACCCAGCGCTTGAAGACGAGAACGTTCCCAACTATGTGCACATGCATGTGCTCCGAACCAACTTCAACGGAACATGGGGCGATCAGGTCGGTTCCGGCAACCTCTCGTCTGGCACCGTTGAGAACGTGAGTCTATCTGTGGTTCTGGATTCCGATTGGAATGAAAAGCATTGCAATGTGGTAGCATTCATTTACAGAACAGATAACAAGGAAATTATTCAGGCCGAGTACAGACCCGTAATTGTAGAGTAACTTTACTCTGCTTATGCGGACACTTATCTTTCTTTTTCTTCTTGCACCGATAATAGGCTTTAGCCAAGGATTCGGTGGTGGCCTTTACGGTGGTATCAGTACATCGCAGGTTACGGGCGATGGTATTGGGGGATTCAACAAAGTTGGGGGTTGGGCCGGTGCTTTTACGGACTATCGGTTCACACCGCGCTCCACGCTACAATTGGAAGTGTCCTTTATTCAGAAGGGTAGTAGACAAGCGCCAACGGTTAAGAATGATGGTATTCTGTACGTACACAATCAAAATATTTTAGAAATACCGGTACTATACAAATGGTATGGCATAAGGAATATGAGTATTGAGCTCGGACTACAGGCCGGCATTATTCTCAACACAGTTGAAAGAGGCAATACTATTCCAACCACCACAAACAATCCATTATTCAGAACAGCAGAATTCAGCGGAGCTGCCGGTTTAAGTTATTACTTCTGGAAAGGCAAGATTGAAGTGAATGCGAGGTATTCCAATTCACTTATGTCAATTAAAACGCGAGATTTCTGGATGAACCATGTCTTCGCTTTCTCTGTTAGGTTCTGGTTTAAAACCACTTTGGATAGAGACAAGATCGAAGCCACCAAGAAGAAGGGGCCAATTGATCTGAAAATTGACACTGGAAGTGAAGACTGATGAGTAAGAAAAAAGTTGTTGTCGGAGTTACGGGAGCCAGTGGTTCGATTTACGCCAAGGCGTTGTTTGATAGACTTATTGAGTTACAGGACCAAGTTCACGATGTGGGCGTGGTTTTCAGCAAGAACGCTCGTGATGTTTGGAAACTGGAATTGGGCAACTCCGATTTTGAAAAGCTTCCTTTCACCATATACAATTCCATGGATTTTATGGCTCCGTTCGCATCTGGTTCTGCCAAGTACGAAACCATGATCGTTGCCCCTTGCAGCATGGGAACAATGGCAAGAATTGCTTCTGGCGTTTCTAATGATCTGATGACACGTGCCGCAGACGTCATCCTAAAGGAAAGACGCAAACTGATTCTGGTTCCGAGAGACACTCCGTTGAGTCTCATCCACATCAATAACATGAAAACGGTTACCGAGGCTGGAGCCATCATTGCACCAGCTAGCCCTTCATTCTACAGCAACCCCAAGAGTTTTGATGAGTTGGCTAAAACCGTAGTGGATCGAGTTCTTGATCTTGCAGGTTTCGACCTCAACTCCTACCGCTGGAGTGAGAATTGATCCTTGATTTCCTGTTGAAAGCTCGTTGCTGAAAACCCTTGTTCCATAGGTGGGTTCAGTACCTTCGTGTTCAGTAAAAACACGAAATCATGGCAGCAGCATATCTCATCAAGAATGTAAATCTGGTTAACGAAGGAAGTATCCAAAAAACGGATGTGCTGGTTGAGAACGGGATAATTGCCAAGATCGGGAATGACATTCCTGCTGGAAATACCACTGTAATTGAAGGTGACGGAAAGTATCTGCTGCCAGGCGTAATTGATGGGCAAGTTCACTTCCGTGATCCAGGTCTTACGCACAAAGCCGATGTTTCGTCAGAAAGCAAAGCAGCAATTGCGGGCGGCATCACTTCATTTATCGATATGCCGAACACCCAGCCTAACGTTCTGAGCAAGGAAATTCTTGATGCCAAATACGAAAATGCAAAAGGTCGTTCTTGGGCAAACTATTGCTTTCTACTCGGAGTTAACGGCACCAATATAGATGAGGTAATTGCAATGGACACGTCCGATCAGCTTGCCGTTACCGATGATGGATTGTACTTCTCTGACAAAGGAAACATCTTGGCCGATCAGCCAGAAATGCTCGAAAAGTTCTTTGCCAATTGCAAGAGTATTCTGGCCATTCACTCCGAATTAGAATCTGTGGTCGATGCCAATGAAGAAAAATTCAAAGCCGAATATGGTGAAGACGTTCCCGTGAAATTTCATCCTATTATTAGAAGTGAAGCTGCTTGCTACGATGCTACCAAAAGAGCCATTGAACTGGCAAAGAAGCACAACGGCAGATTGCATATTCTACATCTGACGACAGCCAAGGAAACCGAACTTTTCCGCAACGACATTCCGTTGGAGGAAAAACGCATTACCACAGAAGTATGTGTTCAACATATGTGGTTCAACGATGCGGATTACGAACGACTGGGAACCAAAATAAAGTGGAATCCGGCCATCAAGTCTAAGAAGGACAATGAAGGTCTTTTGGCTGCACTATTGGATGACCGGATTGATTTCATCACAACAGACCACGCGCCTCACGCTTGGGAAGAGAAGAACAATACGTACTTCAAAGCCATGTCTGGTGCGCCAATGGTACAGCACGCGCTTCCGGCCATGTTGGAATTTCACCTTAATGGTAAAATTAGCCTGGAGAAATTGGTAGAGAAAATGTGTCACAATCCGGCACGGTTCTACAAGATCAAAGACCGTGGTTACGTAAGAGAAGGTTACGCTGCTGACTTGACCTTAGTTGATCTCAACAGACCTTGGACTGTTACCAAAGACAACATTCTCTACAAATGCGGTTGGTCGCCTATGGAAGGACAGACGTTCCGTTCAAGCATTACGCACACATTTGTAAACGGGGAATTGGCTTACGATAACGGTAAATTCTCTAAAACAGCTGCTGGTCAACCGCTGGAAAAAGCCGTTTGATTCTGAGTCGACCAATCTTCTGCTGTCTCAATTCCTTATAATAAAGTTTCAAGCGATAATTTCGTGAGTAGTGGTACCGTTTAGGCTTGGAATGTCTAAACCTATGTACCATGAAAACGCTTGTCACATGCCTCTTGAGCATTGCGCTCATCTCTCATTCTTACAGTCAAACAATTTCGCGGCATAACGTCTTCTTTGCGGCCAACAGTTCCGAACTACAGTACAGCCCCGCTAGAGTTGTAGAATCTGTTTACGCCAAACTTCCTGCAGGAACGCAAATCAGATTTGGGATAACCGGTCCGATCTCTAACGTGCATAATACAATGGAGAAGAACCGCATTACTGCAGCCAGAGCGCATAGCATTCTCAAACTGCTTAAAACAATTGCTTCCGAAGGCGATGAATTCATTGTTTCTGATGTAAGCAATCCGTACCTCCATTTAGAAGCTGAGCTTGCTTCTAAAAGGCCGTTTGAATTGGAAGTTCTTCTTACCAAAGCTCCTGCTTGGATTGAACCCACATTCACCAGTATTGATGAGTTCCTGCCACTACCCGTTCAAACATTTACCATTAACCCGCGGGAAGACAGTCGCTTAGTAGGCGAGCAAGGAACGGTCATTAACATCCCAGCCTTCACGTTGCAACTGCAGAACGGTTCAACGCCATCTGAAATGACCGTAGAATTGAAAGAGGTTTATGGTGGCGGGCAATTGGTGCAGGCAAATCTCCACACTGCTTCTGGCGGAAGAATGCTCCGATCAGGCGGAACGATTCATCTTGAAGCATCAACCAACGGAAAACCTGCCCAAGTTGCTAGTGGAAAGCACCTCGATCTTGAATTTCCGCATGGGGAAGAAGTTACCGAAAACATGGAGGTCTTCAACGGACGCATCGACCGAAGCGGAAACTTCGATTGGATTCCGAAAGCGGGAATTGTGCAACTCGAATCACGCGTTCTAGAAGAGTTTTACATCAACGATGTGAAGGTGAGCAAGGAAGAATACATGGCGAGAATGCAAGCTTGGGAAGATCGAAAAGCGGAGCGCGAACGCCAAGAAGCGGAATGGGCCAAAGAGCAAGAGATCAATAACGAGATTGCCGCCAATGCCGAAGCAATGGATGCTTACCTCTTAAAAAGCGACCAACTGGGTTGGATCAACTGCGATGAGTTTTATGACGTGGAGAACAAAACCGATGTTATCGTTTACGTAGACACGACTTATCGTCCTTCGGTACGCATGGTTTTTGATAATATCAGTTCGGTAATGGGCGGTGATTATGACCATCGCATGGGAACTGTTACGTTCAAAGATGTTCCGGTTGGAGAATCGGTTCGATTAGTGGGCTATTCCATCATGGATGGGACAGCTTTCATGGACAACCGTAACGTAATAGTTGCCGAAAAACTGAAACACAACCTAAACCTCGTTGCCACCACCAAACAACAGATGGAAGCGGAGTTGGCTTCGTTGAATTGATTGTCTCCCTATGGACGATTATTGGAACTGCTTTTTCTCAGGTCGGCACTAGCATCCGGCTTGTGTGGTCTGTACCACTCTCGACACATCATAACCACGGTCTCCCCATTTCGTTAGTAGGCTATCGTAGAGCGTTTGATCAAAGGTTGGGGTGCGAGAGAGTATCCAGAAACTTTGCTTGTCGCCAGAGCCTACTACGGCCCATTGATAGTTCGGTTCAAGGTCAATAATCCAGTAATCAGACCCAGCGCCACCGAAGAACGAGACAAGAAGTTTAGCATTTCCACTGTTCGGTACAATAGTGGCCGTTCCCTCAATTCTATTCTCAAAACCGTTCGCAGAGAACAGATTACACGCATTGGTAACCGAGATCACGTTTTCGGAAATGGCGGCATATTCTGCTGTGGTGCAATTGCATCCCGTTTGGAAAATCTGAGGAATGCTTCCTATTTCATACCACAGACCAGCATATTGGCTTATGATAACGGTGTCTACCGTTTCGCTGAATGTGACAATGGTATCCGTTGGTTCAACAGTAGTCGTATCAGTCGGTGTAACAGTGGTCGTATCTTGTACAACATCAATGATGTCTTCTTCAGCTGGAACTTCTTCTTTGGTGCAAGACGCTAGGGCTATTAGAATAACTGCGGTGATTACGAAATGTGCGATTGTAGTTTTCATGCTTCGGTAACACGGATTATGCGAAAATGTTTGAATTGCAGGGCGGTTAATTGCCATAGAGCAGAACTGGAAGTTGCTTTACTAAATCGGAAGCGAACTCTTTAACTTCGCCAGTGTTTTTGTTTCCAATGAAGTATTCACCATTTGTTCTGCTGTTGTCATTTGGCACTTTCCTGATGCATTCGGGAAAACTGGAAGCGCAGAACACCAAGGAAGAAAAAATGAAAGTTGAAGTTTGGAGTGATGTGGTTTGCCCGTTCTGTTATATCGGTAAAACCCATTTTGATGAAGCGCTGGCAAAGTTTGCCGAGAAAGCGAACATCGAGTTTGTTTGGAAGAGTTTTCAGCTGAATCCGAACCTTGAAACCAACCTTGACCAAACACTTTATGAGCACCTTTCTGAGAGCAAAGGCATTTCTGTTGAGCAAGCGAAAGGCATGGGAAGTCATGCCGCTCAAATGGGAGCGCAATCTGGTTTGGAGTTAAATTTCGACAGATCGGTTGTAGCCAA
>JAGYJL010000093.1 GCA_018402015.1 Flavobacteriales bacterium | reverse complement strand
GTTACTACTATCGGATAATTGGGGTTGACAGCTGCGAGCAGTATGCCGACACCTTGAATCTTTCTAGAACGATGCTGCTGGAAGCAGAGGCCAAATCTAATCGCACCAACTCCTTGCAGTGGAATGCCTACGAAGGCTGGCGAGGTGGCGTAACGGCCTACAATATTTACCGAAGTGTTGACGGACCTTTTGAATATCTGAGAACGGTACCACCAACACAACTGACACTAACAGATTCCATTCAGGAAATCATTATTGGAGAGGGAAATTTCTGTTACTATATCGAAGCAGTGGAAGGCATTGGAGATCCGGTAGGCCCAATTGCAGCGCCTCCAGCACCTGTTCAGTTTATGGAGTTGAGCCGATCTAATGAAGCTTGCGCGCGGCAACATCCGAACGTATTCATGCCAAACGCATTCATGCCAGAAGGAGTGAACAACATTTTCAAACCCGTTACGGTTTACGTGCAAGCAGATAGTTACCTATTTCAGATCTATAACCGTTGGGGACAAAGAATTTTTGAAACCACCGATCCGAACGAAGGGTGGAATGGTAGTCACAGCGGTAAAGAAGATCCGCAGGGAGCCTATGTTTACTACGTGAGTTTTGTGTCTTCCAATGGTGAAACGTACTCTAAAAGCGGATCTGTAACCCTTATTCGCTGACCTAGGTTGACCGATTAATTAGATTTGCCTGCATAACCGAACTGAATGAAGCACATAGTATCACTCATCATCGCTCTGTTACTTATCATTTCAGAGTTTTCTTTTGCTCAGCAACAGCATTGTTTCACATCAGAAAAGATGCAAGAGCAGTTGGCTGCAGATCCAAGTTTAGCAGCTAGACGAGCCGACATTGAAGCATTTACCCAACGGTGGATAGCTGATAATGCCAATGAAGAGGAACAACGGGAAGTTCTCACCATTCCAGTGGTTGTGCACGTGATCTACAGTTCTTCTGCCATGAATATTTCTGATGATCAGATCATCTCGCAGATCGATATCTTGAACAAAGATTACCGTGGACAAAATGCGGACATTTCAGGTGTTCCGAACATTTGGAGCAACCGCGTTGCTGATTGCGAAATTCAATTTTCGTTAGCAACCTGCGACCCGAACGGCTACTGGACAAATGGCATTACGCGAACGGAAACTTCGGTAACCAATTGGAACGGTTCTGATGATGTGAAAGTAACCGCCTTTGGTGGGCACGATCCGTGGCCAGCAGCCGACTACTTGAACATTTGGGTCTGTAACATTGGTTCTGGACTTCTAGGATACGCTTACCAGCCAGGGATCAACCCGAATTTGGACGGTGTGGTTATCGGCTATAGATACTTTGGTCTTGATAGCCAATCGAACACCTACGACCTTGGCCGAACCGCAACCCATGAAATTGGTCACTACTTGAACCTCGACCATCTTTGGGGCCCATTTGGCGATAACTCAAACTGTACAGCAGACGATGGTGTTACTGACACACCAAAACAAATGGAACCCAACTACGGTTGCAACAACACCTACCCGCATGAATCTTGCGGCAATGGTTCCAATAGCGACATGTTCAACAACTACATGGACTATGGTAATGACCAATGCCTTTTCTTCTTCACCAACGGTCAAAAATCGCGTATGCGTGCTGCCATTAACGGTCCTAGGGCTTCGTTACTCAACTCAGGTGCATTAAGTCAATGCCCGGTAGGAATTGAAGAACGTCTGCCGGAAGCATCCATCAACGTGTATCCGAATCCTAGCTCAGGAGCCACATTTATTCAATGCGATAGATGGAACAACTTGAACTCACAACTTCGCGTTATCGACCTTAGCGGCCGTGTGGTATTCAGTCAAAATGATCTGATTTTGGGCCATGCTGCAACAGAAATTGACCTGAGCGAACTTTCTACTGGCACCTATGTTCTTGAGATTGTAACCGATAACGGAATTGGAACCAAGAAGATCAATATCATCAACTAAATGAACACCTACGGTTTAGATCATATTCTTTTGAGCACGCTCGATACCAAATTCAAAACCATTGCGCAGAAAGTGCTTGATGGCGAACGCATTTCATTTGACGAGGGAGTTTTTCTTTACGAGAAGGGCGAGTTAGCCTATTTGGGATCATTGGCCAATTACATTAAAGAACAGCGTTATGGCGATAAGGTGTTCTTTAACCGCAACTTTCACGTAGAGCCTACCAACATCTGTGTATTCGATTGTAAGTTCTGCTCCTACTCTCGACTGTTGAAACAAAAGAGCGAAGGTTGGGAACTTTCCGAGGAAGAAATTCTTCAAATTGTAAGGAATTACGAAGGAAAGCCCATTACCGAAGTACATATCGTTGGTGGCGTGCACCCCAAAATGGGACTGCATTATTTCGCTTCGCTTATCAAAAAAGTGAAGGAGATACGGCCAGACATCCATGTGAAAGCCTTTACAGCCGTTGAGTTGGAATACATGTGCCGCAAGGCAAAAGTGAGCTATCGCGAAGGGCTACAGATTCTGAAAGACCATGGGCAGGATTCGTTACCTGGCGGTGGTGCAGAGATCTTTGACGAGACCGTTCGGGCCGAGATATGCAACGATAAATGCACGTCTGAGCAGTGGTTGGAAATGCATCGCACCGCACACCAATTAGGCATGCCAAGTAATGCCACCATGCTCTACGGACACATCGAGTCTTTCGAAAACCGTGTAGATCACATGAATCGCCTACGCAACCTACAGGACGAAACAGGTGGTTTCAACACCTTCATTCCGCTGAAGTACCGCAACGGCAACAACCAAATGAGCCACATCAATGAGGTAAGTACCATTGAAGACCTCCGCAATTATGCCATCGGTCGTATTTACATGGACAACTTCGGACATGTGAAAGCCTACTGGCCAATGATAGGCCGACAGACGGCACAGATGAGTTTAGCGTTTGGTGTGGATGATATTGACGGCACTATCGATGACAGCACCAAGATCTACAGCATGGCAGGTGCCGAAGACCAGAATCCAGCATTATCTACCGAAGAATTGGTGGGGCTGATAAAAGAAGTAGGCCGCCATCCGATAGAGCGCGATACGATTTACAATACCGTGACCGACTACATGGATTACGATTTTGCAGCAGAAAAAGAAGCTGTGAATTAATCCTTCCTATTAGCGATATAGACGCGCCATTTTTCCAACACGGTCTGGAGGTCGTCCGGCAGGTCGGTTTCAAACGAAAGGCGCTCTTTGGTTATGGGTTGGGTAAATGCCAACGATTTGGCGTGTAAAGCTGGTCGGGGTGCGGCATCAAAACAATTCTGAATAAACTGCTTGTACTTGGTAAAAGTGGTGCCCTTCAGCACTTTTTCGCCACCGTAACGTTCATCATTGAATAACGTGTGTCCAATATATTTCATGTGGGCACGTATCTGATGTGTACGGCCTGTTTCCAGTTTGCACTGAACGAGTGTTACGTATCCGAATCGTTCCAGAACCTTGAAATGCGTTACAGCATGTTTGCCGAAATCGCCATCCGGAAAAACCTCCATCTGCAAACGATTCTTCAACGATCGACCTATGTTTCCTTCAATTCTCCCTTCGTCTTCTTCAAAATCTCCCCACACCAATGCGTTGTAAAGTCTGTCTGTACTACGATCGAAGAACTGCTTGGCCAATCCGCTCATGGCCAACTCATTCTTGGCAATGACCATTACACCGGAAGTTCCTTTATCCAACCGATGCACCAAACCTGGTCGTGGTTCTTCGTGCTTGCCCATATCAGGTAAGTTCTTAAAATGGTGCATCAGACCATTCACCAACGTTCCCGTGTAATTCCCATGTCCAGGGTGGACTACAAGATCAGCTTGCTTATTGATCACCACTACATCCGCATCCTCATAAAGAATTTCCAAGGGAATATCTTCTGGATGTATGGTCTTATCGCGCGGTGGCTGAGCCATTACCACGGTTACCAGATCTTTTGGTTTAACCCTGTAATTGGGTTTAACCGGTGCCCCGTTCACATGCACGTTTCCTGCATGTGCTGCCATCTGTATCTTGTTCCGAGTAGCGTTGGCAACGCGGTCCATCAAGTACTTGTCAATTCGGAGTGGTTCCTGACCTGGGTCGGCTACAAACCTGTGATGTTCATAGAGTTCCTCTTGCTCGTCTGCCTCTTCGTAAAGCTCGCTGTTATCGCTCATTACTGCAGAATGAGTCGTTGGGTGAAAATTCCTTTTACGGTTTCAACACGCAGGATGTAAGTGCCTGAGATGAGCTGATCAAGGGTGAGTGTTTTCAAATTTCCTGTTTGTTGATGAACCGTTCTTCCTGATAGGTCGAACACTTGTAGTGTTGCGTTGGTCAGTTGCCCAACGTATTGCTCTTGTAAATGTACCGTTCCTGTTGATGGGTTCGGGTAAATAAGAAGTTGACTCGGTTTTTCATTCTCCTCTACTCCTACCCAACTGTATTCCTGCCCGAACACCGGACGGATCATGACCGATCCAGGAATAGAACTTTGACTCCAAGTTGTACCTAAGTTGTAGAATACTTTGTCTGAATTATCTGTGCGCTGATCGAAGCCAATAGAGAATTTCTGATTGGTTGCTGGTTGCTGTATCCAACCCACCCAAATATTGCTATTGGCATTGACTTGAAGCTCCCTATCGAGGAAATAATGGTAGAAGTAATTGATGTGATCCGTGTAATTCAGGAACAGACTCGGAGAAGTCCAAAGTGTATCTTCTGGTTGCTCGTTACCGAACCAGACCGCCAGTTTAACAGGCACCTGAGAAAGATCGAACTCAACCGGATTGAGATACAACTGTATAGAACGAAGGATATCCTGTTTCTTGATGTTGTACTTCACTGCAACACGTCCTACATTTTCCAATTCACCTAAGCCATAAGCGGCCTCGGCTGTGCCATCGTCATAAGCATAGTAGTTGTAGAACTCCTGCTTCTCAACACGAACATCATTAACGGAGAGGTTATCATTCACTCCAAGCGTAAAATGCAATTCAAAAAACGTAGAGTCTGAACTTATCTCCTGATCTGTGGGGAAACTAGGAACATCGGAATCGAAATTGGAAAAGAAGTTACTGGAACCTCCAATAACGTTGCACGTGTTCTGCTCATTTCCACAGATCCTTCCAGCAAAAACGGGAGCCTCCCGTTCAAGGACATCATACCTCAAAGCACCAGTGTGATCGAAGATCTGTAAGGATATACTCGTTTGCAATGCGGTAGTATCGTTGTTCCGAAGAACCATGTAAGCTGTATCGCCCATGAATCCTTCCACGTTTTCCTGATAATGCTGCCAAGGCATGGAGGCATACTCCTTCAGTAGCGAGTATGTGCCTGTCTGAGCATAACCTAACTCTGGAACGAAGGACGTCTGAGACATTTGAGCTACATCCCGAATGACCGTGTCTGTTTTGGTCCTACCACCATCCAACTCTACATAATCAATGTGCCAATGATCAACGTTTCCCGAAAGCGAAGCATAATTGGTAAACCTGAACTGAAACCCATCGAAAAGATAACGTTCATCCAGAATGGGTATCATCACCCGATTAAACTTGAAATCTTCGAGGATATAACCATTCGCATCCCACACTTGCTGCCACCTTTCAGCAGTATCTTTGAACTCTAATACCAACAGATCTTCGAATTCTGGGGCATTGCCCATTCCTTGCGCTTGATAAAAGAAGCTGAGGTAAACGGTGTCTGGAGCACTGGCCAGACGGATACAGTTGGAAGTTAAACTATCTGAAAGTGTTGGAACGGACAGGCCAAAAGCATAAGCTCGGCCTCGCTCATTCAATCCGTCAAACGTGGCCACGCCTTGAGAAATAGGATTGATGGCCATGTGATTGTTCACATAAACCGTATTTCCTTGCCACAGACTTGGATTCGGATAATCATCACCAAGATTGCGCAGTCTTGAGAATGATTCGGAAAAATCATCGAAAAATGGCAGATCCAAGGTATCGTCTGCCGCCCGAGATATCGCAGTACTTGACCGCAAATACTCTTCGTAATTGCTTAGTCTTTGGTTGCCATTTAGGTCAAATAACCTTTCCTGCGCTGTGGCCCCAAAAACCATCAGCACCAAGCAGACAAAAAAGAAGTGCTTAATTATCAAATTGTTGTTCATCAAAATTCTCTTCTATTAACAACGAATCTGGCATCAACGGATTGGAATAAAGCAAAGAATCGTATTCGATATTTAGCGTATCATCCGTTAGATAAAGGATAAAAGGCGTTCCTAGCGGCACTAGGTCCTTCTCATTAAAACTTGGAATCTGTTTGTACACCCGCGCCAAAGATGTATCTACCACGGTCGTGTCAATTACAAAGGTTGCAAGATTGAGAGATGACAAATTGAGTCGTTCGGTGGCCTTTTCCAAGGTATAATAAAGCAAGTATGGAATGGGAACACGCGTGTTGCTCAATCCATCGCCAAGTACCAGATCAACCACTGTACCAGTCACCACTAACGTTCCTTTGGCCACAGATCTGCCATTGATCAGTTGATCTAGAACGGCATTCTTTGCAATATCTGGCCGATACTGCAGTTCGCCCAATTTTAGACCAATACTTTCCAATACGGCCTTGGCCTGTCTTAAAGAAAGATTCTTCACATCTGGAAGAAATACTTGCTTGGGCAGAACGGCATTTACGGTGAGGTAAACCTTGCGCCCACGTTTTACCGGATAGCCGGGTTTCGGCTCTTGGTCTGCAACCGTTCCTTTCGGAAACTCATCTGTATAAAGAGAATCGACAATAATGTATTCTATGTCGGTTGTATCGGCAAACTGTTCAACTTCCTTGATGGAAACTCCAGTGAAATCGGGAGTACTGACGGTAACGCCATTTTCCGTGTAAGCGTCCAACCAAAAGAAGAGTGCTACAAGACCCAACAACCCCACAACCACCGCAATAGCGGCATTGATAATGAACTGTTTACTGAAAATGAATCGGATGAAACCCAATGTTCGTATAGAATTGTGCCTATGGCAACGGCTGTCAAAGATAGAAATTATGCATGCGTAAGCGTTTAGCATTTGTTGTGATAGTGAGACAAGTGGTACATAATTTCAATTACATTCGGATCGTTACATCGGCATCATGGTAAAAACGGTAGCAGTAGTTTACGGTGGGTATTCTTCGGAGTGGGTTATTTCCGAATTGAGTGCCAAAGTTGTTTTCAATCACTTGGACAGGTCCAAATACGAACCCTTTCGCGTAAAAATATCTCAAGATGATTGGGCAGTACAAATGGAAGACAACTCAGTTTCCCGAATAGATCGAGACGATTTTTCGTTCACTTTTCGTGGAGAAAAGCGAAAGTTCGATGTGGTTTTCAACGCCATTCACGGAACGCCAGGCGAAGACGGAAAGCTTCAAGGCTATTGGGACATGCTCGGAATTCCATACACGTCTCCAGGCGTTTTGGCTTCTTCGCTCACGTTCAGCAAGAGCTATTGCAATGGATTTCTTCGCCAATTTGATGATGTGAATATTGCCGCTTCGGTGATGGTTAGAAAAGGAGAGAATGTGGATGCAAAAGCCATTCTCGACAAGGTTGGATTACCATGTTTCGTTAAACCGAACAACCTAGGCTCCAGCTTCGGGATTACGAAATTGAAGGACGCCAACAAATTCGATGAGGCTTTAGCAACAGCCTTGGAGAATGATGAAGAAGCCGTGATTGAGCAATTCATCAACGGAATTGAAGTTGCCAGCGGAGTTTATAGCCATCAGGGCGAAGTGATTGCCCTTCCGCTGACCGAGATTGTTTCGAAGAACGAATACTTCGATTA
>JAGYJL010000092.1 GCA_018402015.1 Flavobacteriales bacterium | reverse complement strand
TTTGTAGAGAATGCTGTTCAGGCAAATATTAGAGCGATGTTCTCGGATGTGCCAGGTGCAACGGGTAGAGTATACAACATAGCATTTGGAGAAAGAACCACCATCAACGAGTTGTATTTCAACTTGAAGGAAATCGTTGGTTCAGACATCGACCCAACCTACCGCGACCCTCGGAAAGGCGATGTTAGAGATTCATTGGCAGATATTTCTAAAGCCAAAGCCTATTTGGATTACAATCCGGAAGTAAGTATCAAAGAAGGTTTGGACATCACCATAAAGTGGTTTGCCAAACACTACGGTCCTACCGTTACTGAATAAAGAAAAGTTCGTTGGCCCGTTGGGCAATGCAGCGACCGTGATATTCTGATTTATCAGTAGTAATACGCAGATTTGTGCCAGCATAGATTCTGCTTAGCGCTGCTTCATCTGCCATTTCATCGAAAGAAGAGTAAATACGCTCATCAATACCAAGAATTGAGGTATAGGTATCATCTCTGAATTCCAAAGCACCATATCTATTGTTGAACACTTGTGCTGCTGCATACGCCATGGTTGCACGCATGGATGGGAATTCTGGTGTTGCAGGGTTGTTGATCTCTGATTCCCAGTTAGAATCGATGGATTGTTGAATGGTACTTGTTGGGCGCGGACGGAAATACGTGTATTTCAACCGGTAGGTAGATATGTACGTATCTGCCATGGCAATACATAAATGCGCAAAGGCGGTAACTGTTTCCTCTCCATTCAATACATTCTGGTCTATCAGGTTTCCGAGGATAGAGATATAATGCCCTGGAACCGTGAAGGTGCCGCTGCCGTCTTGCCAGAATCGGGCAATTTCTTTCTGTGCCGGATTGAGGTTGTTCCCGATCTCATAAACCTCATTCACCGCGTCAGAATACGCTGGCGTACCAAATTCATCGGGAATTCCTGGATGACACAGCGTGATCAATTCTGACGATGAGAAGGTGAAAGCTCTCAAATCTCCCCAGCATACATATTGGGCAGAGGAGAAACTTGGCGGAGTTGGCTGCCAATCGTTCGGACCATTAGGCACCGAAGTGCAACAGTTTCCCAAGTTGGAAAAGCCATCTTGGTTGCTCCAATCAACAATTGCTTGGCCAATGCTTGTACCGAAGTTTCTTGAACGATCTACCATCGCTTCAGAAACTCCGATCTGTAAATAATCGCGCTCGTGATCTACGTAAGTTGAGGAAAGTACTATTTGAATGTTGTTCGGAGCATTCGCGTACATGTGGTCCAAAACCTTGTACATGGCTGCTTCGGCAACTATTCCAAAGTTGTAGTTAAGAGCGGAATCGGGCTGTGGTAACGCTTCCAGTCCTTCTAACTGGCCTGCCAAGCTGCGCATGCTTTCAGAACTTAAGGCATATCCTTCGTAATATGCCACACTGGCATAGGCGAGGATTCTTGACGCCTCTTCGCCTGATGTATTGGTTGCACGGATCACAGCTCCAAGCTGCTGCATCCATTCGCTCAACTGAACCGGAGAAGTTGTGTTCTCTACACCGTCAATCCGATTCGGGCCATCTTTTTGACATCCGGTAGGAAGAAGAATGAACAATGAGGCGGCCAATACTAGGCTAAAACGTAGTCTCAACATGGGGGTCGATTTTTCGAGACTGAAGGTAATGATTATCCAAGCGATGATATATCAATCTGTCGGCTCACTTTCTTGATCAATCCTGACAATACTCTGCCCGGACCAACCTCTGTGAAAGAAGTGGCGCCATCGCGCAGCATTTGATTTACGGTCTGCGTCCATTTTACGGGCGCAGTAAGTTGGGCAATAAGGTTCCGTTTGATAATATCAGGATTAGAGACCACTTGACCGGTTACATTCTGATAAATAGGACAGATAGGTTTGCTGACTGTTGTAGCGTGGATCGCTTCTTCCAGTTCTAGTTTGGCCGGTTCCATGAGTGGAGAGTGAAATGCTCCACCAACGTTCAGTTTAATAGCTCGAAGTGCGCCAGCTTCTGTCAGTTTCTCGCAAGCAATATCTATTCCTCTATTTGAACCTGAAATAACGATCTGTCCGGGGCAGTTGTAGTTGGCAGGAACAACCACCTCGTCTTTAATGGAGGCACAGATGGTTGCCACTTTCTCGTCTTCCATTCCTAGTATAGCAGCCATGGCCGAAGGGTTCAGTTCGCATGCTTTCTGCATGGCCAATGCTCGCTTCGATACCAGTTTCAGACCATCTTCAAAGGTCAAAGCCTTATTGGCAACCAATGCGGAAAACTCTCCCAAAGAATGCCCAGCCACCATATCTGGTCGGAAGTCTTCCAATGTTAGGGCACGAATAACAGAATGAAGAAAGATGGCCGGTTGGGTTACGTTGGTCTGCTTCAGATCTTCCTCGGTGCCTTCAAACATCAACTTCGTTATTTCAAAACCAAGGATCTTGTCGGCCTTATCGAAATACGATCTTGCTTCTGCAGAGCTATCATAAAGCTCTTTACCCATACCAACGAATTGCGAACCCTGACCGGGAAATACGTATGCTTTCATCTCTTGCTTTGGTTCAGTTTCCGTAGTATTCTACGTAATTATTCTCCGTTTCCACCAATTTGATGTAATGGAGTTCGGCACCTTCTGCCTTGATCAATGGTGCTAGAATATTCCAGAATTCCATGGCCAATACTTCGGTTGAAGGATATTTCCCGATCATGAAATCCACGTCAAGATTCAGGTTTTTATGGTCTACCTTTTCAATTACCTCATCCTTAATAATTCGGCTTAGGTCTTTAAGATTCATCACGAAACCTGTTTCCGGATCTACCTCACCTTTAACCGTGACGATCAGATCGAAATTGTGTCCATGCCAATTCGCATTCGCGCATTTTCCGAATACTTCATCGTTTTTCTCAACGCTCCAATTCTCGTTGTAGAGTTTGTGTGCTGCGTTAAATCGCTCTCTTCTCGTAATGTAGATCATCTTTCCCTGAAACGGAGCGCAAATATAGAACGATCTAAGGCAGATTTGAAGCGAATTATAACTTTGACGCATGCCTGAACCAACAACTGAAATCCTACTGGTGTCTGCCTCCGAAATGGAGATGCTGCGCGAACCTATTGGTAAGGTAGATAAGCTTGTAACTGGTGTTGGAATGGTGGCAAGTACGCATCAACTAACCAAGCGTTTATCCTCAAACAAGTACGACCTGGTGGTGGATATAGGTATTGCGGGTGCTTTCAACCCTCAGTTAAGTCTAGGCACAGTTGTTCAGGTTATAGAAGATCGGTTGGTAGAGATGGGAGTAGAAGACAATGGTGCTTTTATTCCTGCTGATGAAATGAACTTAGTTTCTTCCAACGATGTGCAGTTTTCAACCGAAAGCAGAATCAAAGATATTCCGACCGCAAAGGGTATTACCGTAAACCGTGTTCATGGGTCTGCGGAGTCGATAGAACGAGTAGTGAAGCAGTTCAACCCGGATATTGAATCAATGGAAGGCGCAGCTGTTGCCTATGTGTGTCAACAATTTGGCATTCCGTGGGTTCAGATACGGGCCGTTTCCAATAGGGTAGAGCCAAGAAACAGAGACGCATGGAACATTCCTATGGCTATTGAAAATCTTCACAATGTGGTTTTGAATTATTTGCAGCATGAAGCATAAACTGACCGTAGGATTTTCTCCTTGCCCGAACGATACGTTCATTTTCGATGCTATGGTGAACGGTAGAATAGATCTTGGCGATATTGAATTGGAAGTGGTATTGGCCGATGTAGAAGAGCTGAACCGAATGGCCATAGAAGGCAAGTTGGATGTGACCAAGATCAGCTACAATGCTTATTCAAGGGTGCATTACATGTATCAACTTTTAAATGCTGGAAGCGCGCTTGGTAACAATTGCGGGCCGTTGCTCATCTCTAAACAAGTGATGTCAGACGAGGAATTGAGATCGGCACGTATTGCCATACCAGGCAAGAACACCACGGCCAATTTTCTGATGTCGTTTGCTTATCCACAAGCTCAGAATAAGCAAGAATTTTTGTTCTCCGAGATTGAGAATGCGGTACAAATTGGTACTGTAGATGCTGGTGTCATTATTCATGAGAACCGTTTTACGTATCAAGAAAAAGGCTTGGTGAAAATTGCCGATCTAGGCGAAGTTTGGGAGCAACAAACAGGCTTTCCTATTCCTTTAGGGGGCATTGCCATTCATAGAAGGTTGAAACCGAATTTGCGAAGAGCATTCGACCACTTGTTGCGGCAAAGTGTTCAGTTTGCCTTCGACAATCCGCAGGCATCGAAAAACTACGTGAAATGCTACGCGCAGGAAATGGATGAAGCCGTGATGCGCGCGCACATTGATCTGTACGTCAACAATTATTCCCTGAATCTTGGAGAAAACGGCAAAGCAGCCATTGCCAAGATGTATGAGGTAGGACGGAAATTCGGAATGCCCCCAGTGGAGAATTCCGTTTTCGTTCAGAATTAAGACTGAGAATTAAAGGGTGAAGTTGAACACTTCGCCATCTACTTCAATTGTAGCTTGCTTATCGCATTCTCCGGATCCATAATCAACGGTTCCATCGTTGAAGTTAGTTGGAGAAACCACTAACATTCCATCAGTAATGTATTTGCAGTTGCTAGGGAGTACCACAGAATTGGTTACCTCCAAGTTGAAAGGGTGTGTGTTTGAATCGTTGCCAGACGCAGTTCCCAATAGCGCGAAAATATCGTCTTCCAACCCAGCAATACCTAAGGTTCCGCCAATAGTGTCGGTAGTGAAATTGGTTGTATCTCCTTCAATCCAAGTACGGTTTAGATCAGCTTTCCAGATGATCTGCTGCGTGTTCCAAGCAATCACCACGTCTCTGATAACCTCACTGAAAGTCGGGTTTCCATCACCGTCTGTTCCCGTATTGGTTACATCGTAGGTTCCAGCTACTGCGTATTGTCCGTTGGTGAAACCATCAAAAGAAATGCTGATCTCTGTGTTCTCGTCTCTGAAATTGCCATTGAAAACCGCAATGATCTTTCCGCTGCGTGAAACACCATCTGTTCCGATACATCCCGATCCGTAATCGATGGTGAGTGTTTTTGGGAAACCGGCTCCTAACGGCATAAGGCTTACGTTAGCACAAAGCGTTCCGTGCATGTTCCAGTTACCGTTGGTCATTTCATCCAAAGCTGTTTCGTAGCTCACCGCGCTGTTAAGCTGTTCAAAAACATCGTTGAACGTGATAATGGCAACCGAACTATTGCTGGCAGCCTGTATGTTCTGATGTACGAATTTCTTGCATCCTGAGAATGCAAGACCGATAGCTAAGAAGGAAATAACGGGAATGAAAACGTTCTTATTCATGTTAAGGCTTTGAAATCGTTGTAAAGTAATGGAATTAACCTTTGTTGTAGGTCTTGATGGTGAATGAAAATGCATGTTTTTCATCTGCCGGATGTGGAATGCTTTCCACCTCCTGCCAACTCGCGTCCAGTTCGGGGAAATGTCTGTCTCCTTCAAATTGATGGTGTACACGAGTAAGGTAAATTCGTTCGGCCTTTGGAAGCGCCAAGCGATAGATCTGCTCGCCACCCACAATGAAGGGATTCGGGTCGACCTTATAGGCTTCCTCTAGCGCTTTTTCCAGAGAATCCACCACAATACAATCTTCTACCGAAAAATTCGTGTCTCTGGTAATGATAATGTTGGTCCGTTTCGGAAGTGGTCTTCCTACCGATTCAAACGTTTTTCGGCCCATGATAATGGCATGGCCGCTGGTTTTTTCCTTAAAGAATCTGAGATCGTCCGGTAGGTGCCAGATAAGATCATTGTCCTTGCCGATCACATTGTTCTCATCGGCTGCTACGATCATGCTTATCATACAGCAATAGGAGCTTTGATGCCTGGATGCGGATCGTAGTTGAGCAATTCGAAATCCTCGTACTTGAATTCGAAAATGTTCTTTACCTCGGGGTTGATCCGCATGGTTGGCAACGGTCTGAAATCGCGACTCAATTGCAATTCAACCTGATCGAAGTGGTTGGAATAGATGTGTGCATCTCCGAATGTGTGCACGAAATCCCCTGGCTCTAGATCGCATACCTGTGCCAACATCATGGTAAGTAGGGCGTACGAAGCAATGTTGAAAGGAACACCTAAAAAGATATCGGCACTGCGCTGGTACAACTGACAGCTCAATTTGCCATCAGCCACGTAGAATTGGAACATGGTGTGGCATGGTGGCAGGGCCATATTGTCTACCTCAGCCACATTCCAAGCATTCACAATATGACGTCTAGAGTCTGGATTCTTCTTGATGCTGTCGACCAATTTCTGGATCTGATCGATCTGTTTTCCATCGGCTGTAGGCCAACTGCGCCACTGAACTCCGTAAACAGGACCCAATTCTCCGTTCTCATCCGCCCATTCGTCCCAAATGGATACACCGTTTTCCTTCAGGTATTTGATGTTGCTATCGCCTTTCAGGAACCAGAGCAGTTCGTGGATAATGGAACGCAGATGCAACTTCTTGGTAGTAACTACTGGGAAGCCTTCGCTTAGATCGAAGCGCATCTGATAACCGAACACGCTTTTGGTTCCGGTTCCGGTACGGTCGCTTTTTACCGTTCCGGTTTCCATTACATGGCGTAAGAGGTCGTGGTACTGTTTCATCAATTACTGCTTGAAAATGGTTCGTGCGTGAAAGTTCGCGTTCCTGAGGTCGAGAGAACCGCCCATTCCGTCAAAAACACGGACATTGAAAGTTCCTTTGCTCTTGGCTCCGAACTGTTCTTCATCAACGGCCCTGTGTTCCGTAATTTCAAAATCAGCCCAACTTTCCTGTGTTCCGAAGAGCCTATCGCTACTCCATACCTTGCCCGTTTCGTCTGTGTAGGTAATTACTGCACCATCGATACCGAAATAGGTGCTGTCTTCATTCCAAGAACCGTAATCGTAGGTTCCTTCGTCAAACATGAGAAAGCTTGTGCCATAAGAAACAAAGCTCGAATCACTGAAAAACCGTACCATCTGTACCGTAAGAATATTATTCTCGTAGTCGGGATCCAGAGCGCTTCTGATGTATGTGGTGAACTGACTGTGCAACCTGCCAGCCGAGTCAGGATAACTGCTTATGCCTGGTCCGTTTCCGTAATTGTTCACACCATCGCGGTAGAGGGTTTCCGTTCCATCAATTTCAAACGATACGAAAATGAAATTGTCCTCTGGATCTGGATTTTCGGTTTTGGTGTTACACGAAGCAAAGGCCAGCACAAAGAGGAAGGATACAAGGATACTTGTGAAGCTTCGATTCATACTTCAAAGATACATTCGAAAAGCCCGATTCTGAACTTGGAACAGCTCGTATATCAACAAGTTTTCCTCAGTCGCAGTAAAGCGTAAGCCGAATTGGAAGATGGTCTGAATAACCGCCATAATAATTCGGACCGCCATAGGTTTTGCTTGGAGATGGTTCTCCCGATTCTGGGAAGTAAAGCATCCAATCTTCCTTGAACACAATGGCAGATGAATCAGACGTGGCGCAACCTTCGGAGCTATATAACAGACCATCCGACACGATGAACTGATCGAGCATGCCCCATTCGCCTTTGTAATTGTAAGTGCCCACGCCATTCTCATGAAAGTTGTACGTAAGATTGGTGAGGCGTTGGTTGGCGCCAGGCTCGCAGTTCATTACTTCGGTCATCGATCGGTTGTTCGGGTAATCGTTGAAATCGCCCATAGCGATGATCTTCGCTTTCTGATCGCGAAGCAGAATGGAGTCGATCTTGGTTCGGAGAACCGTTGCTGCTTTCAATCGTTTCGGCTCGCTAGCTTCCTGCCCACCACGTCTGGATGGCCAATGATTGACGAAGAAGTGCAGCGTATCGCCACAGGAAAGTAGCTTGGCGTAAAGAATATCGCGCGTTGTGGTCTCTGGCTCGAAAGAAAAGGAGTACCTGATCTTTTCGTGGTAGAGTTCTGATAGAAGTTCTGAGTTGTAGGCCAATGCCACATCAATACCGC
>JAGYJL010000091.1 GCA_018402015.1 Flavobacteriales bacterium | reverse complement strand
CCATTGATAGATGGAGGTGTGTTTGCCAACAATCCCGCCATGTGCGCCTATGCTGAGGCCCGCTCTATGGAATTCAAAGGGAAGTTTGACCTGCCCACAGCAAAGGACATGTTTCTTGTCTCTCTCGGAACGGGTTCCATCAAAAAGGCATACCAGTATAAGGACGTGAAGGACTTTGGCATGTTGGAATGGATAAAGCCAGTGATAGACATCATGATGTCTGCCAATTCAGAAACCGTGCATTTTCAGCTTAGGAAAATGTTCAACACCGTGATGGGAAAGGGAAAGGAGAACCCCGACTATGTGCGTATGGAACCCGAATTGCTGAATGCAAGCCCAGAGATGGATGACGCCTCGGAGGAGAACATGAACAATCTGAGGGAAGCTGCCTTGAACTACATCGCGGTGAACGAGAAAATTATCGATGAGGTTGTTAAGAAGCTCATTGCCTACAAATAAACCCTGAACTGATTCAAAATGAAAAATATGGAAGCCTGGATACCTTTGATCCAACAGCTCATTTGGCCCCTCTTCATCATACTTCTCATCCTTTTCAACAGAGGACGGTTTGAACAATTGGTCGATTCTGTGATCAAAGGACGGGCCGTAGAAATCGGTGGCCTGATCAAGATCGGGGAAGGTCTGCAGAACACGGAGATAAAGACTGTCGGGTCAGGAGATTTCTCCATGGAGGCCGTGGAGGGCGATGGAATGATGATAGAGAAAGGCGGGGGTCATGAACTGGAGCAGCTTCAACGGAAGCTCGCATCCGGAGAAATCACCAAGATCAATAACATGCTAATCCGCACCGATAAACTCTACGTGCCGGAAATGCTTCTGAAATACATCAGCAGTCTCGGAATCAAATATGTCATCTTTGAGAACGGTCAGAAGTATGATGGTTGGATATCTGCCAGCGCCTTCTCAGGCCAGTTGCTATCCATGAACCCACGGGCCGGGCTCTACTACAATGACCTGAAAGCCCAGATACATGGCATCAGCACATCCGCAGTGCAGGACACAGCAAAGACATCGGTTGTGTTGGAACTAATGAAAAAGGACAAGGCGGATGATGTGGCCGTTCTAAAGGGAGAGAAATTCCGTTATGTGGTGAGCAAGCAGGACATTCTCACCACGGTCATCAGCAAGGTATTACTGGAGGAATCGGAAAAATAATCTGGGGTGCACGGTCGGGGGCCGTCCATCCAAAGTCGCTTTTCAGACCAACCAAGTTCAAGACACTCGCCATTGATCCGGTTCAATTTTCCGGGCATTCTTGGCGTGCCATGAACACGGTTTCAACATCAATGGGAAATGGGTTACCGGTTTTCATACGACACTACGCTGAAACACCTGTATCGGAACGGGTTGGAGCATACGGTTCCGTATAGGCTTCGGGCCGATATTCCACGGACCAACATTCACCGCTGGCGCAATGAGGCGCATGACAAATATCTGGGGGGCCGAACTGAACGGTTTGGCACAGAAGGAATGGGAGACTTTACGGGAGTTTGCCGATGCCCAACATTTCAAACGCATGTTCAGGGCCTATCTCAGGCTTTCGTTGACCCTTCGTCACATCGTTGATCAGCACAGACGTTTCCCTGCGGAGGCCAAAGAGCAGATCATTGAACTGATAGACCGCATACGTCCGCAGATCCCATTGAAACATGCACTCAAGGTCATCGGTATCGGGCGCTCCACCTATCAGCTCTGGTTGCAGCAACTGAAGTATAAGTGCATGGGATCTCCAACGCATCTGTGTGTCAAACGCTATCCGCATCAGGCAAGCCCCGATGAAGTGAAGACCATGCAAAGCTGGCTCACCTCGGAGGCTTTGGCCCACTGGCCCATCTACTCCATTGCCATGCTTGCACTGAGGCGTAAGGCCGTTCTTCTCGCTCCATCCACGTGGTATCGGTATGCCAAGTTGCTAGGCATTCAAAGGCAGAGGCCATCGCACCGCAGAAAGAAACGGAAATTGGGCATCCGTGCCGAACGTCCCGATGCCATCTGGCACGCAGATGTGACCATTCTTGACACCTCCACGGTGCGCCACTACATCTACTTGGTGGTGGACAATTTCTCGCGCAAGGTGCTCTCCTGGAAGGTCTCACAGAAACTTCGCGCCACCATCCGCGTGCAAACTCTGGAGGATGCCCATCAGCAATTCCTGTCATTAGGGCGCAGCAGCAACATTTCGCTGATGGTTGACGGTGGCCCGGAGAACACGACCATTGAGGGCTTCATCAACGATTCGGGTATGGACATTCAGAAACTCGTGGCCCAACGCGACATCCAGTTCTCCAATTCGATGGTGGAGGCGCACAACCGCATTCTCAAATACGGTTACCTCTATCGGCAAAAGATCAATACCGAACGACAGTTGCAGAAGGTGATGACCGAGGCCGTGAGGGAGTTCAATAGCATCAGACCGCATATTGCGCTCAACGGTGCTACTCCCGATGAGGTCTATCTTTCAGGAACAATCCCGAACGACCAACATGCCAAGGCCTTGGCAAAGGCTAAAAAGCAACGTGTGGTCAGGAATCGCAAAGAACTTTGTAACCGCTGCATTATCAATACTTTACTCCTGATGTTCCTTATAAGGAACGCTTTTTTCTAACAGATTCATGAAAGGGGCAGTGGAGTTTCCGAGATGGTCTTCCAGAACGTACTTCACTGGTGGAGTCGTGTCGCCAAACGCATCCCCCAATCTTACCGTTGCAATCCGTGATTTATCATCCATCACCTGTAGCGTGTTCTGCTCATCTGACATCTTTGAAGACTCAAAAAAATTCTATACAGTTTCATCTTCATCCTCAAAAATCAGGATGCAGAGTGAATGATTGAATTATCCTTTCTACAAAATGATTTTTATGTGAAAAATTGTTGGCTTTCTTCACTTTCACATAGGGATAAACGCTTAGCACTAATGCTTCTTTCACCGGAAGAGAATTTCCCGCAAAAACAAATATATAACTTCCGAATTATTATTCAACTGACCATCCATGTATTTTTCCCATTCTCATTTATTGATTTTAGACCAGTTATTCATTGTGGTAATAAGCATGCCTGTATTCTGGTTTTCTATAAACCCACTAAACCTTCCAGGCGAAATCTCATGTATAAAAACCTTTGCCCCATCACCTTGAGTAATCGGTTCTTTAACCAATGACCTAATCGCCCCTACTTCCTCAAGATAATACTCCTCCTCTTGTTGCTGCTCCAGCAATTGTTCTGCTCCAGGTTAGTTAGCTGCTTTCCCCGATCAGTTACTCTCCTCCACCACTTCCCGAACCACCTTCTTTTGGACCTGTGATCTGATTTTAGGTCTGCAGGGAGACAGTAAATCTAATCTCCCAAACCCAACTCGGTGGCAACATCAACAGCGGGTTTCACCAAAGTGCTTTCATGGTGGTGGCAATGGCCGCGCGGCTAAGGCCGATCATGCCAGAGCAGAACCGCTTGGCCGCCACCCCAAAGTCACTGTCAATGGGAGCACTATGGCCTCCATTCCGTCCATATGAAATTATCGTGAGCCTTCTGCTGTTCCGAGTTCAGACCTTCCTATACTTGATTCCTCCTAACTCGAAGCCGCGTTCGCCTTTGTCAATCCTGATTGGAAGCGCCCTTGCAATAGGCCTCCTGCTGCCATCAACTCCCTTGGCCCTTTTGTCCCAAGCACCATTTACTGCGGTAATCTTGACTTCAGGTAAAGGGTGATGGTCGGCATACCGTTCTCATCTGCTGGAACCACTGTTCCTCCTCCCTGCTCCTGCACCGTCCTGAGGTGTTGAAGCTGCCTGCATCCCACCATATCATAATGCCTCATCGGGTCATTGGCCGCATTCTGATATGGGGTCAGGTGCTTGTACCTGCCTGCCAGCGGGTCACAGAGATGAACCTACCGTCCAAGCGGGAGTAATACCTCGCCCCATATGCAATATAAGCCGCTCATTGTCCTCTTCCCGCAATACTTGAACCTTCTTGGCGTATGGCTAAACACCGAGGTTTCACCGAAAGGATATTATTCTTCCTTTCTCAACTGAAGTTCCATTATCATCTATTTCCGTAGTGGAACCTGATGTGGTTTTCCAGAACGTACTTCACGGAGCCGTAAGCCGCCAAACGCATCCCCAATCTGTCGTTGCGATCCTTTGACTTATCGTCCATGACGTGTAGCGTGTTCTGCGTGTCGGTGCCATCGGTCATATGTCTGAAGATGCCATCGATGTAGGTGGTGCCAGTAGTTGCCGCCTGTGACACGCACCAGTTTCTTGACTCGGTTTCCGCCAGTGTCATAAGGTAATGGGCAAACTTGGTAGGTTGGCTTGTTCCTGCCTGTACACGGAAGCTTCTGAGTTTATCCGAGAAGTCCCACTCGAAATGCCTATCGGTGTTTTCGGTTATCTGATTGCCGTTGGCATCGTAGGCGAAACTGTAGGTATCGCCACCAACGGCCACGCTTTGGAGCTTATTGAAGTCACCGCTTCCATAATTGAAATTCCGTGTAAAATTCAGCTGTTCCCTACATGTTGCAAACTCTGAATGTTGCCCATGCTGTCATACTGATAGTTTTGGGTATAGGGAAGTTGTAATACTGTGTCGGTGCTTCTATAGCTGTCGTCCCAAATTGAGTTAATGTAGCGAATTCTCGCGGCCTGTTGCTGACAATATGACGATACAATGGGTCGTAGCTGAAATTACGATCAATGGAGTTTGAGCCACCAATGCCACAGTTGGTGACCCGTTCCTTTATCCTGAGAATGTTGCCTGAAAGGTCGTAGTCATAGCCCGTGTCCTTGATGCACGGTTCCATTGGGAGTGAATGTGTGGCCGCTTTGCGTATACGTTTCACTGCGTTGCCGCACCAGTCTGAAGGTTTCGGGGTTGTTGTAGGTGTAGCGGGTCATCGTGTCATTGCCGTAGCGATTAATAGCCTGGCCTTTGGCGTTGTAGGGCTATGTTCGACATAGGGGTTGCCGTCCAAAGACACTTTCTTTCCAATGCGCCAGCACATGGTTGTAGGTGGGGACGAGTTCTTTTCGCTCACTTTCAACATTCGCAATGAGCTTTTGATGCGTTGGAGCGTACTCATACTCCATGTCGGTGATATACTGTCCTTCCAGTACAGGAGTGCCTTCCCAGTCCACCCTCCTGTAAGTGGGGACTTCCCAATCTGCAGGAGGTACCATAGTCATCGAAACTGATAGAATTTTCGCTGTCGGCTATTACTCCCTTGTTTTACGAAGAGCATTGCCTTGAAATCGTAGGCGTTCATGGTCACCTTTCCCGCCTCGTCATAGTGCTGGTAAAGCTTTCCGAGATGGTTGGTGTTGCTCGGGGTGGAAGGACTAATGGGTAGTATTGTCTCCATAGATGAGTTCTTCTGGCGAAGTGACATCTTCCCCTGCTCTGTCCTCGCCCAGATACGGGCTGGGCGGTTCAGTTCGTCATAGCCATGCAGGATGAGTGCGCCTTTGGCATCGCGCAGTTCGCTGGGCGGAAGGCGGCATCGAAAAGCGCGGTCTTGGTGCCGCTGTCAATATGTGTTGTCTTGAGGATGTTCGCGCCTTGGTCTTCTTCTCCTGATTTGGGTTTGAGGTCGTACATGCGTAGCGCAATTCTTCCCAAGGCATCGGTCACTTTTTTTAGGTTTCGGATATCGAACTCATACTTACGACCACTGGTCTGCCTCTTGGCTTCATTGCGGTCAACTGTTCTGATGGTTCTGCCCAACGGGTCGAGGAGGCTGCTGCTGCAAGGTCCAATGATGGGTAGCAGGTAATCGCCACGCCTGGATGTGCTCTTGGGGCAAGGTCGTTGGCATCGAAGGTGTAGCTTTCCATGGGTGGGTTGGTGCTTGCCCCTGTCCAACGTGGTTTGCAGGTGTGGGGTTGCTGACGTTATTGGGCACCTCCAACAGCACCTAAGTTGCTGTGTGCCATCAGGGTTTTCGGTCTTCACTACCTGACCGCGGGGGTCGTAGTACATCTTTACCTTCTTGGCCTGTTGGAGATATTGCGGGTTGGGCATAGCTACAGCTTATCAACTTTGAAAGTAGTACCCAGCTGCCAAGGATAAATTCCTTTTTGGGCGCATTTTTGAATGGGAAGAGACTTCAGTTGGTTCTGATTACATTGACCATCGGCAAAAACGTCATTGGACAGAGCGTTTCCAATTTCAGATTTTACCAGTTTTTAACACTAATCAATGAGTCTGCCTTCCAAAACTCCTCCTTAATTTTGTTTCCTAAAGAATCCTGGTAAATCCAAGTTCCATTCATCATACCATCTACATAATATCCAACTTGAGATAACCTACCATTTGGATAGTATTCGTAAAACGGACCGTTCCGTTTATCACCATTCTTATACTGGACCATATGAACTTCGCCATCTTCATCGCAATACACTTCCTGGACAATTCTACCGTAGATACATACTGCATAACTAAATCCATATTGTGTTTTATCCGTAATAATTCCCGTGAACGGTAATGAATCTCCATGGGCAAACACTCTCGGTTTCCCAGCAGCTCCTTCATAAATAGTTCGGACTTCAAACACAGATAGGGTATCTTGTGCGTTTGCTGACCCTAAAAAAGCACCGTATAAAAAGACTATTAAACCAATATTTCGAATTGCTGAGAACATTATTTCGTTTTCTTTCCTTTAGATGCTGGTAAGCTATCGACATTTATCTTCTCTCCATCCATGTCGGTCGGAATGTTAGACTCCCCAAGCGTAACGCTCACCGTTACACTCGTATTTCTGGTCTTTCCAAAGTTATCTGCCGATAACGGAAGAACATTTATCTGATCAGCGCTAACCCCCGATTCAATAAGTGCAGATACTATTGCATTTACTCTGCCAGAAGCTAAGTCGGAAGCTGTCGCTTCTCCTGAAGGTACCGCAACACCTCCAATAATTGTTGAATCTCCCCCTACAAGTGTATCCATGGTTGCGTACGAACTATTGCCTTGAATACTAACTGTTAAATCAGGATTGTCCAGAAGAATATCGCTGACTGCAATAATTTCACCATAAAATTCCCCAATACTGCTGGGAACATCTTGATTGCGTCTGAAGTTAAATCTAAAGTTTTCTGTTTGAGTTCGGGCGTAAGAAAACGTTTGTTTATCATAGGGTTGTCCTTCCGCAATTACGTAATGAGATGTGACGGGATTAGTTCCTTCGGGCGCAGATTGAGCTGTGAATTTTTTCCATTCACCGTTTGATTCGTCTTGTAGTAAAACAAATACATTATCGGTTGCACCTACTCTGTTTTGAGAGAGGGGTTGTCCACGTAACGCTCTATCTATCGTCATACATGGCCAACAAACTTCTTCTTCGAGACCATCCAAGTCTACATAGGTAATCGGCTTGTTGCCAGCATATTGAAATGGAGAGTAATGTGGGTAGTCTTGGTAAATAGGATCAACCGAAGTGAACCTACACAGCCAGGGAGAATAGTACCTCATACCATAGTTGTAGAACCCACTTTCCTCGTCCCGTTCCTTACCGTTGTATTTATACCGCTTTTTTGAATAGGATGCGAAAGAGGTTTCTCCAAATGGATAATACTCTTCTTTCTCTACACTTGAACCGTCATCCTTTAACTCAAACACCGAATTCCCTAGGTGGTCTCCTAACACGTATTTAGTAGCAGGTGTGGCGTCTCCAAAGTCATCGCCTATTCTAATGGTCGCGATCCGTTTCACATCATCCATAACGTGAACCGTATTCTGTTCGTCCGTTCCATCTGTTAAATATTCAAACGCACCATCAATGTTAGTGGTACTTGTGTAAGAACCACCGTCATTTCTCACAAGCTTCTTCACACGATTGCCACCAGCATCGTACAAATAGTGTGCGTATTGGGTAACGGTGCCGCCATCATCAATGTAAAAGCAGCGCATCTTGTCGGCATGGTCCCATTCCATAAAACGGCTGGCGTTCTCCTGTATCAGGTTGCCGTTGAGATCGTAGGTGAAGCTGTATGTAGTGCCGCCTATTTTGACCTCATTCAGGAGATTGTCCGTCCCATACGCTGTTGGGACCGTACCACCTCCCGTAGGATTGAATATCCTTGTGAAGCTGT
>JAGYJL010000090.1 GCA_018402015.1 Flavobacteriales bacterium | reverse complement strand
TTTGAATTGCAAAGTTGCCTACAGGTCAAATCGGTGATGTTAACCGCGTTTTATCTTTTACTACATGCAAACGTTCCGTCATAATAATAGCAATCTCTTAAACCACCGTCAGGATATCCGTAACACTACAATGCGTGCTTTGCGAAAAATTTTAGCGAAATGGCAAAGTCAGAGAAACGCAGACCCTACAAAGACGGCTTTTACCTTGAGGTCCATCACTCAGGAAACCCAGAACCTGTTCTCATTCATCGAGAATCAGAAATGGAGATCCTCCAAGCAAAACGTGTTTATGAGCTCAATAAAAGGGTTCATTATATCGGTGAGGTAAGAGACGGTAAACTTCTGACCGTGGAACTATGAATGAAGCTATTGAACGGAAAGAAACCAATACATCTACGATTGGTCTTGTTACAGTCGTGGCGCTAATTATTGGAGTTTTCGGAGCTGCATTCGGCATTATGGCCGCAGGCTTTAGTTTACGAGATGGAGAAATATCCTGGGTTACGCTCTTGACTTCAGTTGTCTGCCTTGTTGAAGCCTGTGTTGTGTATTTCATAGAAAAAAGCCAAAGTCAGCGCTAGCTTCAACTGATTCTTTTTCAAGCGAATTCATTTATCTGAAGAGCTCAGTACAGTTTTGGTCGCTCAGCGTTGTTTTCATTCAGAAACGACCTATCTCATTGAGATGCACCGTGCCCTACAGCTCTTGTGGAGAGCTTATTTGATCGACCATTCGAGATCTGCGTTATTGTCAACTGTTTCCCTCAGATTCTGCATGGTCAGCAAGGCAATTGCTGAAACAAGGAAAATAATGCTCGAGACCGTTGACATCGGCATCAATCTCTTTGGCAAGGTCATCCCATTTCCGAAGGCTCAATGCATCTTCGAAATAAGGGTTGAATTCAAAAGCTTCCTGCTCCTCGTGATCCATCATTCCACCCTGATCATGAAAACTTTTAAGTGAGGTAGGGGTCAATTTTCCCATGTAGCTTGGGTCTTTCGTGCACAGATACCGTTTTGCCACTACGTGCAGCCTTACTGGTTCAGCTACATCCATACCGAAGGTTGTCATAAGCCAACGATAACCTATCTCCTCATGCATATCATGAAGATCGGCATTCAACCCTACAGGTAGTTGGTCTCGGTTCAATATGTGACCAATGTCGTGTAAAAGGGCAGCAACAACCAATTGATCGGGTGCATGGTCTTTTTCTGCCAACGAAGCACTCTGAAGTGCATGTTCCAGTTGGGTCACTTGTTCATGACCATATCTGAGCTTTCCTTTTTGGGAGAATGTTTCGACAATGATATCGATGGATGGGTGCATGTTAGTTGTTTTTAAGTTCATTCAAATTAACCCGATACCTCAGTTCTATCTGATCGGTCAAGCCGTCAAGAACCGAGAACATCAAGTGGGGTATTTCCTCCTCCGACTTTTCCCATTGAATATCGATGAGGGCATAAGAGTGCTTTGATCTGGAGACATTGGAAACCCGATAAGAATTATACTCGGGGCCTTCATTCTGATTGATGCCGGAGAACTGTAGTTCAATGGCATCATAGCCGAGCGCTTCTCTCAGTCTTCCTACTTCTCCATAATGTTGATCGCCCGTAATGAACAGTACGCCATTCACATGTTTATCGCGTATTGTTGAAAACAGTCGTTTCTGGGATCGGGGATAGTTCTCCCATGTTTCTGAGCCAGATTCCTTATCCAACAGAACTTGAGACCCGCTTACAATGAACCTCAGGTCGGCATTCTGATCGAGTTGTTCTTCCAGCCATTCCCACTGCAGCTCGCCAAGAATGTCTCCATCTGTATCTGGCAGATCACGATTATATCGCACATCCAGCATGATGACCTGCAACTCATGTTTTCCGTATTTGAAGATCTTTGAGTAATAGACACCATCCCGATCGGATGGTATTTCACTGTTCAGATTCCAAAAATCAAGGAACAGTTCGCGGCTTCTTTGTTTAAAGACATATTCCTTACCTGCGTTATTGTAGCCGTAATCATGATCGTCCCATGTGACCATGTGACTTCCCGTCTCTCGCAACAGTCTAAACTCCTGTTTCGAAGCCAAAGCTTCGTAGCACACAGCAATATGTTCAGGGTCGTCTTTCGTGTCCGCGTAAACATTGTCTCCGATCCACAGACATAATTCAGGATTCGCTTCTATATACCTGAATAGAGCTGGGGCTGGTTCAAACTGTCTGTGACAACCCAAAACGGCAATCCGAGTATGCATCGGCTTCTTGAATCCGGCAGAAGCAGGAATCATCTGTGCGATGAGCATAAAGAGGAAAAACTTTGGCATGGCAATAGCTAGAACACGCAAGTTTCAGATAATACTGCTTCCATAAATGATGTCAATATTATGAGTCAATTAACTGTATGTCGGCCATATCACTCCATTCGGATACCGTATCTGAGAACTATCGTCTTGAGCGAATTTTGAGTGACTTTCTGATCGGATCCTGAAAACCCTCTTCTCGCGGATCGATCTATTCCTGAAAGGTCTTCTTACATCAATAGAGCGTACCAATGGTCTTTTCGGCCAGCGCAAAGCTGATGGTCATACCTTTTCCCCTATTGACCAGAACGGCTGTTACATGCTGATCAATATCGGAAACTACGGTCTTAGATTGCTTGCTCCAAGGGTAGTATCCGATCCATTGTTGAAGACTTGTCCACGAACTTTCCTTGAAAATGTTGTTCAGTTCCTGAAGCTGAAGCGTATTGATCTCCTGCTTTGCAAACGGGTCAATTTCATCGATATACTCGTGAGAATCACCGACAACGAATTGGCCATTGGTATTCTGAACAACGATCAAATGCATGTTGTGATGATGATACCTTGGATACTGTTCTTTGAACCAGGATGTCAATGCTTGATATGACGGCATCTGCTGAAAACCCGCGTAAAAGTGGTAGCTGAAATCCGACATCACAGAACATGGTAGCGTGAAAGGTGAGGCCGGGGCTACCAACTGCATTTGAAGCTTACAAAGCTTAATTTCATGTGCTTGCCAGAGCTGCGGGAATAGAAACCGGGTATCTGTTCCGCCTGCAACGATCACCTTTTCGGCCCTTAACTTACCAAGCGAGCAATGCACCGTACCTTCTGATACTTGAAAGACCCTGCAATTGAATATGAATTCCACTCCCTTTTCCTTCAAGTAGGAGATCAATTTGGTAATGACCAACCCAGAATCCACTCTTATCTCATGAGGACTTTTCAATGCAAACCTCATACTCTGTGAAATGTATGGGAATTGCTCGTTAAGTTCACGTTTTGTCAGAGCGTCACACGACCTGCCGGCTTCGCTTGAGAGATATTCATGGAGCAGTTGCTCTCCTTCGGCAGAACGGGCAGTGAACAGACATCCTTCCTGCGCTGGCTCCAATTTCAATGCTCTCAATATTTCTCTCCACATCTGACTACCCCGCTTGGCCATTTCCCACTCTTCCTGATAGGGTTGACCGGTCACCGTGATCAGACCAAAATTCCTGACCGAGGAAGACACTGGTTGCTGATGCTGCTCTACGATCAATACGCGCTTCTTCGCTTTGGACAGCACATAAGCAAAGGCCAATCCGATAATCCCAGAGCCGACAATAATGTTATCTAAAGCTTTTTCGTTCATCTGTCCAAAAGTAAACTCTCCATTACTGTTTGCCCGTTCAGTTCAGGGCTTTTTTTTGCAAACGTCAGGTTAAATTATCTGTATGAATTCGACACGATCACGCTTCGGGTGCAATCTGATCTAACTTCATCACCACTGAAAACGGATAATGGAGCTGCCAACCGACAACAACCACGCGCCCTTACCTTTCTACATTCTGGCTGATGGCCGGGGCATTTCTCACGTACACAGGAATGTATGCCGTGCGGAAATCTTTCTTAGCGGCCCAATACGAAGATATGCTCTGGAATGGTTTTGAGTTCAAAACCATATTAGTGATCAGTCAAGTGATCGGTTATATGCTTTCCAAGTTCATCGGAATAAAGGTCATTTCTGAACTTTCAGAGAAAAGACGCTCCACTTTTCTGGTATCGCTTGTAAGTTTTGGGCTGCTCATGCTTCTTCTTTTCTACGTCTTACCTGTAGGTCTCAAACCTATTGCCCTATTTCTCAATGGAGTGCCGTTAGGAATGGTGTTCGGGGTGGTATTTTCGTTTCTCGAAGGAAGACGGAACACTGAATTGCTCGCAGCTGCACTCAGCGCCACCTTCATCTTTTCAACAGGTTTTGTAAAGACCACTGGGCTATGGATGATGCAGCATTTCGGTGTGGATGAGTTCCAAATGCCGTTTCTGACCGGTGCCCTATTCTTCCCTGTATTTCTGGTCGCGATCTGGATGATGAAGTTGGCAGGAGCTCCCGATCATCTGGACATATCTGAACGAACTGTTCGAAAACCAATGAGCGCAAAAGAGCGGATGAAGTTCTTAAGGGATTTCGGTGTAGGATTCGGGCTCTTGGTGATCATTTACATCCTACTTACCATCATTCGCGATTTCAGAGACAATTTCATGGTGGATTTCTGGGCCGAATTGAACTACTTGGGCAAGCCAGAGGTGATCACCCTAACGGAAATACCTGTGGCAATAACAGTTTTGGTGATCTGTGCACTGGGCATTTTCATCCGCGATAATTATAAAGCGTTGTCGGTTGGTTTTGGCCTGATCCTGTTAGGGGCCGTGTTGATCCTGCTACCAACACTGTTGTTTCAGGCAAACGCCATTTCGCCAGTCTTATGGATGATCCTCACGGGCATTGGTGTGTACCTGCCCTACATCCTTTATCACTGCGTGATCTTCGAGCGGCTAATAGCTTGGCTCCGAATTACCGGAAATGTAGGATTTCTATTCTATGTGGCAGATTCAATGGGATATATGGGCAGCGTCATTGTCATGGTCTCCAAAGAGTTTTTTGGCATCCAGAAACAATGGGTCTCATTCTTCATCAACCTCAACATTGGCACATCGATCCTGATCATGTTCCTTACGATTATTGCATTTGTAGGTCTGAATTATTCGAAAAGGAGGAATTCCGGGTCGATCGGTCTAAATAAATAGTTCTCTTCATAAAAGGCTGCCATTCCATTTGACCTTTAGTTATTGCAGTTGACAATATCAGGTAATTCGGTTGCGTACTCAGTAAGCCGCTTGCTGGAAACTCAATGGTTACTTGGTCTTAGAGCAGAAAAGAAGGATATATCGCACATCATAGCTACCGCCTCTCCAAGAATCTTTGAATTCACCAATACATGGAAGCTTTTGATAGCCGAAGAGTTAACGAGGATTTAAAGGGCGATTAACAAACGGAAGTCATGTACTGACACACCTTTGGCCCATGTACGCACAGGTTCTTCCTTTATTGATCGGTGGGCTGGTTCTCTTCCTCTACGCCATCAGTCGGCTGTCAATGGTCATGAAAGAGGCCTTCAGCGATCGGGTGAAAGAAGTGCTACATAAGTACACGAAGAACATCCTGGTTTCGGTCATCATCGGAACGATCGTTACGGTGGTTCTGGACAGTTCCTCGGCTGTCATCATCCTCACCATCATCTTCATCAATGCCAAGGCACTCAGCTTCAGAAACGCCATGGGCATTGTGCTCGGAGCCAACATCGGAACCACATTTTCCAGTCAGATCATTGCCATGGATATTGGCATGTACAGCATCGTTCCGCTTTTCATCGGTATCATGGTCGACATCTTCTCCAGAACCGAGAGGCAACAGCGTGTAGGTAAAATGTTGTTGTATTTCGGAATGCTCTTCTTCGGGCTCTACATCATGGAAGAATCCGTGCTTCCGCTGCGTCAGAGCAGCATGTTCGAGGTTTGGATGAGCAGATTGGAAAGCCCGTTACAGGGAGCGTTGATCGGAGGATTGGTAACCCTTGTCATACAATCGAGCAGCGCCACTGTAGGGCTTGCCATCATTCTTGGCAAGCAGAATCTACTTAGCATAGCCGGTGGACTTGCCGTGATGCTCGGTGCTGAGCTCGGTACCTGCTCAGACACCCTTCTGGCAACCATCAACGGCTCGCGGCAAGCCATTAAAACAGGCCTGTTCCATTTCTTCTACAGCCTCATCACCATCATCCTTGGCCTCATCTTCTTCTCGCCCTTTGTGCGCTTGGTCGAAACCATCTCGGCCGGACAGGGCATCGACAATCATATTGCCAACGGCCACATGCTCTTCAACATCATTGGTGTGCTGGTCTTTCTGCCTTTTATCGGTCTTATCGAACGGGCCTTCAACCGCATGATACCCGAAAAGGCAGAAGCAAGCATTTCTGCGCTTTAAGCGGGCAGAATAAACAGACAGTCAGTGCAAAGTCCATGGTCGATAGTCCGGAAGGTGGATATAACAGATCGAACAGCAAGGGGCTAAGAAGGTGTCTTTGGGGAAACGCTAACTTTAGCCTGTCGTTGGCACTTAAGCTTGTATTACTTTGAAACTCCTTTGTCTTTCAGCATTTGCCCTGTTTTGTCTGGCCATTTCCGGTTGTGCTGACAAGTTTGACTGGAAGAACAAAAAGGTGATAACCGACCTGACCCCACAAGGCCAGCCTTCGGTCTCGTTCAGTCATTGTTCTCTCAGCACGGCCAATATCGATACCCTCGTTTTCGGTATGCACATACATGGCGAACAGCAGACCAGTCCGCCCACCCTCCAAGCCATAGATGATCTGGGTCTGCCTTGGGTACTGAACGGTTTTCATTGGCCATCTGTTGAAGGCGAACGCGATGTGTATACCTATTCGCAGAACTACGATGCCTTCTTCTTGGCCATGGCGCAGCGAGACGTGAATGTGCTGATGTCGGTCGGGAATTATTGGCCAACTTGGTTGGAAAACACCGAAGAGCTGAAGACAGAACTGTATGAATTGACCAGGTTGTTGGTCAGAAGGTACCGACTGGGCGGTGAGTTTGCACAGGAGTATGGTCTTGACAACTTTGGTGTACGTTACTGGGAAATGATCAACGAGCCAAACTATCCGTGCTGCGGATGGGGGCCACATGGCGGAAAGCAACCCGTTAACAGCGCCCTGTATGCCGAGCTGATGAGCGAAATGCACCGCGCCATAAGAGAGGAAGACCCGCAGGCCTTCATTCTATTCGGTGGGCTTTCCAGCACGCATCAGTTCCAAGCTCCGTTGGCATTCTTGGACGATATCTACCGCTATGGAGGCAAGGACGCGTTCGATATTTTCGCCTATCATCCCTATGATGAATTTGAGGATCTACCATCTACCATAGCCACCATTCGGGCCAAAATGGCCGAACATGGAGATGACGCCAAACCGATATGGATAACCGAACTGGGCGACCCGGATCTGGTGGAGGGACCCAATGGCGAGCCTTCTCAGGCACAGTTGTTCAACATTGCTGCCTCACAGTTCGATCAGATGGAGGCATTCTTTTGGTTGGGATTGAATGATTTTGAAGGTGAGAACCAAACCTGGGGCGTTTTGGAGAACAATCAGGTGCCCCGTCAGCCGATATACGATCAGGCGAGAATGTTCATCGATACCATCTATCCATGATCCGTAGCTGGCACGCGTTTCCTTAGGTCGTGCTGTATGCTCTAGCCAGAGCGGTTGAAGATCATTGGCAATTGGGTCAGTTCCTAATCACCTGTTTTACAACAGTTCCCTTCTCGGTTTCGATTCGAATGAGATAAATGCCTTGTTTGAGATTGCTGATGTCAATTGTTGAAACAACAGTCGGATTTTCTGAAGACAACAACCGCCCTTGCAAATCCAATATTTCTACTGAAGTAATGGTGTTTCTCGAATTTGAGTTAGAAATGAAGATCTCGCCTGTTGTCGGATTTGGATAAACGTTATATGTTGGTTCTTGTGGAATTTCTTCTGCACTTAAACTCGCAGAACAATAGCTTACGTCAATCTCGCTACCCGAATTTGGATCTCCATTCGGGTCTTCAACAGTGTTTGCGATAATTGAAATTCTGACAATCTCCTCATTGGTAGAAAAGCACAGTTGATGGAAGTTGTCGTTATCATTAATATCTGCTATCGCAATGGGTTGGTGAGCAATAAGCACTCCTGAACTATCTGAATAACCTGTGTAGAATTGAAACAGGTCATCCTCAGCAACGCCATTGACAAATGGAACCACTCCGCCATCCCAAGCCACTTGTATGGTTTGGATGCCCGAACCACACTCATTTATCGAACCCTCAATTTTCTGAGCGAAAAACAAGGATGGCCCTTCGCTCAAAGGAACAACGTTAGTGGTATAGGCGCCATTCAAATTGATGATCTCTGAACAAGAAGATTCTTCAACCAAGGTGTTGGTGGTGAACAGGTCATCAACAACGTTGATCCGCACTGGTGGATTGGTACCAGCATTTCCAAACTCCCCGATCAGGAGCACCGTTCGGTTTTCTCCATTTTCATTAGCTGGTGCTAATACAGCGCACATGGGAGCGTAGCTGTTTCCAAGGCTGTCAACAACTTCGAAAT
>JAGYJL010000009.1 GCA_018402015.1 Flavobacteriales bacterium | reverse complement strand
CCCGAATGTAGACGGACAGGAACGTGCACTCAAAATGGCGCTCGAAATGGGAAATGTCAATCCTGCCGAGGTCGATTACATCAATGCGCATGCTACATCCACGCCCGTTGGCGATGGTTTCGAAGCACAGGCCATCGATAAGGTTTTTGGCGAAACGCGCCCGTTGGTCAGTTCAACCAAAAGCATGACAGGCCACGAGTGTTGGATGGCAGGAGCCTCCGAAATCGTCTATTCGCTGCTCATGATGGAGCACGGTTTCGTGGCACCCAACATCAACTTCACCGAGCCAGACGAGTACTCCGCCAAACTCAACATTGCCACCCGAACGGTGGAGAAGGAACTGAAAACAATCGTCTCCAATTCCTTTGGTTTTGGCGGCACCAATTCAACGTTGATAATTCGTAAGTTCGCGCCTTGAACCCCATGGACAGACAGCAGATCATAGACACCGTAAATGAGTTCCTGATCGAGGAATTTGAAGCAGACGCAGCCGACCTAGTGGCCGATGCCAACATGCACCAAACCCTCGACCTAGATAGTCTTGATTACGTGGATCTAGTCGTTCTCATTGATGAGAATTTCGGTTTCAAAACCACTTCTGAAGACTTTCAAACGATTACTACGTTTGATGATTTCTACAATTTTATTGCGAGTAAGGTTGGCTGAAAGCCAACCCTGAGTGTCATCCTGAGTGATTTCGATGCAATCGAAATTAGCCTGTGCTGAGCTTGTCGAAGTATATCGAAGGACGAACGAAGGGTCTCGCTAAACCTAACCCGTCATTGCGAAGGAGGAACGACTGAAGCAATCTCATGCAAGCCCCCATAACCATCGTCATTACGTGCGGAGTTTACGGAGCGAAGTAATCTTGTTCAGTCTCGCAGTACACCGATAGAGATTGCCACGAAATTCCTTTCAGGGAATTTCTCGCAATGACGGAGACGTAACTTTTTTCACCTGATAACATCAACCGCTCGAAAAATTCAATATTTTCGCTGTATGTTTTATTACAAGCGACAAGCGACAAGCGACAAGCGACAAGCGACAAGCGACAAGCGACAAGCGACAAGCGACAAGCGACAAGCGACAAGCGACAAGCGACAAGCGACAAGCCGTCAATCCGCCTCAGGCGGAGACAAGAGCTATCGACCTATCGCTTGGTCGGGCATAACTGTTCGAATTCCACACATTTCTACTGTTATCCGTCAAATTCCTATCGGAATTCGGCAGATTTCAATCGGAATACGCCACATTTCAGTTGTAATTCGTCAGATTTCAATCGGAATTCTGCACATTTCAGTTGTAATTCGACAGATTTCAATCGGAATTCGACACATTTCAGTTGGTTTCCGCAACATTTAATGTGTGATCCGCCACATTCCAATCGGAATGTCACGGATTTCTATCGGAATGTCTCGAATTCCGATTGTTCAGCAGCACATTCCAATTCAATTATTAAACCTAAAACCCAATATCTAACCGCTAAAAGCTCTTAAACATGGCACGCGTAGTAATTCCTTCCAACCCAGAAAAGGCCATTGCATTGGCCAAGCTAGTAAATCAGAAACACACAGACGATGGAGCAAACAGCCCATTGAATGTGCTGAAAGACCACAACTGGACCGACAACGGCCCAAAAATAGCCGAGGCCGACACCCTTAATGAAGAGGCCAAGAAGCTCGAAAAGCAAGTAGAGAAGATTTACAAGGAGCGCGATGCCCTGCTAAAGCCGATCAAAGATACACTTCGGGCCAGCAGCAAAACCCTTTTGGGTATTTACGCCAGCAGCCCCAAGAAATTGGGCGACTGGGGCTTTGAGGTGAACGATACACCTCAGAAAAAGAAAGAGGAGCCGAAGGCTTAAATAAGCAACAGCAGAAGCCGAAAAGCTGATAATAGAGTAGGCATTTTACATGGATAATCCGATACTCGGGTCAGACCGTAATCTCCATCATCCTTAGTGTCTATAGAAAAATCCATGGCTACAATTATTCAATTCTTACATCCTGGTGGTGAGCCAAATGAAAAATCGGGCGAACCTTGGAATACAGGCGCACACCATCGGAAATTCCTAAAAGTAGAAGGTAAATCCGTGCAAGGCCTTGCCGAAGCACCAGTAGCTGGCGAACTTGGATTTTGGGGAGAATGGGAAGCGCAATCGAAGTTGGTTCGTACTCTGAATGGGACAGGCGGAATGCCGAAATACCTGTTTGAACCGTTTTATCAATTGCCTATTCCGGCAAAGGCGGCAAATACAGACCCGTTTGCATTTGGCAATCAATTCTACTATTGCATTTGCAAGCAAGGACATTATCCATCTTTAGGAATTCTGAAGCCAAAAGACATCATCTTGTTCGGGTCATGTCTTAATGGGAAGTTTGTGCTTGACACTGTTTTCGTTATTAAAAAGTCACGGCCATACACCTTAGATGGCATTAAAAATCTGAAGAAAGAGTACAATGAGGCTTTCTACAATGCTTCCCTATCTCCGTTATCCATTACTACTCCCGTTCAATGCAAGAAAATTGTTGATGATGGACGCTATCAGTTGCCAAATTGTGGTGATGATAAACGCGACAACAAGCCGACAACTTCGATTACCAACTATCAGATTTATGAAGCCGTGATGTATGATGATAAGGACGAATTTGACGGAATGTTTTCATTTTCTCCTGCCTGTCTTTTAAATAATTCCTCAAATGGGTTCGCCCGACCGAACATAACTGTTAAAGACCTGAGCCAATCTTTAAATCAGGGCATTAAACTACTTTCGTCAAATACTGTAGCAGATGTATGGAAAGACATTGCTGATCATGTGATCAAAAAGGGATTGTTGCTAATGGTTAGCAACAATCTTCCATTACAGAAATCTTAAGAACGTTCTACAATTTACCCCAAAGCCAAATCCAATAACCCGAAACCAAATGAAACAACAGTTACTCCTTCTCATCTCGTTTCTTATTCTTAATTCGCCATTTCTAATTGATGGGGTCAAAGCTCAATGGTCGACTAATCCGGCCATAAATAATCTTGTTTCTACGAATAGTGGATATAGCGATCCACAAATGATTTCTGATGGTGCGGGAGGGGCTATCATTACGTATGAGATTGCAGTTGGAGGTATCTATGCCCAGCGCATCAGTAGTTCAGGTACAGTGCAATGGGGCGCTTCAGGGGTCGCTGTCAGTAATGCTACTTACAGCCTAGAAACTCCAAAACTGACCTCCGATGGAGCGGGTGGTGCAATTATTATTTGGATTGATAATCGTAATAGTAGTGGTGGTAACGTTGATATTTATGCGCAACGCATAAATAGTTCAGGAGTAGCGCAATGGACCAGTGATGGGGTGGGTATTTGTACATTTTATGGTCCTGAATCTGTTCCCCAGCTGATTTCAGATGGCGCTGGTGGAGCCATAATCACTTGGCAGGATCCGCGTAATGCAGACAATATTTACGCCCAGCGAATTAATAGTTCGGGAGTAGTTCAGTGGATTGCTGATGGGGTAGCGGTATGCGATGCGACTCTTTACCAGAAATCTCCTCAGCTTATTTCAGATGGTGCTGGCGGGGCAATAATTACATGGTGGGACAATCGTGGCGGAGCCAACTATGATATTTATGCCCAGCGCATCAATAGCTTAGGAATAGCACAATGGACGCTAAATGGAGTGCCAATTTGCACGGCACAAGTCAACCAATCATATCCTCAATTGACCGCGGATGGATTGGGCGGTGCAATTATTGCTTGGAGTGACAATCGTAATGGAGCTTCAGACGTTTATGTCCAAAGAATTAATAGCTCTGGTGTAATTCAATTTGCCACCAATGGGGTGGCTGTATGCACAGCGCCTGGTAACCAATTAGCTGTTCAACTGACTTCTGATGACGCAGGAGGTGCGGTCATAACTTGGAATGATACGCGTAGCGGTACCGATGATGATGTTTACGCGCAGCGTGTAAATAGTAATGGAATAGTGCAATGGGCGGCTAATGGCGTTGCCGTCTCCACAGAAACAGACAATCAAACAGGGTCGCAGCTAATTTCCGATGACGCAGGAGGTGCAATTTTCACTTGGTATGATGAACGTAGTGGGTCATATGATATTTATGCCCAACGTTTAAATAATTCAGGAGTAGGGCAATGGACTACTGATGGGGTTGCGATATGCACTGCAGCGGGCAATCAATCTTTACCGCGACTCATTTCAGATGGTGCAGGTGGGGCCTTTATAACATGGAACAGCAATGGTCGTGCGCAAAATGTTTGTGCCGATGGGGTTTTAGGCCCATGTACTATTACTGACATTGAGGTTCAGAACGAAACTTCAGATGAGGTATCGGTTTACCCCAATCCGAGCAACGGTATATTCCGAATTGATGAAGCCGACATTGCAGAATATCATGTCTTTGATGCCCTAGGCAAGTTGCTATTCTCCAATACAAATGCTGCTAGCAATCAGGTAATTGATATTACTGGCAAGCCCTCTGGTATTTACATTTTGCAACTACTTACTGAGAAGGGTTGGGCTACACAGAAGTTGGTAAAACAGTAATCGTACTGGATTATATAATTGAAAAGCCCAATGATCAGATGTCATTGGGTTTTTCTTTTCTCCTTTTTCTTTCACCATAAGACTAAATTCGCGCCCATGAGCGAATGGAGCGGAAAGAGTAGGGGAAACGCCCTCGGTTATTGGTTCTTCATCTTCTTTATGAAGAACTTGGGAATGGGTTTTACCTACGGTTTCCTGCATTTTGTGGTGTTGTATTTCTTCCTCTTCTCGTGGGAATCCTCTAAATGGATCTACCGTTATTACCGCCAGCATCTAGGCCTAGGCGTGCTTAAAAGCATAGTGGGCATTTACCGCACCTACTATGTGTTCGGGCAGGTAATTATAGACAAGGTGGCCATGATGTCGGAACTCCGAGAGCGCTTCCAGCTGAAACACAATGGCAAAGAGTTCATTCGCGATATGGTGCAGAACAAAACGGGTGGCATTCTTATCTCTGGCCACACGGGTAATTGGGAAATAGCTGGGCAGCTGATGCGTGGTTATGGCGGCACGGTGAATGTGGTGATGTACGATGAGGAGCACCAGCAGATAAAGGCGCAACTCGAAAAACACGGTGGCGAACGCAAGTTCAACATCATTCCCATCAAAGACGATATCTCGCACGTATTCCTCATCAGTAAGGCCCTTTTGAACAAGGAGCTCGTCTGTATTCATGGCGACCGCTTTCGCGAAGGCATGCGCACCCTGAAACACGGATTCCTTGGCGCGGAGGCACAGTTCCCCTATGGTCCGTTTGCCATTGCCGCCAAGTTCGATGTGCCCAAGGCCTTCGTCTACGGCTTTAAGACCGGCACCTACGGCTACCAATTCTATTGTACCAAGCCCTTAGAAGGCAAAATGGCCCCCGAACTTTTATTGGAAAAGTATGTTGATGAATTGGCCAACAAGGTTCGGAAATACCCCAACCAGTGGTTCAATTTTTACGACTTTTGGAAGGTATGATTTACACAGAGACACATAGAGAATTAGTTTCTTTTCACACAGAGAACACAGAGGATGAATACTCTGTGAATCTCGGTTTCTCAAAGTCATCTCGGTGCAATAATCCGTTAGTGACTCTCTGTGTCTCCGCGCCTCTGCGTGAAACAAAATCAAGCTCTGCGAGATAAAATGAAGGAGCTTACGAACACAACAACATTCAGGGTTCGGTTTAGCGAGGTGGATAGCCTACGCATTGTATGGCATGGCAATTTCCTGAAGTATTTTGAGGATGGGAGAGACGCGTGGGCCAAGCAGTACGATTTCGATTTTACCGATGTGTACGAACAGCACGGACTGTTGATGCCCTTGGCCTCCACGCATTTGGATTTCAAATATCCCTTGCGCTATAATGAGATCGGGGTGGTGGAAACGACCTTTATCAATTCACCTGCAGCCAAGATGATCTTTCGCTTCAAGGTGTATAACGAAGACAGAACGCAACTGAAGGCAAAGGGTGAAACGGTGCAGGTATTCATGGACACGGACCATGTGCTGCAATTGAATACTCCGCCTTTCTTTGAAGCGTGGAAACAAAAGCACGGACTGGTTTGAGCGAGGTTTACGTAGGTGCCAAATCCATTATCTGCCCGCTGGGCGATACACCCGCCAAGGTGTATGATGCCATGCTGCGTGGCGAAACAGGCTTGCAGCAGTTGGAGCGTCCTTTTGGCGTAGAAACCACCAGCCACGTGGGGCTGATACCAAACAGTTTCATCATAGAAGAACGTGTAGACAGCACCAAGCTGGAAAACATGCTGGCCAAGTGCTACGAGCATTCGGTAAGCAAACTGCAATACGACCCGTTTCAGGATGAGGATGGCCTGGTGATCATCTGTACCACCAAGGGAAACATTGATAAGATAGATAGGGATGATGACCCGCGCTTGCCGCTTACGCGCTTGAGCCAATTCATGCGGCAGTCGTTCGATCTGGGCAATGAGCCGATGATCGTGAGCAATGCCTGCATTTCGGGCCTGCTGGGCATCATTACCGCTGCGCGATTGATACGTGCAGAAAAGTATGAGCACGTGATGGTGTTGGGTGGTGATGTGGTTTCGGAATTCACCCTTTCGGGATTTGCAGCTTTGCATGCGCTAACAGAAGGCGTGTGTAAGCCTTATGATAAGAACAGAACGGGCATCAACCTAGGCGAAGCAGCCGCAGGTCTGGTGCTTTCGAATGATGATACGCTCTTCAAAGGAAGATGCGATGAGTACGTGTCGGGCACGAGTGCCAACGATGCGAACCATATTTCGGGCCCATCCCGAACGGGAGAAGGCCTGCACCGAAGTATAGAACGCACGTTGAACCCTGCTTCGGTCAGCGCAGGGCAGATAGGTTATCTGTCGGCCCACGGAACGGGCACTTCCTTTAATGATGAGATGGAAAGCATTGCGTTTGAGCGCAGCGGACTGTCGGATGTTCCCGTCAACAGCATGAAAGGGTATTTCGGCCACACGCTGGGCGCGGCAGGCGTGATAGAAACCCTGCTTGGACTGGAAGGCATGAAACGCAAGGAATTGGTGGTCTCGCTCGGCTATGAGGAAGAAGGCGTCTCACGACCCATGAACATCATCACACGAACCACAGCACCCACCTCGGATTATTTCCTCAAGACCGCATCCGGTTTTGGTGGATGCAATGCGGCAGCTTTATTCAAGACGCGATGAGTTTGAGCCTGAATACATATTGCCGGATCAAGGACAAGGAGGTTCACATCAATGGGGAACTCTTCTGCCAGTTTATGGAAGAAGGGTCGTTTTTGCGTTCCGTTTATAATCACATTGGCTTGAGTTATCCGAAGTTCTTCAAGATGGATGCGCTTTCGCAACTGGGTTTCCTCGGTGCAGAAATGACCTTGATGCGTTCGGAACTGGAAACATATGCCGATGATGAAGTAGCAGTAATCTATTCAAACCGTTCGTCCAGTCTGGAAACGGATCATGCGTACTACAACTCGCTGAAGGAAAGTGGCATTGCCAGTCCTGCGCTGTTCGTGTACACCCTTCCGAATATTGAAGTGGGCGAGATATGCATCCGCCACAAGCTGTATGGCGAGAACAACTTCCTGATCACCGAGCGGTTCAATGCTGCGCAACTCTTAGAGCAATGCGAGGCGCTGTTTGCAGACAATGCCGCCAAGGCCGTCCTTATTGGCTGGACCGAAGTGAATGGAGACGAACACGATGGTTTCTTTGTGTTCATCACCAACACAAGCGTAGAGGATTTAACGGCAGAAAGTCTCACCGATATTTATTTGGATAGATAATGGAAATCGCAATCACTGGCATAGGAGCGATTTCGGCCATCGGCAACGATGTGCAGGAGAACTTGGCTTCGCTTATGGCGAAGAAAACTGGCATTGGAAAAGCCGAATTGCTGAGTTCAAGGCTCACAGAAACCCATCTTTTTGGAGAAGTGAAGTTGAGCAACGACCAACTGAAAGCAGGTTTGAACTGGAAAGGCGATGCCGTTTCCAGAACCACGCTTTTGAGCGCTTGGGCCATGAAAGAAGCCATTGAGCAATCAGGTTTTGAGATGGATAACCAAGTTGGCTTGGTTTCATCGACCTCGGTGGGTGGTATGGATAGAAGCGAGGACTTCTTTGAGCCTTACTACCTCGAACAGGATTTCTCGAATGTGTTCCTACTCGGAACGCATGATTGCGGAACATGTACGAAGCAAGCGGCCGCGCATTTCGGCATTACGGGATACGCCACTACTATTAGTACGGCTTGTTCTTCGGCCGCCAACGCCATTGCCATGGGCTCACGCCTGTTGCGTCAAGGCAAATTGAAGCGTGTTATCGTGGGCGGAACAGATGCCTTGTGCCGATTTACGGCCAATGGCTTCAACTCATTGATGATTTTGGACACGGAATGGTGTAAGCCGTTCTCTGCCAATCGCGCGGGGTTGAACTTGGGGGAAGCTGCTGCTTATCTCGTACTGGAAAGCAAGGAAGACGCGGAAGCACGTGGCGCGACAATCCATGGTCTGGTAACAGGTTGGGCCAACACGAACGATGCATACCATCAAACGGCTTCCTCGCCCGATGGAAATGGCGCGTTCATGGCCATGTCGCAAGCATTGGAGAAAGCAGGTTTGCAGTCGTCAGACATTAGTTACATCAACGCCCACGGTACGGGTACGCAGAATAACGACCAGTCGGAGAGCATAGCCATTCATCGGGTGTTCGGAGCGCAGAAACCGCCCATCAGTTCTACGAAAGCGTACACAGGGCACACGTTGGCTGCCGCTGGCGCCATTGAAGCGGTGTATTCGCTATTGGCATTGAAGGAGCAAACGTTCCTTCCCAATTTGAACTATCAAGACCCGATAGAGGACAACGATTGGAAACCGCAATTGGAAGTGGAGAGTGGCGATATTAACCATGTGCTTTCCAACTCGTTCGGGTTTGGAGGCAATAATTCAACGGTCATCTTTTCGAAAGCGTGATGTATTTAGGAGCCGCCAGTTGCATATCGTATCAGGACACATTCGGAGGTGAGAACCCTTGGAGTACGTTGGCGGAAGTCACTGCCGAAAGCCAACTCCTTCAGCCAGACTACAAGGAATTTGTGAGCCCAGCAGCTTTGCGCAGAATGAGCAGCGCATTGAAAATGGGCGTGGCAGGAGGGAAGTCGTGCTTGCAGAAAGCAGGCTTGGAAAGCTGCGATGCCATAACGGTGGGCACAGGACTTGGCTGCGTTCGTGATACATTGAAGTTTATGAAGGTGATGTATGAGGAAGCGGAAGCAGGACTTTCCCCGACCTCGTTCATTCAATCCACGCACAACTCCATTGCAGGACAGATCGCATTGCTATTGGGCAATCACGGCTACAACATGACGCATGTGCAAGGCGGGTTGTCGTTGGGCTATGCCCTTTCGGATGCGGAACTGCTGATAGGAGAGGGTGATGCTGAAACAGTGCTGGTTGGTGCGGTGGATGAGAAAACGGAAGAGTTGGTAGAGTTGCTTACCAAGCTTGCCGCCACTGCCAATTATGAATTGCCGACAATTGGAGAAGGTGGAGCATTCTTCTTGGCTTCGAAAGAAAGGTTGCCTTCATCGATTGCGAAGGTTGTGGAGTTGAGCATGACGAATGACCCCACCGTCACGCCCAAAAGCGTGACACCTCCCCTTTCAAGGGGAGGAACTGGCTCGCTGAACCAAGGTCAGAGCGAAGAGAAACTCCCCTCCTTGCAAGGAGGGGTTGGGGGAGGTCAGGCTGACCTCGTGCTTTCAAACACAGGTGAAGGCTTTAATTATGTGAAGTACTCAGGGGAACATTTCACGTCTATCGGCTTCGGGCTGTTCCTAGCTTTGAAAGCCTTTGAAGCAGGAAAAGTTGACAACCCGTATGTTTCATTCAATCATCCAAAGCGTATTTTAGTGCATCATCAACTGCTCGGACAAGAAATGAGCATCTTGCTGGAAACGGTTTGAACTACCAACGACTGAACATTCTTGCTATTGGTTTCGTGCTGATCTTGGTTCCAGCCATCGCGCTTGGATTTGTTACTTGGAAGGTTCTGATTATTCTCTTTCTAGCTTACTCTGTCACGCTCGGTTGGGGCGTTTTCGACATAGGTTCCCAGTTTTTCATGCCAACTTTTTGGCGAGGAAAAAAAGGTGAGGTCAGTTTCACCTTTGATGATGGTCCAGACCCGGAAGTGACGCCCAAGGTGTTGGATGTGCTTCGCGAAGCAAATGTAAAAGCAGCCTTTTTTGTTATTGGAAGAAACGCGGAGAAGCATCCGAAACTTCTGAAACAAATCATGGATGAAGGCCATGTTGTGGGTAATCATACTTACAATCATGCGTATGTGTTCTCAAAAGCTGCCGCTGAGAAGCAGGTAACGGAGGGTCAGGATGCGATTGAGAAAGTTATAGGCAAGCGCACGCGTTATTTCCGACCACCGTTTGGCGTAATGACACCAGAGATCACTTCGGCCATCCGAAAGGAAAAATGTACTGTGATCGGTTGGGACCTGCGTTCGCAGGATGGACGCATTCGTACCAAGGAAGCAACGATAAATCGGGTGAAGGCGCATTTGAGGAAATCGACCGTGCTGTTATTTCACGATACCAATCCGACCACACCCGATGCGCTGCGTGAGATTATTCATCTTTGCAAGCAGAATGGCATGAAGATCGTTTCGTTGCCTGAACAATCCGGAATTGAACCTTATCATCAATAGCATGAAACAGATTATTGGAATACTTTCTTTCGTTGCATTGGCTCTCGGAAGCCAAGCTCAGGACCAAGTCGAAACCATTACAATTAAGACCAGTATTGCGTGCGACCATTGCATGAAATGTGATGATTGTGGCTACAACATCGATACGAGCGTACGCAAAGCCAAGGGCATCAAGAAGGTAGAGATCGATCCTGAGAAGAACACGGTAGAAGTGACATATCGAACAGATAAGACAACTCCTGAGGAAATTAGAATTGCGCTTTCAAAATCTGGTTTTGATGCAGATGATGTGAAAGCAGATCCAGAAGCTTATGCCAAGTTGGATGGCTGTTGTAAAAAAGATTAAGGCTTCCTGATACATGCGCAGAGCTAGAACATTTTTCCTCCCGATAGCAATCGGGATTCTCATTTTCCCGTTTTTCCTTTCCGCTCAGGATTGGAAAACGATTGAAGCTAGCGACCCGATGCTAACTGGGTTGAAGTCGACCTTGGCAGGAATGAATAGCATCAAAGGTGATATTAAGCAGGAGAAATCGTTCGAATTTCTGACCGATAAACTCGTCTCCACAGGCGTATTTCTCTACCAGAAGGAAAGCAAATTGCGTTGGGAGTTCAAAGATCCGATCGATTATGTAATTCTGATCAACGAGAATACCATGCGGTTGCGCGAAGAGGGCGTTGAGAAGAAATACAAGGGAATGAACCAGATCTTGCGACAAGTGAAAGAAATCATTCTTGGTTGTATCGATGGTTCAATCATGAGTAATTCGAACTATAAAACGGTGTTCTCAACCGATGGAACCAACATTAGAATTCAGCTTCAACCGAAGGAGAAGAACCTGAAGGAATTCATCAAGCAGATTGATGTGGAGTTTGCCAAATCGGGTTCCATTCTAAAGAAAGTAACTTTGACCGATCCGTCTGGCGACATGACGGACATTCATTTCTCCAACGTTCAGTCCAACCAAAAGATAGATGCGGCTCTTTTTGCTGATTTTTAGTCTTCTTGCCACTTCGGTTCAGGCGCAAGCGCCAGGACAGGAAGTGGAAATTCTGGCTCGCGGAAAGGAAGCTATTTATAAGGCTGAATTCAATGTAACAGGCACTGCAATCAATGGATTTCTTGCAGTGAAGCATAGGCGAAACGATGTACTACACGTTTCATTCACTTCACCAATGGGCAATAATCTGTTAGAGATGGAGTGGAAGAAAGGTCGATGGAAAAAGATCTACGCGACTAAAAAACTCAGCGGAAAGTTGATTTTCAACATGATGGCTGAAGACATTCTACTGCTCTTTGCGCATTATCAGTATGACCAAAGTTTTGAGGATTTTGGCAACGAATGGAAGTGGAACAAAAAGACGCTGCTGCCTGTTTTTGTGGATGGAAAATTGACTTCTGTGAAAATAATTGGAAGACGACATCATCCATCCAAAACGGTGAAGTACAAACGTGGTGAAGATCATATTGATGAATTAAGCATCGACCATCAAGGTTTTCCTTTCTCTATTACGTTGGAACCATTGAAGAAGAAATAGCTGACAATAACCATATTTGCGGTCATGCTGAACTTGTTTCAGCATCCGAATTATAGACCCTGAAACAAGTTCAGGGTGACGAAATAGACGACATGGCAACGCTTGAAGGGTTTTACGAATACATCTCCGAAACGAAAACGGATACTGGCTCAGTGGTTAGCGCTAAACTCAATCCCGAGCACGAAGTGTATGAAGGGCATTTTCCGGGAAAGCCAGTGGCGCCAGGAGCAGCTTTGACCCAGATGGTGCTGGATGAAGCAATCAGATTGACCCATGGTGAAAAGAAAGTGACTGAATTCCGCCAGATCAAATTCCTTTCCGTTATTGACCCAAAACAAGTTCAGGAGCTGGCGTTGGAATTCGAATTCAAGGAACGGAATGGTGTTGATATGTTCACGTGCGTTGGCCGCTCTGGCGAAACGAATTACTTCAAGCTGAATGGCATCTTCGGATAATTCCATGAATTACCGTTCTGAACTCAAGCAAATGGGAATTTGCGTGATTGTCCCTACTTACAACAATCACAAAACAGTGAAGCGTGTTATCGAAAGTGTGCTGGAATACACGGACGATCTGATCGTAGTGAACGATGGTGCCACGGATGGAACACCAGCTATTCTAGACGAATTTGGAGATAGGATCGTTCTCATTTCTTACGCTCCAAATAAAGGCAAAGGCTATGCATTGCGAATGGCCTTTGCTAAGGCAACCGAACTAGGTTATCACTACGCCATTACGATTGATAGCGATGGACAGCATTTTGCCAACGACATTCCAAAGTTCATTGAAGTGCATCGAAGTCACCCAGATGCGTTGATCATGGGCGCAAGGAATTTGGAAGCAGAAGGCATGGCGGCCAAGAGCAGCTTTGCCAACCGTTTTTCCAATTTCTGGTTCCGATTGCAGACGGGGATTTACATGCCTGATACGCAGACAGGTTTCCGTTTGTATCCTCTCGAAAAGATCAGGAATCTGACGTTGTTTACCAATCGGTTTGAGTTTGAAATTGAAGTGATCGTGAAACTTGCTTGGCGCGATGTGCCGTTCGTTTCCGTACCGATACAAGTGAAGTACGACCCGAACGAACGTGTGTCGCATTTCCGTCCCGGACCAGATTTTACGCGCATCAGTTTTCTGAATGCTTGGTTCACCATTCTTACCGCGCTTTATCATCTTCCACGAAGACTGCTTTTGAAAGGGAAGCTGCTAAAGCTGATCAAGGAAGAAGCCATCAAACCAGAAGAAACGAACCTGCGCAAGGCAGCAAGCATCGGTTTCGGGTTCTTCTTCGGAATTCTACCTATTTGGGGATTTCAGTTGTTGATCGGAATTCCAACAGCCATTTTCCTGCGGATGAATAAGGTGCTTTTCATCGCGGCTGCCAACATCAGTTTGCCGCCACTCATTCCGTTTATCATTTTCTTCAGTTACCTCATGGGTCAGCCGTTCTTCGATGGCGAACCGATTCCATTTGATAAACTGTCTGAGCTATCGCTCGATAATATCCATGATAGTTACATCCAATATCTGATAGGTGCTATTCTGCTTTCAATCATCACTGGATTGATCGGGTTTGTTGTGAGCTGGATAACGCTTACGGTCCTCCGAAAAGACCCAAAGTCGGTTCAGAGTGCCTGAACCTCTTTATGCCGGAAGCAATCCGTGGTATGGTCGTTCACCATTCCGGTTGCTTGCATGTGTGCGTAAACAACTGTTGGCCCAACAAATTTGAATCCTCGTTTCTTCAGGTCTTTACTGATCTGTTCGGCCAATTCTGTTTTGGCAGGAATATCTTTTAGCGAAGCCAAGGAATTCTGAATCGGCTTTCCATCCACAAATCCCCAAATGTACTTGCTGAACGAACCGAATTCCTTTTGGACCTGAATGAAAGCCTGTGCGTTTGATACGGCAGCACGAATCTTTGCCCCGTTTCGGATAATGCCAGCATCTTCCATCAGCGATGAAACCTTAATCTCATCATAAGTGGATACTTTTTTGTAGTCGAAATTGTCGAAAGCCTTTCTAAAGTTTTCTCGTTTTCTTAAAACCGTGATCCAACTCAGACCGGCTTGGAATGTTTCTAAGGTCAGAAACTCGAAAAGTCGTTGCTCGTCTCTAACAGGAACGCCCCACTCATCATCGTGATATGCGATGTAAATAGGGTCGTCAGAAACCCAGCCGCAGCGAGTTTTGATCATTCAAATAAGATTGATAGTGAGTCTGGTTACGACTTCTTCTTGACCACTTTCGGGTCGTTGATGAATTTACCATTCACCGATTCGCCAAGAATTACAACTTCCTTCGACTTTTCGTAATCCTTTACAGCCAACATCATCTCGTCTTCTGTGTCCCTTCTGATCTTTATTCCAGAAGTAGCACCTGTGTTGCGCACTTCAATATAATAGCCGTCTTTTAGCTTCTTCGGTCTTGTAGGAGGTCTTCCCATATCTTGTTTTACTCTTTATCTAAGCCAGAAAACGAATTAATCGTATTTGGCATTTCGTTCTAAACTTGGTGGGGAAATATAGGTATTTGAACCATACCGCAGCAATTAATTTAAAATATGTGTTTACTGCTGTTTGTTTATTTAACACGAAAGGTGTCAGATTAGTTCGCCTTGAGCCTGCCAAGACAACAGGAAGCTACGCTTGGTATCCTATTTTTGCACAGATTGTATGAAATCCGGTCATCCAAAAATTCTCTTCCTCGTGCCTTATCCGTTGGGAATTGCGCCCAGCCAACGGTTTCGTTTCGAACAATATTTTGATAGGCTGAAGGAAGCAGGTTACGAGTTCGATGTAAAGCCATTTTTGGATGAACGCGCCATGCACTATCTCTACGAACCAGGCAATTTCTTTCGAAAAGTCTGGAAAGTGAAACTAGGACTGTGGAAACGACTGCTTCAGTTGTTCCGTTTAGGAGAATACCAGTACGTTTTTGTGCATCGCGAAGCTGCACCAATTGGACCGCCTGTGTTGGAGTGGTTGATCACGAAAATCTTCCGTAAAAAGGTGATTTTCGATTTTGATGATGCCATTTGGCTCAAAAACACATCAAGCACCAATTCCGTAATCAGTTTTTTTAAACGCTATCGCAACGCAGAGAACGTTTGTTCATGGGCATGGAAAGTGAGTTGCGGAAACGATTACCTTGCTGATCATGCTAGGAAGTTCAATAAGAATGTGGTGGTTAATCCTACCACAATTGACACAGAGAATCATCACAACCGGGTGAAAGAATTTTCTGGAGAGAAGGTAACCATTGGCTGGACAGGAACTCATTCTACCATCAAATACTTGGATGCGATTGTTCCGATATTGAAGAAATTGGAAAAGGAGTTTGATTTCAATGTTTTGGTGATAGCTGATCGCAAACCTGATTTCGACCTAAAAAGCCTGCAATTCGTTGCATGGAACAAGCAATCGGAAATTGACGACCTCCTGAAAATGGATGTTGGTGTGATGCCGCTTGAAAATGATAAATGGGCCAATGGTAAATGCGGATTCAAAGCCTTGCAATACATGGCTCTGGGTATTCCTGCCATTGTTTCGCCTGTGGGCGTTAATACCAAGATTGTGGACCATGGAACAAATGGTTGGCTCTGCCAATCGCCAGAAGAATGGGAGCGGGTTCTCCGTCAGATCCTTGAAAAACAACTTGAATTGAAGGATTTTTCTGTTGCTGCCAGAACCAAAATTGAGGCGCATTATTCAGTCAAGTCCAACACACTCAATTTTCTACATTTGTTCGCCAATCCTGAATAGGGAAAAGACAAAACGAAAAAGGATAAAACGTAAATAGCTCATGTCTGATACTTCCGCATTGACCGAATTGAAAAGCACCGCGCTCTCTCAGAAACACATTGAATTGGGAGCCAAGATGGTTCCGTTTGCGGGCTACAATATGCCGCTGCAATACGAAGGCCTGACGGTAGAGCATTTGACTGTTAGAAGCGGAGTAGGTGTATTTGATGTTTCGCACATGGGCGAGTTCATCGTTCGTGGTGAAGGTGCTTTTGAATTGGTGCAGAAAGTGACATCGAATGATGTTTCGGTTTTAGTGGATGGAAAGATCCAATATTCATGTCTACCGAATGAAACAGGCGGAATTGTGGATGACCTTTTGGTTTATCGTATTGATGAGAAAACCTACATGTTGGTGGTAAATGCTTCCAATATCGATAAGGATTGGGCGCACATTTCTAAGTACAACACAGAAGGTGTGGAGATGATCAATATCTCTGAAAAGACCACACTTTTGGCCGTACAAGGACCGAAAGCTGCGGAGGCACTGCAATCGTTGACCGATATCAACCTTTCAGAAATGACCTATTACACATTTAAGAAAGGGATGTTTGCAGGAGTGGAAAATGTGCTGATAAGCGCTACAGGATACACGGGTGCAGGTGGTTTCGAGATCTATTTCGAGAACGAATACGCAGACAAAATGTGGAATGCAGTGTTTGCTGCTGGTGCTGATCAAGGCATCAAGCCAATCGGTTTGGCGGCTCGCGATACACTCCGGTTAGAAATGGGATTCTGCCTCTACGGAAACGACATTGATGATACCACTTCGCCTATCGAAGCTGGGTTGGGTTGGGTAACCAAATTCACCAACGATTTTACCAATTCGGCAGCGCTTTTGAAGCAAAAAGAAGAAGGAGTTGCCAAGAAATTGGTCGGTTTTGAAATGATAGACCGCGGCATTCCACGGCACGATTATACGATTGTAGATGCAGAAGGGAACGAGATTGGAAAAGTGACCTCAGGAACACAGGCGCCAAGTCTGCAAAAGGCTATCGGTCTGGGTTATGTAAATACGGAATTCTCAAAAGTGGGAACAGAGATCTATGTCCTCATCCGCGATAAGAAGATCAAGGCGCAGGTTGTACGTCCGCCTTTCTACAAATCCTAGTCTTGCTGCTTTTCAAGGTTCAAGATACGTTTCGGGTTGAGGGCAAAGGCCTCCTGCTTTCGGGCAGCGGCAAACCGAATTTGAAGGGCGTAGATTTTAGATCTGAGTTGAAGTTGGTACTTCCCAATAAAACGGAACTTTTCACCTCCGTAGTTGGCATCAACTGGCAGAATGGAGACCTCATCGTTTCCGACATTGACAAATTGGAAGTACCCAACGGTACGGAAGTCTGGCTACAAGAATCAAAATAATGAATCAAGTAGAAGTCTGTTTTTCGCCACCCTTGTTTGAGCAGTTTGCAAAGCCTAATTGCATCGTGGTTGTGGTAGATATTTTCCGCGCCACATCGGCCATGGTCACAGCCTTTCATTATGGTGCAAAGTCGTTTATTCCTGTTTCCACCATAGAGGAGGCCAAAGAATTGGGAAAGCAAGGTTTTCTTGCTGGTGGCGAACGGAACGGGGAAGTGGTGGAAGGATTTGAATTCGGGAATAGCCCATTCTCCTATATGAATGAGAACATCCGTGGGCGCGAAATTGCACTGACAACCACCAATGGAACACGCGCTATTAACATTGCTGCAAAAGGTGCCGATACCGTGCTTATTGGTTCGTTTTTGAACCTGCAGTCCTTGGCCGATCACTTGAAAATGCAAGGAAAGGATGTGGTTATTTTCTGTGCAGGATGGAAAGACCGTTTTAACATGGAGGACAGCCTCTTTGCAGGTGCACTTACTAATCTATTACTGAATAGCGGCAAGTTCTATTCCGATTGCGATAGCGCCAATGCCAGCAGCCTCGTGTATCGCACAGGCCGCAAAAACCTGATGAGCTTCCTGAAGAGCTGTTCGCATCGCAAACGACTGGCGCACCTCAAGCTAGAGAAAGATGTAGAATACTGCCTTCAACGAGACATTACGGATGTTATTCCCGTGTTAAAAGACGGGAAGTTGGTGCGGCTCTAAGCAATTTCCTCTAACTCTTCAATGAGTTTACTTAATTCGGTATCGATTATCTGCCACACAATTTCATAATCCACTCCGAAGTAATCATGTATTAATCGATTGCGGAATCCACGTAGCTTATGCCATTCAATTGTTGGATTTGCTGCCTGAAAGTCGGGATGAACTCGATTGGCTGCTTCACCAATGATTTCGAAGTTTCTAATTACCGCATCAATCGTGCGGTCATCTTCAACAAACGTTTCAAAGTTGAAACCGGAAGTATAGGAGCGAATTTTCTTTGTCGCTTCCAGCATATCTCCAATAAGTAGCTGGTTGTCTCGCTTAGACATAAATCAAATCCGACTGAATGGAAGACAAATACTTTGGTTTGATGCCTTTTTTAGAAACTAAATCAACCTTAGTTCCAAGTTGTTGTTCTAGCTCGTCTGCCAAAACGAAGAATTCTGAACCAACGCTTCCATTGAACTCAACTAAAATATCAATGTCGCTGTCAACATTTTGCTCATTGCGGGCAAACGACCCAAACAAGCCTAAAGAAGCAATAGGGTAGCGATCAGCTACACTTGCTTTAAAAGCGCTCAGTTTCTTTATGATGTCATCACGTGTTGACATGAAACAAAGATAACTGATTGAATTGGAAAGAGATACTGCCTGCAGCGAGACATTACGGATGTTATTCCCGTGTTAAAAGACGGGAAGTTGGTTCCTTTGGAGTAAGCTCAATTGCTCTAATCCGTAATTTGGCGGCAAGATGCTGAATCGCTTTCTCCTTCGTTTTGTATTGGTTGTGTTGCTGATGGTTCCCTTTAGCAGCAACATGCTTTTTTCGTGGGGCTTCTTTGCGCACAAGCGCATTAACCGTTTGGCGGCTTTCACCCTTCCGCCAGAGATGATCGGCTTCTATAAACGCAATCTCAATTATGTAACGGAGCATGCTGTAGATCCAGACAAGAGGCGCTATGCTGTAAAGGATGAGGCACCGAGGCATTACATTGACATTGATCATTTTGGAGAAGGAATGGATGCCTTTAACCAAATGCCACGCAATTGGAATGAGGCCGTTCAGAAGTACACTGAGGACACGCTGCAGGCCTATGGCATTGTTCCATGGCATATTGATGTAATGGTGTATCGCTTAACGAAGGCTTTTTCGGAAGGGAATCTCGACCGAATACTGCGTAACTCGGCAGAGATCGGGCACTATATAGCAGATGCGCATGTGCCGCTACACACTACCGAAAATTACAATGGTGGAATGACCGATCAGCGCGGTATTCATGGTTTTTGGGAAAGCCGATTGCCAGAATTGTTCTCCGATCAGTATGATTTTCTGGTTGGAAGAGCTGATTACATAGACGACCCGCTCAACTTTGCTTGGGACTTTGTGGAGGTAAGTCATGCTGCTAAAGACAGCGTTCTACTTTTTGAGGCTGAGTTGAATATGGAATGGCCGAGCGATCGCAAATACGCAATGGAAAACCGAGGATCGGTTCTCATGAAGGTCTATTCGCAAGAATATTCGGAAGAATACCACAAGCGCTTGAATGGCATGGTAGAGCGAAGAATGCGCGCGGCCATTCATTCTATTGGCAGTCTGTGGTACACCGCTTGGGTCAATGCGGGTCAGCCCGATCTGAAGAAATTGTATGACAAGGAAATTTCTCCAGAAGAGCAGGAGGAAATGATAGAGTTGGAGCTGAAGGTCAAAGGCTCAGACGGCATCAAAGGTCGAGAGCATGAATAAGCCGCTGCAAGGCCTTCAGGTCCTTGAACTGGCTTCGGTTTTGGCCGGTCCGGCAGTTGGGACATTTTTGGTTGAACTTGGTGCAGATGTAACCAAGATTGAAAATCCGAAAACAGGTGGAGATGTTACTCGAAGTTGGAAATTGGGTTCGGAAGATGCGAACGCTGCCGAAAGCGCTTATTTCGCTTCTGTCAATTATGGAAAACAGCATCGCTTCCTGAATCTAAGCGATGCATTAGACCTGAAAACGGTTAAAACCCTTGCCGCCCAGTCAGATATCATTATTGCCAACTTCAGAAGCGGACAAGCAGAGAAATTCGGTCTGGACCATCAATCAGTATCCGAAACTAATCCGAAGGTAATCTATGGGAACATCACTGGTTTCGGAGCAGACGATAACCGCCCTGCTTTTGATGTGGTGCTACAGGCCGAAACGGGTTATATGTTCATGAATGGTAACCCAGGTAGTGAGCCCACTAAAATGCCCGTGGCCCTCGTTGATGTGTTGGCTGCTCATCAATTAAAGGAAGGAATTCTACTTGCGCTCCTTCAACTACAAAGGACCGGACAAGGAGCCTTGGTTGAAGTTTCGCTCTTCGATGCAGCTGTATCTGCGCTTACCAATCAGGCTAGCAACTGGTTAATGAACGGTCACATTCCACAGCGCATTGGTTCGCTTCATCCGAATATTGCACCGTATGGTGAGATTTTAAAAACCAAAGACGATAAGATGATCGTATTGGCGGTTGGTTCCAATGCGCAGTGTATTGCCCTTTTTAACGTGCTCGGCTTAGATGGTTTAGCTGAAGATGAACGCTTCTCAGATAATCAGCAGCGTATTGAGAACAGATTTGAGCTAAAGCAATTGTTGGATGAGAAGGCAAATGAGCGGAATTGCGATGATCTGATGCATGAGTTTTTGAAAAAGAACGTGCCAGCCGGTGTTGTTAAGAACATGCAGGAAGTATTTGAGAACTTGTCTGCCCAGCAATTGGTGCTTGAGGACGGACAAACCAAACGGGTTTCGCAAATTGCCTTTAAAATATCGGGATGAATTTAAGCTGGGAATGGAAACGATTTGATCAGTTGACGGCCGATGAGGTTTATACGATTCTGTGCGTGCGTCAGCAGGTATTCGTTTTGGAGCAGGAATGTCTGTACTTGGATGCCGATGGTAAGGATCGACAATCATTTCACCTGATGGGGTTTGATGGAGATGAACTCGTTGCCTACGCCCGTATTCTGGATGCAGGTGTAAGTTATCCGGAAGTTTCGATGGGACGCATTCTTACCACCGAAAAAGCCCGTGGAACAGGTGCTGGTATTGAACTGATGGAAGTCGGTCTCCAGCATATTCAAGACCATTATGGCAATGTACCGATCCGTATTTCGGCACAAACGTATCTACTCCAATTCTATCAGAAATTCGGGTTCGAATCAACCGGAAAAGAATACCTGGAAGATGAGATTCCGCACACGGAAATGCTTCGAAAAAGCCTTTAACGAATGCGGTTGTGCCACAGCTCTAAAACGAGTTGAATTTGACCACTTTCATGGCTTCTGTTTTACCGTCTAGAAGCAACTGACATACAAATGGTTTTCGGATGTCTCCTTCCGGCTCGAAGTAGAATTCATGTTGGCCTTCGGTTAGTTCGCCTTTGTATACCGTGGCAAGTGCATTGCCGTTCATATCCGTAACCTTGATCTCGGCATCGTGTGTCTTTTTCATGGCTATTTCCATCTTAGCCTGACTAATGGATGTCTGCGTTCTAACACGCATATAAAAGTCGTTCTGAACAGCTTTTTCTCGGGCTACCGCACGCGCTTGTTTTGCGGCTTTCAGGTGCTCTTTCCGCTCATCCTTAAAAACATAGAGTTCTGGGGTTTGAGCCTGGGCCACAGTTGCAGCCGAAAACAGAATGAATAGGGTAATGATCGGTAATCTCATGTTGGGGTTGCTTACTCGTACATATACTGTTATAGGCAGTGTAGGTTATGGTCGTTCGTAGATGAAAACGGTTGTTTGCCGATTAGCCGCTGGTGCTACCTTTGCCCTTCATGTACAAGCTGCTATTCCGTCCTCTTTTCTTTCTCTTAGAACCAGAAGCTGCCCATCATTTCGTAACCGGAATGTTCCAGTTTCTTATGAAAATCCCAGGAACTGAATGGCTATCGGAAAGTCTTTATAAAGTGAAGGATGCGAGGCTTGAAAAGGAACTGTTCGGACTCAGGTTTCCCAACTCAGTTGGCTTGGCAGCTGGGTTCGATAAGCAGGCTTCCTTCTATAAGGAATTCAGTTCGCTCGGCTTTGGTTTCATTGAGGTTGGAACCATCACCCCAAAGCCACAGGATGGGAATCCGCAGCCGCGTATGTTCCGATTGCCGAAAGATCAGGGATTGATCAACAGAATGGGTTTCAACAACGGTGGTTTGGAAATGGCGCGAAAGAATTTGCAGAACCGCGACCGCAGTTTCATCATTGGTGGAAACATTGGTAAGAATAAGGTAACGCCCAATGAGAATGCCATTGACGATTACTTGGAATGCTTCCGAGGGCTACACGATCTGGTCGATTATTTCGTGGTAAACGTTTCGTCTCCTAACACGCCCGGCTTGCGTGAGCTACAGGACAAGGAACCTTTGCTTCGTATTCTGAATGCCTTGAAAGTCGAGAATACTAAGATTCCTACGCCACGACCGATTCTTCTAAAAATTGCTCCAGATCTTACCGATTCCCAGTTGGATGACATTGTGGATATCGTAGCGGAGTCGAAGATCGATGGCATTATTGCCACGAACACCACTATTTCAAGAGAAGGGTTGAATTCAAGCAAAGAACTCCTGGCCGAAGCAGGCGGACTGAGCGGTAAGCCTGTTCGCGAACGCAGCACGGAGGTTATCCGGTATCTGCATCAGAAGAGCAATGGCGCCTTCCCAATTATTGGTGTAGGAGGAATTCATTCTGCCAAAGATGCTTTGGAAAAGTTGAACGCAGGTGCAAGTCTGGTTCAAGTCTACACAGGTTTCATCTACGAAGGCCCAGCGTTGATCAAGTCCATTAATAAAGCTTTATTGAGCGGTAAATGAGTTGGGTAAAAGAAGTTATTGATGCCAGTAGGGATCTGGCTTCGGATACCATTGCCTTGCGAAAGATCAAGCGGTCGTTACTTACGCAATGTCAATTGAATGGAAAACTGCTTTCCGAATTCTACCGAAGCAGAAACGGAATGACAACCTTGCGCAAGGAGCAAATTGCCGGTAGACTTGATGTGAACGAGTTGGAAGCTGTGCTCAACTGCGGTGTTCCCTTTGCACTGATTTCTAGAAAAACGGTTACGAAGAAAAAGCTGGAGCAGCACCGAATACGCGCGAAGTCCATAGAAGGCAATAACCTAGAAGTGCTCTTAGAGAAAGTGTACTTAATGGCTGCATACTTGAGAAAGGATCATGACAATCCAACCATCAATCTCAATAGCAGACTCATTAATCTGTACAAGTACAACCGAATGTTGATCGATTTGCTTAAGTAGCGCTACGCTCCCAAGAAACTTCCACCGCAGACTCTAAGTACTTGTCCGTTGATGCTTTCCGCGCCCGGATGAGCCAAGAACGCCATAGCTTCTGCAATGTCTTCCGGTTTTCCTGCTTGCGCGAGGCTTGTAAGGCGTTCCGCGAAAATGCGAGTCATCAAGGGCATGGTCTTCACCATATCAGTCTCAATGTAGCCTGGAGCAATGGCGTTAATAGTAATTCCTTTCGCTTTCAGCTCCTTCGACTTTGAAGCAGAATAACCGATCAAAGCAGCCTTGGTGGCAGTGTAGTTGGTCTGTCCAAAGTTGCCTGCAATACCTGATATGGAAGAAGTACTAATGATGCGTCCTCCTTGCGGAATCAATCCCAATTCAAGTGCATCTTCCGTTAGATTGATGACAGCCGTAAGGTTAATGGCTATCAGTTGATCCCAATAATGTCAGGCATGTTCTTCAGCGTTTTATCTTGGGTAATACCAGCATTGTTAACCAATACATCAATACGTCCGTGCTGTTCTTTAATGGTTTCGAGCAGCTTCTTGCAGGCGGATTCATCAGTAGGTCAGCTCCTAAGAAGGAAACCCCATGCACTGAGCGAAATCGAAGTGTCATTTAAAAGCAATTGCCCGTTCTTCCATCTGAGGCATGCTCCGCAGTAACAACTGTAGCACCTTCTGCGGCCAGTGGTTTTACGGTAGCAGAACCAATTCCGCCCGCACCACCGGTAACCACATGGCTTTCTGAGAGTTCTCTGCCAGACTTCACCACTTCATTGGCAATCCAATGCTTGCCCGTAATGAATGCGACCTACCAGATGTGAAGAGATTCCTCCACCGTCTTGTAATTGGGGAAGTTCAACATTCATAGGAAGCTTCACCAAGTTGACCGTAGTGCCACGCGCCCTAACTCTTTGGCCAGCGAACGACTGATACCTTCCAAGGCTCGCTGATAAGTTGAGTGATGCACATCTTCCAATAATTCTGGCTGAATGGAATAGATGAGCGCTTTTCATTCAATGTTTATATTTCTTAACACCCACTTGCAATTGATCGAAAACAGCTTTGAGGGCAGTAGCATTGCTTACGTTTCTGCCATCTACAATAAGTGCGTTTTCAACAGTGGCAGTTCCATCTTTCCATGGTAGTAGGTTTTGTTCAATGGAGTTGGAGGTGGGGAAACCTAGGAGGGCAAGTATCTTTTCTTTCATCTCTTTGATTGTGATTTGATTATTTGATGATGACCTAATTTCTAGTGGCGAATTTGGGACTTAATCGCGTAACAGACCAATCATCAAATCATTTCATCATCAATTCTAAATTGATACGCCAACTTTCCCGTTTCCATCAATACTTCCCGCCAGAACAGCATTGAAAAAGAAGCGCAACTGCCATTATTTCGCTAAATCATTGATTTTCAGTAATGAATGCTTTTGATGGATGCCTATCGTCTGCGTTTACCGTAGGCATTATGTAAACCAAAACCAGAGTAAAATGAACTTCAACAACTACAATAAAGTCGCAAGAAGCATTTACCCAGCTGCAACGCAGAAGCGATGAACAACGGCCAGCAGGCCATCGAAACAGGAGCACGTATTAAAGGGTGTTCTGAGCGTTGACGGAGCAACACCTTTTCTGCTCAAGTGGGTGTCATCTTCAAACATTTGAAGCAGCGGTTGATAGTCAAGTAAGAAACATCCCAAAATTGAGGGTGGACAACCTTATTTGAGCAACAACGCCAATCAAGTCTTTTAACAAGGCCAATAACTTCCTCAAGGAATTTGGCGATAGTATGTGTCTATTGAACACGTGCGCTCACGCATTACTTGCAGGTGGCGATACCATCACAGCTTTGATGAAAGATATGGCGTTACCGAAAAAGAGACTGAAAGCGGCCATAACGAACTCAGAAAAGGAGGGAAGGTGACCAGCCAATCGGCGGAAACTATAATGCCTTGGGTAAATACGCCTTGCATCTGAACGGGTGGCTAAAAGCGAGCTTGACCCGGTTATCGGCAGAGACGAAGAGATAAGACGTACTACAGATACTCTCCCGCAGAACCAAGAACAACCCATTCTTATTGGTGAGCCAGGCGTTGGTAAAACAGCCATTGCAGGATTGGCGCACCGGATAAATCAACGGAGATGTCCCCGAGGAACCTGAGAATCAAGCAACTGTATTCGTTGGATATGCCTGGGTGCGTTGGTGGCAGGCGCCAAATACAAAGGCGAGTTTGAGGAACGATTGAAAGCAGTGGTGAAAGAGGTGATCTCAGCCGATGGCGAGATCGTACTTTTCATCGATGAGATACACACACGCCCCAGCCAGGGCGGGTGGAGGAGAAGGCGCCATGGATGGCCAATATCCTGAAACCAGCCTTGGCAAGAGGTGAGCTGAAAGCCATTGGCGCAACCACGCTCCTTGAGTATCAAATTACTTTGAGAGAGGACAAAGCGCTCGAAAGACGTTTCCGAGGTGATGGTGGATGAACCAAGTACCGAAGATGCCATTTCCATTCTTCGTGGACTGAAGGAAGTACGAAACACACCATAAGGTGCGTATCAAAGACGAGGCGGTCGTTTCAGCGGTTACGCTTTCGCAACGCTACATCAACGACCGTTTCTTACCAGACAAGGCCATTGACCTGATTGATGAGAGCGCTTCGAAACTCAGAATTGAATCGATTCTTCTCCTGAGAATTGGATGAAATTGAAAGAAAGATCGCCAGTTGGAGATCGGGCAGAGGCCGTAGAGCGCGAGAAGGATCGACCAAGTTGGATAAACTGGCTTCGCAATTGAAGGGTGGCGAAGAGCGCGATTCACCAAAGGCAAATGGCAGAACGAAAGGATATTATGCGAGAAGGAATTCAACAATCGAAAGAAGCCATCGAAAACTTTAAACTGCAAGCCGAACAGGCTGAGAGCGTGCTGGAGATTTCGGTAAAGTGGCGGAGTTGCGTTACGGTAGATCGAGGCCGAAGCCAAGTTGGAAAGCATAAACAGTTGACCGGAGTACAGGCCAATTCGCCCATGATCGAAAGGAAGTGGATTCGGGAAGACATTGCTGGCGTGGTTTCGCGTTGGACAGGCATTCCAATCAACAAAATGCTGGAAAGCGACCGCGAGAAGCTTCTGAAGTTGGAAGATGAGTTGCACAAGCGTGTGGTAGGACAGGAAAGCTAATTTCGGCCATTTCGGATGCCTGGTGCGAAAGAAGTCGTGCAGGATTACCCAAGATAGAAGCGACCACTCGGTTTCGTTCATCTTCCTGAACTACGGGTGTTGGTAAGACCGAACTCGCCAAGGCGCTGGCCGATTACCTCTTCAATAACGAGAACGCCATGACGCGCATCGATATGAGCGAGTACCGGGAACGTCATTCTGTATCACGATTAGTTGGTGCCCCTCCGGGATATGAGGTTATGATGAAGGCGGACAATTGACCGAAGTGGTGCGAAGAAAGCCTTATTCATTGTGCTGTTGGATGAGATCGAAGCGCATCCCGATGTGTTCAATATGCTGCCACGTGTTGGATGATGGCCGCTTGACTGACAACAAGAAGTGGTGACAAGAACACCATCATCATCATGACCTCAACCGCCAGTTCGCATCTCAATAAGAGAAGATGGAGAATATCAACGAGTTCAATCGGGAGGAGTGTTGGCTTCGAGCCAATAGAATGCTGAGTTACCTGAAAGCGTTACGACGAGTTCTTGAACCGGATGATAACATCATCGTGTTTTCACTCCGCTAACGCCAGGAATGGTATAACAAGCATTGCCAGCTGCAGTACGGATTTAGCACCCAGCAGTTGGAGAGAACGGCATCACCTTCGAGTTTTACGGATGAGTGCGTGGAATGGCTCTCGCAATTGGGGTTTCGACCCGCAGTTGAAATGAACCGTTGAAGCAGGTGATTCAGCGCGAAGTGCTGAACAGACTTTCCAAGCAGATACACAGCTTGGAAAAGTGAGCAAGGACGGAGTGATCGTTCTGGACTGCTTTGATAAACAGGTGGTTTTAGAAATCAACCTAAAGAAGTGACGCGAACAGTGACAGTTAACGGTTGCTTTGATGGTTTCTCACTTGAAAGGGAACGCAGACGCCAAGAAAAGAATTACCGTGACAGACAGTAGTTGCAATTCCCCCTTATAAGGGGTGCCGACGGGGATTTTAGTTATCAGGTACAAGACCTCCGAGGTTTCTAAAACCTCAGGGGTCTTTCATGAAACTCACACCTCGTAGCAAACAAGCTAATTGCTGTCACTAGTATCTCATCGTGATACAATTTCTCGTTCCTCGAGAATCACTTCAGGATGACCCGAAGTTGGTTTACTGCCGCTGCACTAGGTCATCCTGAGTAGTCCTTTTACAGGACGTATCGAAGGATAGTGTGAAAACCGAAGGCAGGCGAGTTTATCTTTTCGCTCTTCGCTTTCCTCTTTACCGCTGACGTCTTTTACCATCTAACACCTACTTTCATCCTCTTCATGAGTATGACCAAAAGACACGAACCAGAAACCTTGGCCAACCAAGAGTGCCATGGGCGGTCCATGAAAAGCTCTGGGGTGGTGGAGAGGCATTCGATTTTTACTCGGGCGCTGGTTCTCATCAATGATTGCGTGACCAATGGATGCGGTAAAGTTCCTTTCTGAACTCGTTCGAAACACCGTTAACGGTGTGCGACCTGGGTTGTGGCGATTTCAACGTGGGCAAACAGCTTGGCTATACCAAAAGTACCTGGGGGTAGATATTGTGCCCAAGCTCACGCAGCCCGCAATCAAATCAACCTTTAAGGCCTATAACCTCGAATTCCGCTGTTTGGGTCTTGCGGTGGATGAATGGCCTGCGGCGAAGCTGTGTGCTGCGCACGGCACGTGCTTCAGCATCTGTCCAATTACAGAGGTGCAGCGCATTGTAAGCTTAAGCTATTAACTACCCATATGTTATTGTAACCGAACACCTCCCGCAAGGAAGTTTTACACAACAGGACATTCTCTCCGGGCAAGGAATACGAGTTAGAAGTACCAGAGCGGCATAAACCTCTTGGCGCCTCCGTTCAGCTTACAGATAAAAACCCTGTGACAGTTGTTGTCACGTTGATCACGAATAACGGCAAAGGCGTTATTGTTACTACGCTTTACGAACTTATCAGCTAGGTAATGAAGGCAAGTAAGCGGGGTTCAGTTGAGCTGATAGAAGCTGTTCAGTTCATTCAGAAGATTTTGCAATGCGCCAAGCATTGTTTGCAGCTTGTGTAGCAGCAGCCGTATGGTGTGGTCTTTCTTCTTCAAGGGCAGTGAGAAGCGCAGATACTTATTGCCATCAGCCAGATGGTGTCCTATTCTGGACGAGTGATACGATGCAACACGTGCAAGGTCGGTCTTTACAGCACAGTTGCAAACTTGCGCCAGCGGGGGTTTACAGTGAATGACTTGGGTCACGCGTCACAGACGCGCTAGCGAGATTTGCCCCAGACCAGCTGAAAGTAAATGATATTAGTAAAGGCCAGCCTTGAGGACAACGTGAGTCCTGCAACCACGCGCATTACTTTTTCAACCTTGGTAATGGCCTTGAAATACAAACCGAGTTTCTCCAGCACTAAAGGCAATAACGAAGGCGAAAGGATGACGGGCAGACCCATTGCCGATGGAGAACAGAACGGGTAAGGCCAATCCAGCATCGGCAGAGTGTAAGCGGAATAAGCATGGCAAAAAATAGCGCACCACTGTAGGGCAAAAGCCAAGGCGAATAATGCGCCTAAGAGGAGGAACCCCAAAGCCCTTTGGTTTTGAACTTTTCGGAAAGGGTTTCGAGTGAAATTGCCTGTTTTAATGAAGCTCAATTTGATCGCATCAAGCATGATCGAGTCCGATTAAGATAGCACAAAGCCAATGTATTTCTACGCCATTGCCCTGAAACAACTTGGCCGCTGAAACTGCTGGCTCCATTAAATGATAGCACCAGTCTGCAGGTGTAGGAGGCATCCGCCCAGCGTGTAAACCCGCTTAGCAGTACTTTCTTCTTGTTGCTAATCGTCTTCGCGATGTATGCGGTGGCTGTAATGTTGGTAGCCAACGGACAAGGCGAAATGGCTGTCAGCAAACCAAGCGCAAACGCAGCCAATAATGGCGCTTCGCTGTTTGAGCGATTTCATTTAGGTAATCCATGTGATCTCCCCATTTCAGAAAGGCATCAATTTTCTTCTTCAATTCCAGCTTTGAATTTCTCTTCATTGCCTGCATTCATGAACGCAAAATCTGTGAGTTCTTGCATCTTGCCTGTTTGACGTCATAGAGAAATAAGGCTGTTCAGTTGCCTGAAATTGCTCCCGCTTTCTTTTCGTTCCTACATCATCCACATTCACCAACAGAAAACGGAATGGAAGGATATGCCTTCAGGGTTTTCCTTGGTGAGGATTTCAATTTTATTGCAGGTCATGCATCCTGTGTTCCGAATGAAACTGAATGACCTCAGTTTCTTTCAAGGTTGTATTCAAATTGGCTGTTTGTTATTGCTTCGCTGGTACATGAAGTGAAGATCGGCATAAACTGAAAAGAAGTGTGCTGAATAATGCGTTTGTAGATTTCATTGTAATTGAGTTTTAGTGTGTTCCATATTTATTGATGATGGCCATTTTGCCCTGCATGATAAGGCCGTATGCGGAAACAATCCGTCAATGCTTCGGCCTTTGTTTGGTGCCAAATTCCTTGGTGGTAATGGTCGTTTTCCCAATCTGCTTCTGATTGTATTTCCACAATGGCTTTCAGTTTCTCAAACGACTCAAAACGTAGGCTTTCAATTCCCTTCTAGGTCTGTCCATTCTCCCGTATCATTATTGGCAATAACGGTTTTGGCAGAAACCTTCACATCAGTATGGAAAATACATTCTTGGCAAAAGTAATTCCACATCTCCCATGTGCCGAATAAGAAACCCGACCGAGTTGGGTGAAAGGTGCCAGTTTCTTCTGCATATCATTTGCTGATAGATTTTCCAACTGGTGTGCGTCTTGCTGCGCGCCTCCATCCGGGAGTTCTAAGGAGTTGAGTTTGTTTCATGATTTGCGTTTTATGCTTTAAAAGTAAATCCCGTCTCGTACCTCGACCTTTATGAAAGGAGACTGCAACATAAGTTCGGGAGAACATTTCATTCTGCCATTCTAAATCAATTTGGAACCAAATGTCATAGTATCATATTGAATAAATAGCCGACAGAATGATGAAGAAGGTGACAATGCAAGTAAATAGCAATCTTCATGGTCATTACCTTCTTAAGTAAGTTGCTTCAGGAATGGACGATCTACGTTAGCCATCATAAAGGCAATGGCCGTTCTAAGGAGCACTCCCTTTAGCCACAAATACCTGAACAACAGGAACAATTCCGCTGCATTGGCATACATGGGCACAGCCAGAATAACGGCCAAAGGCACGATTAGCAACGCCACTTCAGATATTGGTAAAGAACTGCTCTGGAACATATGCATGCATAGCGGCTCAATGTAAATGCCAATGATGACGTACAGCAACACGCTCGTTACGATGTCCCAAGCACCACGCGTAATTTCGGGTAGCCGTTGCATGAACGTCAACGACTCTTCAGCATACTGCTGATTGGATGTTTGTTTGTTGGCCATAATGGTCTTGACCCAATCTGAGCAGGTGTTCTAAATTGAATTGGCCAAGCATCCATCCGCCTAGGGCGCCAAGTGCAATGCCCGAACCGGCGCCAAATTCGAGTTGCTTTTCAGGCCAAACATGCCCAGAAACATGGCAATGGCCACTTCATTCACAAGAGGAGGTTATAAGGAAAGCCAGAAGGTGACACCCAAGGGGATGCCGCCTTGGCCACCACAAAACCTATGAAAAGCAGCACGGACGAACACAGACAGAAAGGAGTAATAGCTCCAAATATGGAAGCAGACAGGTATTCAAGACCGAACAGTTTCTTTCGGTTGGGGGTAGTCTTCAGTTTCTCAATGGGAAGCGGTGTTTACCACCCATCAGAAACACGATGAGAGAAAAGCAGAATGAGAATTTTCAGTGTAGTCGTACACAAGAAATTCAATTTACCACCAAGATGCGTTTCTGCACCAATGTTGAGGCTGCGTAAATCAGCCAATCTTGCGAAGTGCTGTATCCAGTCGAACATGTTTTTCAGTTCAGGTTATGAATTTAGCCAACGAATAAAGCACAGCCTTTAAGGTGATGATCACCGTTGACGTCTGCTACGCGGCCTTTTGTTTCATCATTGACCAGCAGATTGCAGGCGTGGTCATTACGTTGTACTTCAAGGTCTCTTCAATGTCTTCAATCTTTTCTACCTGAGCTTCCAAACCGCTCTGCTTCAAAGCTTCCATCACATTATTGTAAGTGGTTTTTTACTTTGGGCAACCGGTACCTAATATCTTTGATGCTGATCGTGATAATCGATTTTAGTAAGAATTCATTCACAAATATACGAATAGAATGATTGTTCGCAATAATACAGACAGCAAATTTTCCTACTCTAAAAATCAATAAGCACCCCTTTGGCAAGCGCCCAATTTTGCATGATTAATGCAGTACTTGGTCTTTGTGGACTGATCTCTCCTTGTATCAATCCAAGCATCTTTCAATACACCTTCAAATGTTGCAGTGTGCCCGGGGCAATAGGAAGCACATCGGCCATATCGCCAGTAAAACAATGACATGCTTGCTTCGAAAGCATTTCCAAAATAGCCACTCTAACAGGGTTTGCTAAAGCGTTGGCAAACTTGAAACAGATCGCATTTCTCTGTGAACTGTTGTTTGGAAGTAGGCATGATGGTCTGATATGGTTTCGCAAGATACGGAGTGGAACAGAAACTGAACCTTATCTTCTAAGTCTCACTTAGTTTTCTACTATGCTTGCTACATACGCATCAATAACACACAACAGTTTGCCGCTCAAGTTAATGCGGTGGCTTTAATCCCTGTCGCCATGCGCAGACAGCGCAAGGAGTAAAACTGGACTGACAGCATTAAAGATCGTACGGAAACTGACCGTACTTATTTCCACGAGTGATCGGCTAGCAGAATTTTCCCGCGAACAAGTTATTATTACTACGCTTTACGAAGGCTTTCTCAGCTAGGTAATGAAGGCGAAGCAAGCAGGGTTCAGTTGAGCTGATACTGCGGCTTCATTCAGTTCATTCCAGAAGATTTTGCAATGCGCCAAGCGTTGTGCAACATCTAGCAGCGGCCGTATGGCGCGGTGCTCTTCTTCAAGAGGCGAGAAGCGCAGATACTTATTATCTCAGCTAGATGGTGTCCTATTCTGGACAGGCAGTGTGTTGGAACACGTGCAAGATCGGAGGTCTTTACGGCACAGCTTGCAAACTTGCATCAGCAGGGTCCGTTTTCTGTCCAAATGCTGTTCTCCGGAACTCTCTACAACAATACAGAATGCTCAGCGAGAATCACAGATATTACTCAAACTACTTATTAGCGTCAATGCTTAGGATCAAATCTCAAAAAGGAATTGACGAATGGAATCAGAAGATAGACGTCTGGCTGGAAGCTTGTTTGAGAGTTCATAAAATACATTTCCTGACCGAACCGTCAGTAGAGACTACAAACACTCTTGGCTATTTCCAGAGATTGATTACAGTAAAACGCAAACTTGGCTTCGGGGATGTTGAACATGGTATTGATACATTGCTGAGGATGGTGATGGGCGCTATAGGTGTTCAATGCAAGTTTCGAACTCTCGAGGCCGAAAAATATACTGGTCAAAGGACAAACTGGCCAATTTGATTGCCCACCGGAAAAGAAGTATGATAGGTTGATCGTTTTCTCCGAACATTCAAGAAATAGACAACAAACAGATAGGTCAATTAGTGAAGATGGTGGGCAGAAAATCTTAATGCCTGAACTGGATGAAATTGCGCCTGAAACATTCAGAGACATTGAGGAATCTAAGTGGGGTCAGAAGCGGATAACTTCACGAAGTACAGGCCGCAATTACATCAAGCAAAAACAGTAAGATGTAACAGAACATTTTACAGAACATGATAGAGCCATAACTAGTTCTTCTGTGGAGCTGGAAAGTCACTCACTGCACTTTGGATAAAGAAGCATTGAAACCCAAGGCTTCTTTGGTACTTGTACCATCATTGGCTCTACTTCCTTGAATGAGAATGAGTGGACGAGACACAAGAATGATAGATTTAAACACTTATACGTTTGCTCTGAAAGTGATGATGAGATGCTAGCTAACAAATTCTCACTTACGGAAGTGGAAACTGTAGCAAACCAACTGAGATAAAGTTTCTACGGCGACCTGAAGATTTAATAGTGTTCAGTACGTATCAATCATTTGCCTGAAGTCGAGAATCAGTTACTTTAATTTCCCAATTCGACCTTGCTGTTTGCAGATAAGCACCAAGACAACGAGGAAGCAAGCAAAAAGGTATTCAGGATTATACATGAGAACCATAGAATAAATGCTAGCCAAAGCGGTTGTATATGACTGCTACGCCAAGAGTTGCCTCTCAACTTAGTTGAAAAACCTTATGGGGATTCAATGACAAAGTATATGTATGATATGAGCAATGAACGCCAGTAGTGAGGAAGCTCACCGAATGTCTTTTGCCCGGAAGCTATACCGGATATACTGTGCGACTACAAAATAATAGGGATTAGCGTCAGCGACAAAGTGAAGAAATTTCTTGACGAGAGGAGATTTGTCACGACTGACGAAACCATTGATGAATATGCTCCCTTAACTATGCCCTGAAACTTGCCATGGAAAAGTATGGAGCGTATCACGCTCTCTCATTTCATCACACTGTCGCTGGTGCTAAGGGATTTGCTGAAAGGCATTTAGACTTGTTTACCGAAAGAAGTTCTTACAAGACATGTTAGTGGAAAACAATCGTCAGGGGGTACGGCAGGGCATACTGAAGAGTTCGCTATGAGTGACTTTGCCGTTGTTGCCAATGCTAAATGTTTAACTGAGAAATTGTGGATGTACCAACCATTGACCTTATTTATTTCTGCTTGACCCCAAAAACTCCCGAAGTGAGTATTGTACAGGCAGCAGGAAGAGCGTTACGAAAGGATAGGTCAGGCAAAAAGGAAATGGGATATATCGTTGCCAATATTCCATAAAATGGAAGATGATGTTGACAAAGCCATCGAGGCAAAGTGTGTTCAAAAATGTGATACAAGTTATTCGATCGCTTTGCGACCATGACGAGGCAGTTACAATCCCAGAAATCAACAGAGATTGCTTTCAAGAGAAAGGAAGGAAGAAAGGAGGTTCAAGATTTGAAATAAGCTTTACTGATGGGAGACAGAAAGAATAGTTAAGCTGGTAGGATTCAAGAACGGCTGCGAACCTCTTTATTCAATCAAATCATTGAAAAGACGAATGATAGTTGGGATTTGCGCTACAGACAACTGAAGGAATACTACGAACAGAATGGTGATTCTGATATGCCTGCACGTTACAAGCTAACCCAACCATTAGGAACATGGGTGGTCTCTCAAGGTAAATATCCGGAAGGGCAATTAAATGCCAGGAACAAATGAGATTGCTCGATAAGCTCAGCTTCAATCCCACGCCAAGAGAATTTAGTCAAGAACTCATCAACAGTACAAAAATACAAGAAAGAGACTGGAAAGGTGGACTTTCTGATAAAAAGGAGAAAGGCTATGAACAGATAGGGCTTAGCAAATAATTGGCTCTGTTTAGACATGGCACTATGAATGAGGATGGTGACATTAACACGGAAATCTATTGGAAGGCTGGGAAGAAGACATTCGCAAACTCTGGATAAACTTGGTTTCCTTGGTTAGGCACAGGTGGGACTTGGGACGTCATTTATAATTCGGCCTTCAAATATTTCGAACACGGCCATCTTCAAGGACATGAAGCAGAAGATGAAAAATTGTACTTCTGGTTGTATAGGCAGCGCCAAGTGGACACAACTAAAATATTGAGAGGGAGAACAAAACTAGACAGAATTGATTTACTGAATAAGTTTTAGTATTTCTAAAAGCGAAAAGAGAGTAGAGTGGAGAGGTAGATTTGCAGAACTGAAAACTTCAAAAGAGTTTGGCCACTACGATGTGCCAATCAGAAACGAGACGTATCAGAATTGAAGTGAATTGTAATTATCAAAGGAATACAGATGAATAGGTAAGCCCAACACAAGACAGGAAAACGAAACTGGAAAATCTTGGTTTTGATAAAAGTATAGAGTGAGCAGATTGAAATAGACTTTGAAAGCCTAAACTTAAAGAGGAAGGCCAAGAAAAGAAAGAAGACCCATGATGAAAGCCAGGAAACTAAAGAGGCAGGCCAAAAGAAAAGGTAGAAGTACAACAAGACAATACGGAAGGAGTGGGACGGCTACTTTTTATGGAACTTCTTGAGTATAAAATTGAACATGGTCATTGCAATGTGTCAGAGATGGGATAGAAGGATGGAAAACTTGGCTATTGGCTTTACACGCAGCAACTCGCTATGTAAGGACAACTTGAGAACTGGAACACAAAAAGCTTGAGCAAATTGGGGTATTCGGAAGTAAAAGTGCAGTTGAACTCCGCTTGGTTCAGACATTACTGCTTTAAAAAGTTCTACAAGGAGTAAGGTCATTCTTTGTACGTGAAGAGTGATTGAATGCTACCCTGTGTAACAGTGATTATTGCTACAAAGAATGAAACATAAGAAAAAATCAAACTTACCGTTGAGCAGATTGAATTGCTTGATGCCTTGATTGTTTGGAACCCAGTATCAAGGGGTTTGGCAATGAATATGATGATGATAATTGGTTGACAAAATTGGAAGAATTTAAACCTTTAAAGATGAGTTTGGTAACTGTAATGTAACAAACAGATGCACAGACAGCCAAATCTTTGGACGATGGGTCAATGATCGGCGTGTGTCGCTAATAAAAACGTGGCGAATTGCAAGATTACAGAAAGATACATTAAGACGAACTCGGTTTCGTTTGGGACGCTAAGGAAGCGAGAATAAGATGGCTAACATACAAAGGCTACTGGATTATTTCAAGCTGAGTTTAAAAGCGTAGTCACCGCCAACCAACGGCAAAGCGCGTGGAATTGGACATTGGATTTACCGAATACGAAAGAACAGTGCATCAGCTGACCATATAATGAAATTGAAAAATCGGTTACCCTGTCGAGGATTTGGTAGTTAAAGATTGGGTCAATTTCCAGTTCTTCGATAATGTGGGTCAGGTATGGAGGCTTTCCGCAAAGGGCAGTTTTCAGCCCTTTTTCACGGCATGTGTTACAACGGTTACTGCTATGAAAATAGGGCTTTAATTCCTTCGACCTTTCACCCGAAACCGAACTTGGTAGAAACAACTGAGCTTGCGTACCTGTCGTCACGCCCTATTTTGATAGCAGTTGTTGGGTTGAAGTTATTTTTTATTTTTTCTCCCGTGCTTCATACATGTATTCATTAACCTATCACACCTTGGTCATCCCACTCTCTGTCAAACGCCAGTTTTCTTGTTGTTTTCAAAAACGCCTTCAAGCATTTTTGGCCGTTTTCATACCACCATGTCATATTTCTTCAAACATATCAATTCCATTTTTTGAAAATCGGTTCTTCAACTTTCAGAACAGTAAAAGTTTCAATGGTCACTAATTCAGTTTCATTTGGGTTCGCTATTCCTAATTAGCTGTCCCATTTTGGCAATAGAGTTCTTCATAATACCAATTCTGAGGAAAACCTTCAGCTGTCTCCCAGACTTATTTATGAGCTTGATGTTTCATTCCTCCAGTAATCAATGTTAACGCAGGTGTCATTTTTCTGTGTTGACTTGAATGTAACTCAGATACGACCTGTCAAATAGACTGATTGGGATACAACTTAAGTCGGCTCTGAGTAATTTGCGAATGTCACACTATCAGAAATCTTCATCATAGTAGGCAGGCTCGTACTACGAGTCGGACTGTCCAATAACAAGTTTTAGTTGAGCTTTTGTTGTGAAGCTCATGAGAGTAAAAGTATGATTGACAGGCTCTTCATAATTAACCCCAACGTTTGCCACTAAAAGATAATGCGTTAGAAACTGCCGTCTACCTTTCTGCCTGCGCAGACAGCGCATCCCGATAACAATCGGGACGAAGCAAAGCTTGACTGACGTACAGTCACGCATTGGAATTTGGTGTTAACTACAGTCTTTCTTTCAATTTTAAATACCACTTGTAGTCGTTAAATACCGGTCATGTAGCCGTCCCTAGGTGCGTTCTCTCTCAAAAAAGCCGTTTTGTTTTGGCATTGGACAAAGCTTTCCAGAAACAAATAACTGAGTTCCTAGATCCCGACCGCTTCCATTGTTTTCGAGTTGTCCTGTTTCAGGATCCCAGGTTTCCCTCGATTGCCGTCAAATAATTGCTCTGGTAGTAGGGACTTCGGAATTGATAAAACCGTGTCAATGGAAATGGGCTGACCTGATTTATTTTAAAAACTGACGCTGGTACTGAAATGTATGTCCCACCATTCGGGTTTGGCAACCTTGTCAGACGATATAATACAGCCATCAGATGTTAGTTTGACGCTGTCGGTGTAGTATTCCTGTTCGTTGAAAATGCTTTTGTGTTGAACAGTCAATGAGGTCAAGCCGACTAAAGAAACGTGAAGTCAGTCTTCCCAAGAGCACCAAGGTCGCCCATGTACTGAGTGGCTTTCCCAGAATAACCACAGAAAACAAATTCATGTCCAGATTGACCAGTTGTCACCTTGATTAGGTTTTGATCAGCTGGATGAAAAGAATCAATGCATTTGCAACTGTCCGAGAGGGTTTCAGTCGTCAGGTTTGAGCTGAAAACCCAAAAAGATCAGAATGAGAATATGAACGGTGTCGCTTCATTCAGTTGCCCAGCCAACTATTGGCTATGATAAATTCCATAGCCTTAATTTATTATATCGACTTTGCGTAAGTACGATTTCTTTTCATAGCCCTCAAAACCGGGTGCTAAAGTTCAACTTTCGCGCCTAGCCCACTGTTTCTTTAGCCAGCTCCCAAACCTCCCTTTCGATTTCCAACACCTTACGCCCAACTTATTCAACTCTTCCAAGATCACTGCCCAGACGCTTCCACCAGTTACCTAATCTACCACCACCTCCGTTGCTAACTGACGCAAAAACCAAGCATTAAAAACCCGTCAGGTAGTTAACTGAAGTAAAAACAAAGCTTCAAAAAGTTCTACCATGGTTCTGTTACGGAAAAACAAAGCTTTAAAAAGTTCTACCATAGTTCTGTTACGGAAAAACAAAGCTTTAAAAAGGTTCCCACCCCATAGTTCCCTATATTACACAGAAAACAAAGCTTGAAAAAGTTGCAGCATAGTTCTGTTATTGAAAAACAGAGCTTTAAAAAGTTCTACCATGGTTCTGTTACGGAAAAACAGAGCTTTAAAAAGTTCTAGCATAGTTCTGTTAATGATTAAGCCTTAAAAGTTGTAGGAGAGCATCAAAAATCAAAAACAGAACTTCAAATGAGGGTGCTTGGGGCTGTGTTTGTGCTTAATGCTGGGCTAAGGCAGGAGATTGCTACAACATTTCGGAAAGAAATGTTTCGCAATGACGTGATGCGGTATGCTGGCCCTCCAGGCTGACCCTCAGCACACCGAGGAAGATGCCCCATTAGCAATGCAGCTAAGGCAGGAGATTGCCACGGCATTTCCGGAAAGAAATGTTTCCTGTAATGACGTGATGCGTTATGCTGGCCACTTAGGCTGACCCGCACCTTAGCACACCGAGGAAGATGCGCTTTGTGCTTTAATACTGGGTACAAGAAGGAGATTGCCGCAACATTTCGGAAAAGAAATGTTTCGCAATGACGTGATGCGGTATGCTGGCCACTTAGGCTGACCCGCACCTCTCAACACACCGAGGAAGATGCTTTGTGCTTAAAGAAAATATTTCAAACTGCATACAATATCTAATGCAACAGTTACGTATCTGATAGTAAGCGACCAGATAATACCGCCCAGAAAAGCCATGGGTTACAACAAGGCTGTGTTCGACCTCAATAGACCGATTGAGTTAAGGCTCCAGAGGAGCATGCGCTACACGATAAGATGTCAGGCCATTCCATTGTTGTAGATCCGCCTGTTCCGTACCGGGATTTTTTTTAATGCTTAAAGCGCAGGATCACGGCCGTGGCAGATGCGCAGTTCAGGGTAAGGAACGCATTGCGTTCATGCGCAGTCAGAAAGGTAGTGGACGATATGGTGCGTAGCTCAGAACGTTCGTAACCCTAAAGGCCGATGGCGATAAGGATATTCTCAGTTCAGGTTTCTGTGCACCAAGCCGCGCGAAAGTTCGGGTACACCCACCAAGGTGCAGGGCGTAAAAGTTGGTTACGGATATTTCAGGCTTCATGAAACTGAGTTGGAATCCGATAAAGAATGTTGGATTCTATGAGGTTCAGACACGGTGAAGCTGTGAAAGAAGAGAGGTGAATCAGGGCTCCGGACACTCTGGGCACCGTTGGTGGAAAAGCAATGGATTCCGACCAGCACAAAACCTTCTAATATTGAGATAAGATGCGACCATGACCTACTATGAGGTGCGTGTGCGTGCCAAGGGCAAGGCTTTTGGCGGTTTCTCCGATATTCTGGTTGTGCTTGTGATACGAAGATAAAAGCTGCGGTTCATCTAACAGGTATTGTTTGGATTGTCGCTCACCGACAGCTATGAACCCTGTCCGCCTAAGGCGGATGGGGTGTCACAGAGCAACAAGAGCGGAAAATCGGGCATAAGAAAACCCCGCCATTTGGCGGGCTTTCTGGGCAATACATTAACTTTCTAAATAATTAGCTTAGAAGCTATTCACTTCACATCAATCGATCAACATCATCACTTTATATACTTTTGCAAATCTTTCACGAAGCGTTCGTTAGCATCAGCACTGGCGTAAACTTCTACCTGCCAAGGCACGCAATTCTGAGTTAGAACCAAAATGAGGTCGGCTTCGTGCCAGTCCATTTCACTTCGCCTGTTTCGCGGTCTTTTCCTTCATTTCAACTCTTTGTCGTCTGAAGTAGCACTCCCACGGAGTATCCATGCTCATCAGGTTTCAAAGAACTCATTGCTCAACGTTCAGGTTTTTGAAACGAAGATGCCATGCTTAGAACCATCATAGTTTGCATTCAAAGCGCGCATACCGCCCACAAGCGTCATTTTCCGGGAGCATTTAGCGTTAGCAACTGCGCCTTATCTACCAGCAATTCTTCTGCTGAAAGCGTGTATTTCGTTTTTAAATAGTTCTAAAACCATCCGCCATTGGCTCAATGCTTCCATAGATTCTACATCGGTCATTTCTTGCGTAGCATCTGTTTACGGCAGGAGTGAATTCGATTTTGATGTCGTGTCCGGCATCTTTAGCCCTTTCTCTACTGCTGCACTACCGCCCAATGCGATCGGGTCGGCCATAGAAACTTTTCTTTCTCTCGAGTTCTCGTGAAAAGCCGCTTGAATCTCTTCCAACCTGCTAAAGAACCTTGTTCCAGTTGCGTTGGTTATTCACTTCCAGCTGCGCTGAGGCTCTAGTCGGATACGTGCGCCGTTGGCACCACCTTTCTGTCTGAACCTCTGTAGGTAGAAGCGGATGCCCAAGCCGTAGTTACCAATTCCTGGAACGGTCAACCCTAATTCAAATTACTTGCTTTCAGGTCAACAATATCCTTAGGCGTAATTGTTTGTAATCAGCTGCAGGAATTGGGTCTTGCCGCGAAATCCTCCTCGGAATCTCTGGTGAGATAGGTTGATTTCGGCCCCATATCATGGTGGGTGAAGGTTTGAACCACGCTTTGGCAAAAGCTATTTGGAATTCCTCAGGATTCTCAAAGAATCGTCTGAGATTTTTCTCATATGCTGGGTCTTCGCGTGGCAAAGGTCAGTTGTAAGCATCGTTGGTCAGTGCTTCTTGTCCCTTATCAAATGCATCGGGGAGCCTCAGAATCTTTGGCCACCCACTGATGAGCGCCTGCTGGGGCTCTTGGTCAATTCCCTCATTATTGAAAAGCATGGTGAAGAATCCGTAGCTCCATTGGTAGGAGTAGGGGGTCCAGATAACAATCCCAGAAGTAATGGCATCAGCACCTTTTCCTGTTCCATGGGTGCTTTTCCAGCCAAGCCTTGTTCCTTCTAATTCTCCTGCTTCTGGTTCGGCTCAACAAGTGCACGATCTCCAGCACCGTGCGTCTTACCAAGGTGTGTCCACCAGCAATAAGCGCTACCGTTTCTCGTCATTCATACCCATTCTTGCGAATGTTTCGCGAATGTCGATAGCCGCAGCTTTTTGGGTCAGGGTTTCCGTTCGATTTATTCTGGGTTTACGTAAATCAGTCCCATCTGGAACAGCGGCTAACGGGTTCTCCAGATCGCGGTCTCCCGCTGTAGCGTTTATCAGCCAACCACTCGGTTTCTTTTCCCCAATACATTGCTTGCTGGTTCCCAAACATCTCGACCACCACCGAAACCGATGGTCTCGAAACCCACATGTCTTCAAAGGCTGCGTTTCCTGCAAGATGCATCAGGTCTGCCCAAAGAGATTTTGCTGCCATACTTCTGTTTGACAGGCCAGATAAGTCTTCAGAGTTTGTGTCCAAGTTCCATTGTCAGGTCGCTGTTTTAAGGTGCAAACCGCTGTTGACCTTCTCTAGAACCACCTCCTACCATCTCCTGTTCTGTAAGTTTCCAGCGCTGTGCCACGCCATGCGTATGAAAAGCGGGCCAAGTAGTGTCCGGAAATCAGCGAGCCACCAATCTTTTGAATCGGTCATTACCTTACGCGGGTCTTCTTTCACCGCTGCATAATCCAAGCTGTTGATGCCCCTTGTAATCAAAGTTTTCGCCCATTGGGTCAGACAGTGCTGCCTTAAAACGGTAAGGTCTAACTGGTTTGGCCACCAGTCTCTGTTTGTGGTGGGTTGTTTTCCTTGCCCATATGAAACGGGCATTGTCCTTTGCTTTTTCTTCCATTGCATTTTGTCTTTGTGGTCTGTTCCGCAACCCACAAGGGTGGCAACAAACCAGTTAATAACAGTATTTTTCATGGTTCGGTTTTAAGTGAATCTGTCGTCTTTGTGCTACAAAGGTGAATTGCGAAAATTCATAAATCATTTCTTATAATTATATAGTCTTAAGCTATATATCATATTCTCCCTCTATGTTCACTATCTGAGAATTACAGATGGTATGTTGCTTCTGTCGTATAGCTATACATTTTCATAAGACCCATTACTGCCGTCGTTTGATAATGCAGTTGAGAATCGTAACCGAAGCATTGAAGACTGAAGGGTTCGGTGTCATCACCACTATCGATATGAGCAGCCCATGAAGAAGAAACTGGATGTAGAATTCCGTAATTACACCATTTTAGGTGCGTGTCATCCATCATCGGCATATAGGCTTTGCAAAGTGAAACTCGAATAAGGGTATTCCTTACCCTGCAATGTGGTAGTTCAAGAGCTGGAAAACGGAATTCGAGGTAGCTGCCGTTGGCCCCATTGCTTCTATGGGTGCAGTAAGCAGCCAGCGCTGAGCGAGGTGGCAACCGATATTCAGCAGAAGCTGAAGAAAGTGGTGTCAGAGGGTCTTTGAGTAAAACGAAATCCCCACCGAAGATTAATTCGATGGGGATGTGAAAAAATATTTGCTGTTCGCTAGCGATTACAGATAAACCCAGCAAAAGCGTATAAGATTGCTCCGATAGACGAAAAGCAAAGCACCCAATAACCAGAGTTAATGATGATTCCTTTGATGCTTCTTCGTTCAAACAGCGAATTGGTGATAAGCACAGGAAGTGCAAATAGAGCAGTAAGCATTCCACTGAAAAAGCTCCGTGTAAAAAGCCCGTTTCGGTCATCCTCTCCGTGATGGTATGCACCACCTGAAAGCTTGTACGCAATAACCATTGCTAGTAAAAGGTGACTCGAAAATCAGAGGCATACTGCCTTTTTCAATCCTTCTCGGTCAGTCCGACCGATTCCATCAGGCACTTACGAATACTTTACAGTTGTACCAAACCAAGCCAATGGCCGAAGTTGCTACTCCAGATAAGACTACGGCAATCAATTTACATTTTCCATGATGTGTGTTTTTGATAGTTTAAACACCTAAAGATAAAAATTGAAACCGACAGTGTAAACGCGTTTTCGGTTCAGCTCATTCAAACCTCATCCACCACCAACTTATAGGTGGGGTCTTCAGGATGTTCACATCAATGATGTTCTGCATTCTTCAATAGTTTGATGCAATCAGAGCTGAGGTGTTTCAGATGCACTTTTTACCTGCTTGGAGGTAACGTTCGGTTAGTTTGTTCAGCGCCTCAATGGCCGACATATCCACCACGCAGCTTTCAGCAAAGTCAATGATACGCTTCATCGGGGTCGTTCTGCACATCAAACTTCTCGTTGAAATCGTTACCGAACCGAAGAATAGCGGCTATAGATACTCGTAGTGCTTAATTCCATCCGCATCAATGTGTTTCTTGCTCGGATACGTTGGGCATTATCCCCAGCAAGACCAATGCGGAAATGATCGCTTTCCCCTACCAACACAGTAAGCGCCAGGTTGTGCGCAATGGCCGTAACCAACGCTGACCAGCACCATCCACAGTAATATCTGATTTTGGCATTCGCCTGATGGTTCTAAAACTTGCCATTCAAAGGTGCCGATGAGACCACTTGATGCGTCAGTCCCATTAACGCTGCCATCGGTACTTTCTCGATGATCCGGCACCGAACATGATGGTGCAAGGCATGACGGAGGCTACAATACCGGATAATCGGGCGCGAGCGCCAGAAGAAATGTTGATCGAGACTCTGACCGATAAGTAAACAACCGCCATTCCTGAGAACAGACCCGACAGGATGTTTGCCGTTCCTGCGCAATGGCTTCTTTGTTGCCGGCCACGGGTCTGTGTTATCGTCAATGATGTTCAGCGTAAACGAGCTTTCAATCAGTCCAACGCCAGCCATGATACCCGCGTAAGGGAAAATAAGCACCAGCGTTTCCCAATTCAACGGGACGTTTGGAATATGAAAAGGAGGGAAGCCACCTTGGATGGAAGCGATATCGCCACCGTTCTGGTATCAATGCCCAACCCGATAACCAATCCGAAAATGGCCGGGATAGCCGCGATGACGGAATGGCCTTGCTGATCTTTGGCGGTCCCAAATGATGAACATGGTGGTAAGTACCAATCGAGCATGATGCCGTAGAGTTCGAGTTTCCCCCATGACAGTTACCTCGGCATCTTTCAAGCTGATGCAACTGCGACATGAAATGATGATGGCCAATCGTTCACAAACCCGAAGATGACAGGATGCGGCACCAAGCGCATCCAGCTTACCGATTTTAGGAATCCTGCCATCTGAATAAGACCCGCCAACTGTATTGGCAAAAACTGTATTACTCCATTGAGATTTTGCCAAGGTTTACCAGCTTTAACGGCAACAGCGCCTGTTGCTCCAGAAGATCATTCGGTCTCCCGCCAAAATGGAAGTCACCAATCCCATCATGACTGCGTACAGACCAGTAGAGGCGAGAGGCCAGCGATAACGCAAGGCAACCGCTTCCGGAACCAACGCCAAGGCAACCAGGTAATCAGGAATGGATCTCATTCTTGTAATCTACCTTTTGCAGGTAAGGTCAAATAGGTTGAGGTATTTTCATTCGGTTCGGTCAATACGCCGCGAAAACATTTCCGCAGTAGTAAACTCAAAATAGAAGGAGAAGTGCAATGCAGCACCTCGAATTCTCAATTGGCGCGCAAAAGGTACTCCTCAGTTGTGTCTCACAATGTTTCCAACCCGAAAACATTCAAAAAAATGGACAAACGGTTCTGTTAACTTTGCAGCTCAAACAAACGCCATGAAAAAGCCTTGATTCTTTTCAGTATTGTTAGCAGCCTTTGCTGTTGCCTGCACCACGGTGCCTATTACAGGTAGAAAACAGATGAATCTGCTACCCAAGCCAGATGGTTGGAGCCAAACACTTACTGGCTACAACCAATTTCTTAGACAAATCAAATGCTTGCTACCAATGATGCCTTGGCAGCAGGTTAAGAGGTAGGGAAAGATCGCTGCTGCTGCCACGTTATTTGCAAGCTAAAGGAGCATCCGACCGAGTTGCTGGATTCAAGTGGAGTTTCAATGTGGCGCAAAGCAATGAGGTGAATGCTTGGTGCATGCCAGGTGGTAAGGTGGTCTTTTACACAGGCATTTTGCCAGTATGCCAAGATGAAGATGGTATAGCTGTTGTAATGGGCCACGAGGTTGCTCATGCCATTGCTCGACATGGTAACGAAAGAATGAGTCAAGGATTATTGGTTCAAGGAGGTGGAATGGCCTTGGATCTTGCAACAGCCATGACCAATCAGCCAGAACAGACAAGATCACTTTTTCAGCAAGCTTACGGCATTGGCGCCACCGTTGGTGCCATTCTTCCTTTTTCGCGTTTGCACGAAAGCGAGGCCGATGAAATGGGTTTGATATTTACAGCCATGGCTGGCTATGATCCTTCAAAAGCTGTTCCTTTCTGGGAGCGAATGTCAAGCTTAGGAGGTCAACGTCCGCCTGAGTTTTTAAGCACGCATCCAGATCCTGAGAAACGAAGCGCCAAGTTGAACGAACTAATACCTCTTGCCCGTGCTTATGCTAAAAAGTACGGCACCAATTGATTTGACACAATATCACAAGTACGCTGCAGTTAATAGTTTTGTATCCGATATGAGAGAGTCACGTTTTACCAAATTGCCTGTATTGCTGGTTGCTGTTTCGATTGTGTTTGCTTCGTGTAACAATGGCTGCATGATATGTAGTGGAGTAACGGCCGATAGAGAGATCTGTGAGGACGACTACATACAGAATGGTGATTTTGAGGATGAGATAGCAGCGTATGAAGCAGCCGGAGGAGTTTGTAATGAGAAGTAAATTAGCAATTGTTGGAGTGTTCCTGGTAATGACCTTGATAGGTTGTAGCCAGTGCGAAGAATGCGAGTTGAATGGGAGTTCAGAAACCATCTGCGAGACTGAATTCGATAGTACCGATCAATATCAGGATGCTATTGCCGACCTGGAGGCCAGAGTGGTGCTTCCTGTACCTCAACTGGCGGGTTCTAACTCTTTCTCTGGGTACAGAAGTTCTTCGAGTTTCTCTACAGAATCCCACCCGAATCGTTGCATCTGAGGTTCGGTCATCATCAACATGAGAACGTCCTGTTTCTTTATTTCTTCGAGGATATTCAATTCTTCCACATTCGTGCTGGGGAATAGACCATACGGTTGTGTTTCTCTGAAGTAGAACCAGAAACCACCGTAGCTGCACACTCTATCGGCAAATCCACTGTGCATAATGGCGTAGTAGTAACTGTCGGCAATAACCAGGAATTTGGTAGGAACAATGGTCGAATCTTCACCGAAGTAGCGTACCGGATAAGCCAGTTTCTCATGCTTGGGAGTAAATAGCAGGTTCATGCCACGGGCTATGTCGTTATCGGCTCCTCGGGCCGTATCCGAAAGTTGGATATCAAACCAGAATTTCTGCAACGGTCTTCCAGTAAGCGACTGAATATATCCCCTCAAGGTGTCGCAAACATGTGCTGCGCCATACTCGCTCCAATGGATTCCTCCTTTAGGGAACAGCGGATAACGACTTGTGTCGTTCCAAGTATGATAGAGTTTTTTCAGATCCAGCAACCTGATATCGTTGGCAGTGGCAAACTCTGAAATGAATCGGTAGTTGGTTATTGGTTGATGTTCGCCTTTCAGGAAATCGGAAAACTGTGCTTCAAAGAAACTACCCTTTCCGGGTGCAAGTGCAAGAAAGGCTTTTACTCCAATAGAATCCAATCCGTGCTGTACGTGCTTCCATCGCTGAAGCTTATCAGTTAGAACTTCTTCTCCAGCAAAATCCTTCCCGTAAAAGGCGTCTACATAACCCACATCAAGCAAAACGCCTTCTTTGGCAGGAGAAACGCCATTGGCCATGGCCATATTGAATACATCGAAGTAATACTGATTTCTAAGTCGAACCAAGTATTCGCGTGCTCCAATTCGTTCGTTGAGCCACGTTTCTTCTGCCGCTTGAAAATCTCCTTCAAACCAATGGTTCCAATCGAATTCCGGTTCAATGGCAGACTGAAAGGAGCCGTCCAACGGCCAAGTAGGGATCAACTCGAAATTTCGCTGCGCCAGCGGAAACAGCAGTACCGACAGTATCAGACCGAACAAGAGATATTTCAACCCTTTTCCTATCAAAACTTGAAGTATATGAATGGGTTGAAACCAGAAGCCGTTATCATACTCAAACAGAATACGAAAAGAAGGATGGAAACAATGGTTTTGAAAGCATTTGCGAAAATTCCAACCTTTGAATTCTGAACCATATCATTGCTCCATTTTTCCATTGCCGGAACAATGGCCATGAAAGAAAAGATCAATGCTGCGCCCATTGTCCATTTGAATTCGGTACTGAGCCCAGGTAAATTGAAATCCTGCCCGAAAGACAATAAAGCTTGGTAGAAATGCAGTGCGTCTGTAAAGGTTTCTGTCCGGAACAGAACCCAGCCGAACATAGCAATGAGGAACGTAAAAACTGTACTGGGAATTCTTCCAATTCGTTGGTATACGTTTCCCAGAAACAGCCTTTCCAAAACAAGAAATAGGCCGTGATAACCACCCCAGATTACAAAGTTCCATGATGCTCCGTGCCACAGACCCGAAAGAAGGAAAACCGTCCAAAGGTTAAAATATGTTCTACCTGTTCCAATTCTATTTCCGCCAAGCGGGATGTAGAGATAATCTTTCATCCATCTGCTTAGTGTCATGTGCCAGCGCCTCCAAAATTCGGTAATACTAGATGAAACGTATGGACTGTTGAAGTTCTCTGGGAACACAAAACCCATCATTCTGCCAAGGCCGATAGCCATATCTGAATACCCAGAAAAATCGAAATAGATCTGCATGGTGTAAGCCAGAATTCCCACCCAGGCCCATGAAAGCGTGAGAGAATCTCCTTCTAACGCAAAAGCAGAATCGGCTACCTGACCAACTACATTGGCTACAAGAACTTTCTTGGCCAAACCAATACAGAACCGGAAGAATCCCAATAATCGATCGTCAATTGTTTCGTGCTGCGATCTATCGATCAATTGATCTGCGATCTCATTGAAACGAACGATCGGTCCGGCAATAAGTTGAGGGAACAGAATGATGTACAGCGCATAATCGCTGAAATGCTTTAACGGAGCATGCTTTCCCTTGTAGACATCAAGCGTGTAGCTCAATTTCTGAAAAGTGAAGAACGAAATGCCGATAGGAAGGGCAACTGCAGTCCACCCAAGTTCGTTTGATCCCAAGTTTTGGAGCATGGAATTCACGTTGTCTACAAAGAAGTTTGCGTACTTGAAGTAGGCCAGAAGTCCCACATTAAGCACTACGCTAGCCGTTACAGCTACCCGTTTAAATCTGTCTGAAGCAAACTGCTTGACAAGCCAGAAATCAAGCGCAAGACTGGCAAAAACTACGAAAACGAATTTGGGTGCACCCCAAGCGTAGAAAAAGGTGCTGCCAACCAGTGCCACAAAATTTCGTGCACTCTTCGGAGTTAGCAGGTAAGCTATTAGGAATACCGGCAGGAAATAGACCAGAAATAGACTACTGCTGAATACCATTTTAATCTGCGCTGCAAGCTATGAAACATTCCAAAAGCACGGCATTGCACCTCTTGGTAACATGTGTAATTTTGCGCGGCACGAAATAAGAATAAATGGCATCTACATCAGACATCAAAATAGGTTCGGTAATCCGTTACAACGGAGAATTATGCATTGTACAGGAAAAGCAGCATACTATGCCCGGTAAAGGCGGAGCTTTCTATCAGGTTAAGATGAAATCAATACAATCTGGCAGAAGCTACGAGAACAGATTCAGATCGGGTGAAAGTGTTGATATGGCACGTTTGGTTTACACCGAGTTGCAGTACATCTACGAAGAAGGTGAGCACTTTGTATGCATGAATCAGGAAACGTACGAGCAGGTTCACATTCCTAAAACCTTATTTGGTGATAATGCTCGATTCTTGAAAGAGAGTATGATCGTGAAGGTCGGTTTCGAAAGCGACCAGCCTATTCTGGCAGAAGCACCAACATTCGTTGAATTGTTGATCACTTATTCTGAGCCAGGGATAAAGGGCGATACTGCTACGAATACGATGAAACCCGCTACGCTAGAAACAGGTGCAGAGATCAAAGTTCCACTGTTTGTCAATGAAGGAGATAAGATCCGAATTGACACGAGAACAGGCGAATACATGGAACGCGTTAAGGAATAATATTGAATTTCCCTGAAGCTATAACAGCAGCCGATCTGGCTGCGCAGCTCAATGCCAAATGCATTGGTAATAGTGAAATCAAGATAGTTGGAATCAATGAGATCCATCGAGTTGAAGACGGTGAACTTACTTTCTGTGATAGTTCAAAGTACATTAAGAAAGCCCTTGCTTCTAAAGCAACGGCTATACTTGTAAATGAGCTGTTTGAAGCCCCTCAAGGGAAAGTGCTTCTGTTGGTAGACAAGCCGTTTGATGTTTTTACGGCTCTGTCAAAAGAACTGCGCGGAGACATTGGTTGCGCAGAAATGGTCAGTCCTTCCGCCAAAGTCGGTGAAGGAACGGTACTCATGCCGGGCGTATTCCTAGGAAAGAATGTTACCATTGGACAAGATTGTTTCATACACCCGAACGTTACCATTTACGATGGTTGTTGTATTGGAAACAACGTTATCATCCATTCAGGAACAGTAATCGGTGCTGATGCATTTTACTACCAAAGATCCCCACAAGGGTTTAAGAAACTGAATTCCAGTGGTACAGTTAGAATTGAAGATGATGTAGAGATAGGAGCATCTTGTACCATTGATAGAGGCGTAACTTCCGAAACAGTGATCGGTAAGGGCACCAAGATTGACAACATGGTTCAGATAGGTCATGATACCGTTATTGGTCAAAACTGCCTTTTTGCCTCTCAGGTTGGAATTGCTGGTGTTGTGACGGTCGAAGATGATGTGATCCTGTGGGGACAAGTAGGCGTTCAGAAAGATCTTACCATCGGAAAAGGTGCTGTAGTTCTTGGTCAGTCAGGCTTAGCCAAATCATTGAAAGGTGGCATAACTTATTTTGGTAGTCCAGTGCGCGAAGCACGTGAAAAAATGAAGGAATTGGCACTGATCAAACAACTTCCGGCCATTATTGAAGAGCTAAAAAGATAGGCTACTTGTAGAGCCAGCATTTCTTTTCATTCCCTCGTCACGTTGTTAAATACCTTGGTCTAAATGATTTCGCATCGCTACGTGAACTTCGTACTTTCATCAGGCCATAAGATAAGACCTTGACCAGCATCAGTAAGAATAAAAATGAGCAGATAATTCTTGAGACTCTCAAGATAGCAAACTCTGCTTTAAAGCTTAAGAACCTTAAGCTTAATTCGCTGTTGGAGATCACCAATGCCATTAACAATAACTTCTCAAGAGAGCAGTTGTTGAAGATCTTCGAGTTTGTTCTGAGGAACCAACTCAATATTGGCCGCCTATTGTTCTTTACTAAGGATGACGAGTGGGAAACATCCATTGCACACGGTCTTGTTCCAAATCTTAAGTTACCTGATATTGAACTGGATCTGCTTCTGATTAATGAGGTGAAAGAGGGCTCGAAAGGTGGAGAAAAGTATTTTGATCAGTTCGATGTCATTATTCCCATTATGCACAAGAATGTGCCGTTGGCGTATTTGTTAGCGGGAGATATTAACGAAGATCTAATTGAGAATACAAAGACTCGGCACATTCCGTTCATCCAAACCTTGGCCAATATCATTACAGTTTCCATTGAGAACAAGCGTTTGTTCAAGGAGAATTTGAGAAGGGCAGGAATGAAGCGCGAGATGGAGTTAGCATCGGAAATGCAGAATATGCTATTTCCAAGCAGACTTCCACAGAATGACAACATTGAAATGGCTGCTTACCACAAACCACATCAGGACGTTGGAGGCGACTATTATGATTTCATTCAACTTAGTGATAATGAGATTGCATTCTGTATGGCAGATGTGTCTGGTAAAGGAGTTTCTGCCGCCTTGCTGATGTCGAATTTTCAGGCAAATCTCAGAGCACTTTTCAAACATGAAACCTCACTGACAGACCTTGTACAGGAACTGAACGTCAAGGTGATGAATTCTGCAATGGGAGAGAAGTTCATAACCATCTTCATTGCGAAGTACAACTATGTAACACGTGTTCTTCAATACGTCAATGCCGGTCAGAATCCGCCAATATTGGTTTCCAATGATACCACGAGTGCCCTTTCAACCGGTTGTCCTGGGCTTGGAATGTTGGATGAACTCCCATCAATTAGAGAGGGTATTGTAATTCTTGAACCAGGTTCGCTGATAACCTGTTATACCGATGGAGTAGTGGAGTTGGAAAATGCGCGGGAGCGGGAATTTGGTGAAAGCAAACTCGAACTCATATTACTCGACAATCAGAACAGCCCTGTAAGAGAAGTTAATGACAGTATTGTTAGACATCTTCGAAGCCACAAGGGCCATATGCCGTACGTAGACGATATCGCCTTACTTACCACCAGATTCAAGTAGTTTTTTCTGCCTATCAGCTTCATCCTCGTCCTTCATGTGGTACACCTGAATGGCAACCATAGCGGCAATGAATCCCCAGAATGGGGCAGAGGCCTTATCCGTATCGAGGAAATTATTCAGAATTCCGTGTATCAGGTAGGTGACCAAGCCAAGAAACAGTGAGATCATATACAGTCTTTGCTCTTTATTCTTCATGCGCGGATAAAGGATCACCGATGCGTAGATCATCACAACGATCAGAATGACAAAGGATAGTAAACCGAATACCCCAGATTCGGCCAATGGTCCAATGTACTCGCTGTGTGCATTTCCCTTATCTCCAGCGTTGGTACTTATGATGGTCTTGTTGGCAGAAAGCTGAAAAGGAGCATATTGGAACATGTAGGTTCCCGGTCCCCAACCAACAAACGGACGCTCTTTGAACATTCGCCAAGCGGAGGTCCACCTGTTCAAACGTTCCAAGTTAGAAGCATCTGTAGATATATTGGTGATGGACTGAACGTGTTCCGTTAATTCAGCCGAGGAATCCTGTCGGTTTTTCTCCAACTTCATTACAATCGTATCCCAGCTCAAAGTCAATGCAACAATGAATGCAGCAGCAAGAGACATGATAGTAACGAACTTGATACGCAACCTCATTACCATATACACGCCTAATGCGCCTACCAGACTTACCCACGCAGCTCTAGTGTACGAAAGAATAAGTGCCACAGTAAAAATGGCAAGCACGGTAAAGAAGACGATCTTCCAGCTTCTGCTGTAGTCACTAGAAAAAGTCAAAGCGATAAGCAATGGATAGAACATGGCCAATGCCGCTCCGTACGAAGTGTGGTCATTGAAGAATGGCGACATTACCCAGTGTGCTGGTTGCTCCATGAATCCATACATGGCGTGATGGACAATGGTATATCCAATTATGCCAATGAAAGCCGTCATATACATGGCCAAGAACCACTTGATGTTCTTGAAATCCCGAAAAATCTGTGTCATGACGAAGTAGAACGTTATGACGTACCAAAGCCGTGATACGAAGTACTTCAACGATACAACTGGCATTTCGCTGGTAGCGGTTGTTATTCCGATCCAAACCAAATTGACGATGATGGCCAACGTTATGGGATGATCTGCAATGCGTTTGTCGAATCTGCGCTCCGCAATCAGTTTCAGGATGAACATCAACATTACACCGAACAACAAAGGGTCTGTAGGTATTGTCAAACCTACACCCAGTCCTATATCGGTGAGATTGACACTTAGCGGAGTAAGGAATACAACCAGCAGAACCAGTTTGTCCAGCGCAAAAAATGCCAACAATACAACAGCAAGCATTACTGGTAGAAGCGGAGCAAAGTAGAACTCGTTTGCTATTAGAATAGCGTTCAGTAATGCGAAAAGCCCACCTACCAAATAGATCAGCTTCGCATTAACAGCAGACGATTTGAGCGCATTCAGCACGATCAATCAGGTTTTTGTTCCCGACCCACGCATGTTTTCAAACACACTCAGAAATAAGAACGTCATGAGTAAGGTTCCGAGTACAGATACTACTACAATAAGCCACCGTATAGGGTATGCTTTCTTATCGGCCACCACCGGATTGGTTATGATGTTGCAATAGGTTAGATTCTTCTCCACGTCTCTGATAGCTGCTTCCAATTGCTCCTTGAGATTGTTGTATCCTCCTCGGATTCTCCACAAGTGCTCATTCAACGACATGAACTCACCACCTTTCTCTTTCAAGGCATTCAAAAGTGGTTCTATCTCTTTGGCTCCAGCTTGCTTTCCTGGTGTTGATATTACTTCAAGATAGCGCTCTGTAGCGTATTCGGTTTGCAACGAATAATCTAGAATCCCATAATCTTGACGAAGGTTGGTAAGAACGGCTTCCATACTGTCCATTTCCGCCTTCTTTTTAGAAACCTGTTCTTGAAGGATCTTTACCAATTCCATCGATTTCTCTTTCTGCAGCGACCGTTCTTTTCTATTGAAGTAGAAAATGATGGAGTTCACAATGTCTCGTGCTTGTACCGGGTCCGCGTCCATTACTTCTATCACCACAGATTCGTATTCCGTCTTTCTGAAGATTATATTGTCTTGGTATTCTCGGATCAGTGCTGTTTGCGCAGATTGTCCTGATGGGTCAATGCCATAGGTTTCAAACAAATGGTACAATTCTGTGATCGAATCGCGGATATTATCCGACTCTAAAACCTGCAACATTTGTTCGGTTGGAGTCTCCGTTCCCATTGGGATGATGTTTGCAGGATATAGAACCGCAAACGATTTGTATTTCGGGGTTATTACAAACGGACTGGAAAATAAGGCTGACAATACTGTTGCAACCACGGCTACTATAAGCAGCTGCTTCCACCATCTGACCAAAAGCCCAAAAATCTCTGAAGTGTTGTATTCGCTACTCATTCTGTTAGACTTTGGCGCGTATTACATTTTCGTATACAATGATTGCGAGCAATGCTATGATGAACGTAGATAAGGTAGAGATCAACACGATCAACCATCTTATCGGATAGCTCTTCTTTTCAGCAGCAAATGCACTGTTTACAATGAATTTATGGGGTAAGGTTTGCTCTGCGTCTACTCTCGCTTCCTGATACTTGGCACGTAAGTGACTCAATTGTTCTTTTTCGTGTTCCAGCATGTCGCGAATAGAAACGTACGCACCGCCATATTTAGAAAGAATCTTCAATTGCTCCGCAAGTTTCTCAGCTGCCCGATTGTTTCCTTCAAGAATTGCTTTAGCGTAGTACTCGTTGAAACGCTCAGACATGGATTCGTAGTCGTTCACGCCCATTTCGCGCATGGTGTTCAAAGAATCTTCCAACTCCTTCACATAGTCTTTCATCTCCATGTATTCCGCTTCGGCAATGGCCATGGCCTTGTAGGCTCTTTCCTTTTGCATTCGGTTCTTTACAGAGTCAACCAACGCAGCAATATTGTTGGCTATGTCCGCAGCTAACTGAGGGTCAGAATCAAGTACATCAATTCGAACCGACTGAAATTCTGTACGCTTATAAGTGATATTGCTTTCGTACTCCTTGAATAGTTTGGTCTGCTTGTACTGATCGGTTGTGTCGATCTCGTAATGCGTCATCAGATCGTATTGCTCCACAATTCTGGAACGTATCTCGTCTGAGTTAAGAATCTGTAGTAATTGTTCTGCTTGTTCTTCTTCTCCGAAGCTTAGGAGGTCTTCTTTTGCTGCGTTGTTCTTAGCCAACAGCGACTTGGAAATTGATGCTGTTGAAGTAGGGAACATGATCACCGTACTTTCAAACTTGGGAGTGATAAACATTGGTGCCGAGAAAATGGCAGAGAGGACAGCTGCTGCAACTGCAATGATCACAAGTGGTTTCTTCCAACGGATGATGAACAACAGCAGGTTGGATGAATCGAAATCGAGTCCTAAGTTTTTGTCTTCTGCCATTTATCTGCGCTACATCGATTTTGAGCGTGGCAAAAGTAGAAAAATTTATAGGGGATTCAGGCGCGTTCTGGCGTAAGCAGAATGCTACAAAATGAGAACACGGCACTTCTGGCCATCCCTCACCAGAAACAGAGGAATTCTAACTGGCTTTTTTTGCGCAGGTGCTAATTCCAAAAGGAAGGTACAACGGACAGAAGCTAACGAAGGACGTGAGTAGAAAAACCGCTCCAAGTACCAAAAGAATGATGCCCACAGTACCAGAAACGGTTCCTGTGAAATACAGTGCCCCGAAAATGATCGCTATGATTATTCGGACAATCCTGTCAATTGAACCCATGTTCTTTTTCATGACGAACGTTTTTTGTGTAGAACAAGTTTAGCTACGCTCGAGGTCCATCATGGTGACAAGCGTCACATCATAGTATGGCTTTACTGCGGGTGATAGACCCGCTCGGCATTTTGGCGAACTACTTCCGGATTCAAACTCATTGGCTTGGTCTTCTGTGTGGCCCAAAGTTCCATCTGGTCGGTGTAGTGCTTGCTATCTGGCCGGTTCGATGCTCCAAATGCGTTCACTGTCTCAATGCGAGGTTCTCCATTCTTATCAAAATCCACAAGAATGATGTATGAATCGCCAACAAAGGTTTTCAGCATGCCTTTTTTATACGGCTTGCTCATGGTTGCTGCCAAAACATCTGGTGCACCACCTACACCTATCTCCATGTCGCCTCTCACGTGCTTTTGCACATCGCTCAATTTTACACGCAACGAACCGAAATGCTTGATCATATGTTTTTTGGCGCTCCGAAGCGCATCAACGTACTGTTCTTCACTGAAAGTGTTTGTAGCATACTGCATGCCGCGCGACATGATCTCTGCAGCCAGATTATTAAAGGTGAAAATGAGCAAGGCAGCTTCCATATTGTCCGGGTCGGCCGTGTGATTCCAGGTTTTTACAACCTCAATGGCCTCTTTAAGATCGGGGTATTTTACTGGGCTTAGCTGCTCAATCATCAACATATTGTTGATGTTGTACGTGGCCATTTTGTCGTTGAAGCTTCTATCGTACTTAATGGTCTTGAAGTCTTCCCAAGACACCTTATCGTAAGTGGAGATCAGCTCGTGTGCTCTGATGGTTCTGTTGTTCAATTTACTTTCGTCCTGATAACCGAATGTCTT
>JAGYJL010000089.1 GCA_018402015.1 Flavobacteriales bacterium | reverse complement strand
CCAAGCGATCGGCCTTACCTTCTAGATTCACTTCTATTTCCTCACCATTTACGTGCAGCGTAACTTGCTTCTTCAGTTTTCTCTCCAGGCCGACAATGGTTATGATCTCGCCATCTTTTAAGCATTTGGCATCGTGGTCGATAACCCTGTTCACATAAGTAATTCCCACTTCAAAGGTTAGAAGATTTGCTCCAGCCAATGGCTCAACGGATTTCAATTCGTGCTGAAAATGCTTGAGCAACAAACGCTGAACCTGCGGCTTCATGGAGGCAAGTTCGGTCTCGGTGATCATCTTACCGATAACTGGCGTGTAGAGTTCCTCCAAGGTATTGTGAATGGCCGTACCCAACTTGGCAGCATCCATATCTTCTTGATACTCATCTGGTTCTTTAATTCCAGCAATGTATCGGAAATAATATTTGAGCGAGCAGGAACGATGCGTGTTAATGGCCGATGGCGAAATGCCTTTTTGCGCTCTCGCTAGCAAACGATCGTACTCATTCTGACCTTTAGGAATGACGATTTCCTGAACGATTCCTGATTTAGGCAAGTGCTGCTCTACTCGCTTTTCTGTGATGTTAATATTATCACCAGATTCGAGCATCAGTTGTTTCACATACCTACTCACTTCTCCTCCACCTAACGAATCTGTATCCTGATCATAGATCAGATGCACTTTTTTGGCTCGCTGCATCAATCTGTAGAAGTGATAGGCGGTAACTGCGTCTCGCTCGTTCTGGCAGGCCAATCCGTATGCCCTTCTAATATCGAAGGTGAAATACGAATTGGAATGCGCATTCGATGGCAGGTTCCCTTCATTCACTCCAAGCATGATCACTTCTTCGAAATCGAGATTCCTTGTCTCAAGCATTCCCATTATCTGTAAGCCTGTTAGTGGTTCGCCAACAAAATCGAGTTGTTGTTGGCGCAGAAGTTGTCGCCAAAAAGTGTGTAGCGTTCTGATTGAATCCATTGCTGCGAATTCGTTTGTCGTATCGAGCAATCGCTGAGCCAGATTATCCAACAGAAATAAGAACTCGCGCTCCACGCCATCTTTCTCTTCCGAAAGTTTTTCTCCAATGAAAGCGAGCACTATTTTCAGATTGGTAAGAAAACCTTTTATCGTATTCCACTCTTTACCGAAAACCATCCTGTGGACATCGGAAATTTGTAGCTCATCAACAGAATAAAATGTACGTAATGGAAGTGCATCTTGCGTTTTTAGTGCGATAACCTTCCTGAAGAAAGGGTCGCTCAGAATGGCGGTCACATCTTGATGATAGAAACGCTCACTGTGTTCTGAAAATCGAACGTACAACGCAAACAAGTGCTCTACAAACGTAGCACTTTGCGAATAACGCAATCCGTAGCCCATGGTAATGTTGACTCCCGACATTTCTTCGGGCAAACTGCTTAGTAACGGCATCAGCAGTTGCTCATCATTCAGCACAACTGCCACGTTGGTCATGTTACTCAATCCTGCATCTATGCGTTTTTTCAATAACGTACCTGCAATCTGCGCTTGCACCATGCTCCTTTGGGCCGCAATGAGTTCAATTTCTTTTGATTCTGACGCCAAACGAGATGCGTTCCAAACATATTCCTTATCAATCTTCAGTTCGGATTTTCCGTCTATGAACCTACGGATGTAGTGGCCAGCTTCGTGAATCGCGTCATCGGCATAGTAAGTATCCATGTCCCAGAATATCTTGGCCTTGCCAGATGCAAGCCATGCCGCCATCATTTTCTCTTCAGTAACCGTAAGAGCATTGAATCCTGCAAACCACACTGTTTGCCAGTCAGAAGCTGCAATAATGCTTTCGATGTTTTCGGCCACATGGCGAAAAACCATTCCCTGATAAGCGAGCTGCTTTTTCTCAAGTCCAGACCTCAATTCGAGATAGTACGGATAGAGCTTTTTGACAAATTCGAGATGTTTATCCTGAAAGGCTGTGGCCTCTCCTGTTACCGGGTTCCATTTTTTGATCCGCTCAATGGAATAGAGTTGCGCAAATATGTCTTCGGCATCGATCAAATTCAGATCCAACTCATTGACATCCGATAGGAAAGTTGGTGCCCAATTGGCAAACAGTTCAATGGTCTGTGGATCGGTTACCGACTTTCTATACACCTCGTAGAACGAGAACAACAACGAAGTCTGATCTGCCTTGACCATATCGCTCAAACTGAAAACAAAATCTTCGATAGACAATACGGTGGGTGCCCAAATGGCGCCTTTTGCCTGACGGGAAATAACATCGCGAAGAAAAACTCCAGCACGTCTATTCGGAAGCACAATACAGGTTTTAGAAAAGTCGTTTCCGCCTCGTTCCAGCAGTTTTTCCGCTATGTCATCCAAAAAAGTTCTCATCGGGCGATCAAGGTAACATTCGCTCGATAATTGATGCACAGGTGTTGATAATTAACACGCGACTGTGTGCAAAGAATGAGGTGTTCTTTGAACTTCGCAGGAAACTCAGAATACCTTCACTCCATGGAAATATTTATGCATTCTGAAACGTGGATTGCGCTACTTACGCTCACATTTCTCGAGATCGTTCTAGGAATTGACAATATCATCTTCATATCCATTGTAACGGATAAACTACCACAAGACCAACAATCAAAGGGTAGAAACATTGGGCTTTCGTTGGCGCTGTTGTTTCGAGTAGGCCTTCTTCTTGGAATAACCTGGATCATTGGCTTTTCGGAGCCACTGTTTACTGTTTTCGAGCACGCTGTAAGTGGTCGCGACCTCATTCTAATGGCAGGTGGTCTGTTTCTGCTAGGTAAGAGTACTTCAGAAATTCATCACAAATTGGAAGGAGAAAACGAAGATCGCGAACCTGGAACCAAGGCTGCTTTAACAATAGGAAGTGCCCTTGTTCAGATTGTGGCGCTAGATATGGTTTTCAGTTTCGACTCTATTTTAACCGCCATTGGTTTGACCGAGCACGTGCTTATTATGATCGGAGCGGTGGTTATTTCCATGATTGTGATGATGCTGTTTTCTGGCGTTATCAGCAGGTTTATAAACGAGCGTCCGACACTTCAAATCTTGGCGCTCGCCTTCCTTATTCTAATTGGTTTTATGCTGATGCTGGATGCAATGGGTTTCCATGTACCCAAAGGTTACATCTACTTCGCTGTAGCGTTCTCGCTCCTTGTTGAGATGGTCAATTTGAGAATGAGAAAAGGAAAAAATAAGGTTAAACTGAACAAACACATGACTCCAGATGAAAACGATTAAACTCATCATTTCCAGCATTCTGATCTGTTCGTCCTTGTTTACGGCATTGGCCAAGAAGGATGACACTCCTTTGGAAACTGCCAAGTTGATGGTGGCAACGAACAAGACCCGTGAAGCCATTCCTGTACTCGAAAAACTCATGGCAAGTGAACCCGAATCCGCTCCACACAATTACTTCTTGGGCATGTGTCTCATTAAAGAAGGAATCCGTATTGATGAGGCCGTTAAGTACATGGAGAAAGCTGCCATAGACTACAGCAAGACCGACCTCGACCCAGGAATGGGCGAACCCGAATTTGTTTGGTACTACCTGGTAATCGGTTATAGCCGCATGAAGGAATGTGAGAAGGCGAAAGAACGTTACGATAAGTTCGTTGAGGTATATTCTCAGGGCGATCCATTCTATACCAACGAGGCCATGAAATGGATAGAACTATGCCACGAGCCGATGCGCATGGCGCAGGAAATAAAAACCCGCAGCTACATTAACGCCAACACCTACTTGAAAGATCGTTTGGTTGCCGCTTCCCCGAACGAACCCGAAGTAGTAACGCGCGAAGTGAGTTTTACCACAGAATCGATGCTTTACGGTGTGCAGGTAAGTGCATCGATCACTCCAAAATACACCATTGAACTGCCAGGTCTGAAGAACGTAGAAGTTTACGTTGATGAGAACAAGATCTACCGATATGTTATCGGTAATTTGGGATTCCGTTCCCAGGCCGAAGAACTTTTAGAGGAAGTAAAGGCCAAAGGTTATCCAGATGCATTCATTGTGGATATAAACCAGCCCGATCGCTATGGAGAAGAAGTAGTAACCTTGGATGACCTGAGCATCAAAGCCGACCTGAAAGGAAAGATCGAGTTCCGTGTTCAAATTGGTGCCTTTGCAGAAACGTTACCGAAAGACCTCCGCAAATTCTACTTCGAAATAGATAAGCTTAAAGAAGTGCGCGAAAACGAACTCACAATCCTCACTGCCGGTAAATTCGACACGTATGAAGAAGCACAAGCGCACAGAGATATGCTTCAGCAACAAGGTCTCCAAGATTGTTTTGTAACTGCCTTCAATCGGAAAAAACGAATTCCGGTAAGTGTTGCGTTGAAGCATATGCAAACAGATGCACCAAAAGAGGAATTGGTTCCGCAGAAACGAGCAAAGAAATAACGGAGAACAGATTCTTTATTCGCTTGTTTGGTATCGGAAACGGAATGACATTGGCATTGCCTTGTTAAATTCGCAACCAACAAGCCCGATTTGGATTCATTCTTACATCAACTGTATCTCCAGCATCAGCAATCTGGAAAATGCATTTCGCCCGATGAAGTAGCGAAATGGTTCAATGATATGCTCGGTCTTCTTTATCCTGAAAGAAGCACAGAAACCTTCGCGAACGAAATAGCGTTCATGAAACACTACGAGCATTTAAGGTCGCAGTTGAGCGTTATTCTGAGTTCGTGCAATGAAAACGCGGCTGAACATATCGTTGAGCAGTTTTTTGAATCGTTGCCTGAACTACGATCTGCCTTAGATAAAGATCTTGAAGCCACGTTTCTAGGCGATCCGGCTGCCAAGACAAAGCAGGTAGTTATACGCTCATATCCTGGATTTTACGCTATCGCAGCCTATCGTTTGGCAAATGTGCTAGACAAGATGGAGACGCTGCTTCTTCCTCGTGCGCTAACCGAGCAGGCGCATATCGTAACAGGAATCGACATTCATCCATCCGCTACAATTGGAGAATATTTCTGCATCGATCACGGAACGGGAATCGTGGTTGGAGAAACCACTGTAATTGGCAACCACGTAAAGTTGTATCAAGGCGTTACACTTGGCGCATTGAGCGTTGATAAGAAAGACGCCACCACCAAACGTCATCCAACCATTGAAGATGAAGTAGTGATCTACGCAGGTGCTACCATTTTGGGAGGAAACACCGTTGTTGGCCGTGGCTCGGTGATAGGTGGAAATGTGTGGCTAACGCGAAGTGTTCCTGCTGGAAGCAAGGTCTATTACAGCGCCAGCATGAGCGATGAAAGCGGAGAAACAGATCGAATCACGATTAAGAGTTGATAAGTTTACAAAGAGATAAAGCTGATAGGTCAGTCCGTCATTTCGTGTGAAGAACGAACGCAGCAACATCATTGCTAATTCTTAATTACTAATTCATAATTGACCAAAGTGGGAATTGAAAGTCTTATTGGAAACACGCCACTTGTAGAGATCACTCATCTCAATACCAACCCGAACGTGCGAATCTTCTGCAAGTTGGAGGGCAACAATCCTGGTGGAAGCGTAAAAGACCGGGCTGCTTACGGTATGATATCAGAAGCTCTGAAACGAGGCGATATCAAACCAGGAGATAAACTGGTGGAGGCAACGAGTGGAAACACAGGGATTGCCTTGGCAATGATCGCCCAGTTGAAAGGAGTGAAAATGCACCTCATCATGCCTGATAATTCTACCGAAGAACGCATCCAGACCATGAAAGCCTATGGCGCAGAAGTGATTCTGACGCCAGCGGCAAGAACCATTGAATACTCGCGTGAATTGGCTGAGGAAATGGCCGCTACTGGCGAATATTTCATGCTCAATCAATTCGGTAATCACGACAATTCGGGAGCGCATTATAAAACCACTGGTCCTGAAATTTGGCGAGATACGAATGGCGAAGTGACCCATTTTGTTTCGGCCATGGGAACAACAGGCACGATCATGGGCGTTTCGCGCTACTTGAAAGAGCAGAACCCGAACGTTCAAATTGTAGGAACACAACCAACAGATGGCTCCAGCATTCCAGGCATCAGAAGGTGGTCGCCCGAATTTCTACCAAAGATCTTTGATGCTACTCGCGTTGACCGTATTGTAGATGTGAGTCAGGATGATGCGACTCAGACCACGAGAAGAATGGCACGCGAAGAAGGAATTCTTGCTGGAATGAGCAGCGGAGGAGCGCTTTTCGCAGCGCTAAAGGTGGCTTCCGAACTAGAAAGTGGAACCATTGTTTGCATCACTTGCGACCGTGGCGACCGATATCTAAGTTCCAACCTTTTCAACTTCTAATTCACAAGCGGCAAAGCCCTACTTTTGCGCGATAGAAAAATGCGCATTTCAGCTTCCATATACGCCAACGGAACTCAGGATATTCTGGAGACCGTAAAGGAATTGGAAACGCATCATGCCGACATGCTGCACATCGATTGTAAGAACGATCTTTCTGTTTTTGCTGACCTAGCAAGGGTAAAAACCCGGACCTCACTCCCACTCGACCTCCACTTGATCACCAGCAAACCAATGGATTTTGCTTCGGTGTTGAAAACAAATCCAGTCGATTTTCTCACGATTCAATACGAGGATTTGAACGGAAGTAGAGAACTGCCAAGTGCCGGATTCAAAAAGCTTGGTTTGGCCTTGACCTCAACCACACCTTTGGAGGTGTTCGGAGAGTTTTCCCAAACCTGCGATTTCGTTTTGCTGATGGCAACCGTTCCTGGCGAAAGCGGTGGCACGTTCAACAAGGATAATTTCAAACGGATTCGCGAATTCAAACAGAAATTCCCGAACAAACAGATACACGTTGATGGCGGTGTCAATGCCGAAGTCTCATTCATTTTACGCAATCTAGGCGTGCATTGTGCGGTTTCCGGCTCGTACCTCTTTAAGCAGAATACTGTTGGCGGTGCGATGCTCAGTCTTAAAAATGGAGAAGTTGATTCGCATTATCGCGTAGCTGATTTCATGCTTGGCCTGAACGAAAGTGCAACTGTTGGCCTTTCAAATCTTTCGTTGAAAAGTGTGCTGCAATCCATCGAAGATGCCCGAATGGCTTTTACAGCCGTGGTTGATGAAGCTGGTTTTTTGAAAGGAATCATTAGCAACGCAGATGTTCGAAAAGGATTGCTCAGAAACATTGACGATCTGGCTTCGCTTCAAGCGGAATCACTCATCAATCTGAATCCAATTGTGGTGAATGAAGAAATGACGGTGACAGAGTTGCTGCGATTCATTCGCCATCAAACCATACCGATAAACTATTTGCCCGTTATCAATTCCGAAGGAAAACTGACGGGTTCACTCACATTTAACGACCTTATTAAAGGAGAAGCATGATCATTGAACTGAACGAAAACGTTAGCGAAGAACGAGCTCACGAACTGGCAAAAATTGCGAAAGCCTTTTGCATTTACGATGGAACCCGATTCGTGCTGATCAACAGTTCGTCAGAAAAGGAATTACCAACCGAACTCGAAAATCTGACAAACAAATTCGTAGTGTTTGCAGATGATCTTCAGCTTGGAAGTCGTAAGTACAAAAACGAAACGCGCACCATTCAATTGGGCAAGGTGCAAATTGGAGGCAATTCTGGAAACACAGTCGTTATTGGCGGTCCGTGTTCGGTGGAAAGCGAAGAGCAGATTCGTTCTTCGGCATCTTTGATGAAAGAGCTAGGCATCAGCACGCTTCGTGCAGGAGCTTACAAGCCGCGAACATCGCCTTACTCGTTTCAAGGAATGGGGTTGGAAGGATTGAAATTGCTTGCCAAAATGCGCGATGAATTCGGTCTGAACATCATTACCGAAGTGCGCGATGCAACGCAGGTGGATGACATCATTGAATATGCTGACATCATTCAGATCGGGGCAAAATCGATGTACGACCATGGCATTCTGAAGAAGTGCGGAAAAGCAAAGCAACCCGTGCTATTGAAGCGCGGTTTTGGAACAACCTTGCAAGAATTTGTGCAGGCTGCTGAGTTCATCCTTTCGGGTGGAAACCAGAATGTAATGCTTTGTGAGCGCGGTATTCGCACATTCGAAACGAAAACAAGATTTACGCTTGACCTGTGCGGAGTGGCATATTTGAAAGAATACACCAATCTTCCACTGGTTTTGGATCCTTCGCACGCTATGGGTTACGCTTACGGAGTTGCTGATCTGAGCCGCGCTTGCGTGGCGATGGGCGTTGACGGACTGCTGGTTGAAGTTCATCCGAATCCGAAAGTGGCGAAAAGCGATGCTTCTCAGCAATTGAATCATGATGAATTCCGTGATCTTTTAGGAACGCTCAGACCGATTGCAAAGGCTATTGGAAGGGAGATCATATAATGTTGAACTTGAAACATTGAACCATGTCTGACGCATTTGAAACCTTCGCTACCCACAACATTAAATTCCTAGTACTGGATGTAGATGGCGTAATGACCGATGGCGGCATGTATTACACCGAAAATGGCGATCAGTTCAAGAAGTTCAACACCAAGGATGGAATGGCTATCCAAGTAGCACGGAACAAGGGCTACCA
>JAGYJL010000088.1 GCA_018402015.1 Flavobacteriales bacterium | reverse complement strand
TTTTGCCGCAACGTCTCCAATAAAAGCGTTTCCCATCCTATTTTTTCCCAATTTCAGACCAAAACGTACGATTGAAATCATACGCTAAGGATTTAAGCAGCTAAGCAAAACCCCTACTAAAATCAGTCTGTACTTATGGAGACCTTTCCTGTCCATTTGCGTTCGCCATTAACAGTAACCATATAAAGGTACAGACCATTGGCCACATCAAGCCTCAATGAGTTGTTGCCGGAGGTCAAGGGCAACGAGAAGACCAGTTGGCCATTGATGCTCCAAAAGCTAACCATTGCCTCCTCATCTTCCTCTAAGCTCAACAGAATATTAAACTCTCCAGTATTCGGGTTCGGATAAAGGTTAAATGTTGGCTCTTGCTCTTCTAAATCACCAGCCCCCAAATAGATTGAGTCTGGAACAAGAGAAACACCATCAACGTAATAGTAAGCCGTTTTCCAAAAATCCGGCTGGTTGGGGCGATATGCGCCTCCCCCTGGTACAAATAACGTATCCGTATTCTCATCATCATCGAAATTGCCAATGGTCAAATAGCGCTCTCCGCCTGTGGCTGTAAGCGCTCCCTCTATGCGTGTCCAACCATGTATGTCGGTAATAAACGTATTATCTTCATATTTTACCTGTGGCTCCAAATTGAGTAGGTTGGTCAGGTTTGCAGCAGGTACATCATTTGACAGGTACACACCAACGTTTTTGGTGGCATACCAGCAACTGTCCATTCGCGAGATGCGAAAACGTACTTTGTAATTCACATTTGTTGATAACGGTTCAGTGAGCTCCACCGTGATGAATTCTCTTCCAAGAAAAGCCGTTACATAACAAGAAATGCCAATGTAACCTTGTCCGCATGACGGTTGTCCACCTCCCCCAGTGCTTTGAGGTACAGAGTATTCTTGATGGAAGCAAGGATGCAGGTAGTCTGCTGAACCGAGCAGTCTGAACCATGGGTCAATCTCATCATAAGGCTCTATCGATTGCGTTGAACATGTGTCTGAATAATCGAAACAGCCATTAGGAACAAGGTTCTGAGCACCAGCATTAAACCCGATGCTCAGAACCATGATGACTATTCCATAAACACCGATACCTTTCCACTCCATTCTGGTTGCCCATTTACCGTAACCCTATAAAGGTACAGACCATTAGCCACATCGAGCCTCAATGAGTTGTTGCCGGAGGTCAAGGGTAACGAGAAGACCAGTTGACCATTGATGCTCCAAAAGCGAACCATTGCCTCCTCATCTTCCTCTAAGCTCAACTGAATATTGAACTCTCCCGTATTAGGGTTCGGATACAGATTGAATTCGGAGACATCATCCACCGTCTCTTTCAACTCCTCGTCATTTGCATAACGTGCACCAATACTCTGAGGCCCTTTCTCGCAATCATTGATAGCCGTGTACAAAACGGTGTCTTCTTCTGTAAGTAATAAGCGGGCCAAGTAAACGCCAATACCGTATTCGTAAGGGCATTGGGCCGCAATGGTTTCCAATGTACTAAGTTGTATGGCAGTAAAGTCGGCATGTTTAGTGGCTGCAACGGCAAAACTACTGTCTGGAAATACTCGCTCAAATAGGTCGTTCAGGCCAACGGCCAGATTGTCTGTTACCGCGTTGGTGTCTAATAAACGTTCGTAACCGATTACCAAAACATCTCGCCATACGTCTTCCGGTACTACACTTGAGGAAATGTTCTTTAGCGTGTCGAGATATTCGGTAGTGTCTTTACGACTTACGTAGCCCTGAGCAGCCCTTACCAATTTACCTATGTTACCAGTATGACAACTATCGTAGAAGGACGTAATCTCTGTTTCGGAAACGCGTAGTGTAGAATCTAGCAGAAGCTCGAGGTAAATGTTCAGGTCGTTACTCCATTTTACCTGTGCATAAAAGGCTCTTGATGTACTGGTATCTTCTAACGCAGTAAGTATGGCCGCACTTTTCTCATTTCCGGTTACTGAAAACTGCGTCCCCACATCTGGTGGGCAAACGATATTGGAAACGTCATTTCCAGAATCGGCTTCATCGTCATGAAATTCCCAACCAACAGTTGAAGCATCCGATGACGATATGCTTGGGTTGTATGGCGGTGTAGTTTCTCCGTTTAAGTAATAAATTTTGTAACCATTGGCATTAGCGTTGGCGTCCTGCGAGAAAGTGTGGCTATCCGCGAATGTCCCATGCCAAGTGTTGTCCCAAGAAGACGCACCACTTCCTACGTCAGGTAGACCAATATTACCTATGACGCCATTATTCAACAACAAGCCGATTATGTTATCTTCCATATGGTTCTTTAAGATCCAACTGGGAGCCATGGCCCCACCAAAATGGAGGCCGTTGCCAATGTCTTCGGTGGTGTTACAGCCTATTATATCCAATATGCCCATGTTCACCTGCAAGCCATTTCTGTGGTCGTCTCCATTGCTGTTGGTACCGCTTATTTGGTTAGATGCGATAACGGCATTCTGTACATCTTGCGCAATAATACCAAAGGCTGGTTGAGTGGTGGTTTCAAACACTGTAATGGTATTATCATGAACCATCATGTTCTCATCCATGGTACCAACCCACACACCATGCGAAACATCACTTATCACATTCTCACGAATCGTAATGTCAGTATTCTCTAAGGCCACTGCCTCCAATGTTGCAATACCAACTGATACTTCATTGGCATTGGGTGCACCATCAATAATATTTTCCTCGACCATGATTGTGACGTTTGGAGATGAAAAGTTAATGATGCCCAATTCTACATTACTCATGTTATTGTAAGCAATGTCAATATCCTTATGTGGAATTTGTTCGTTCTGAGAATTAATGAATATGCCACGGTGCAGATTATCAAACTCATTCTTGTTGCCGATTCCAGATGTACCTGAAATATCCACATCACCACTAACGCCATGTACACTTATGCCAAATCGACTGTCTTCAAACGTGTTTACTCCCGTTACACTCAGGCCATCACCCTTACTCATCAGAATACCAGAGCCAGTGGACCAATCAATAGCAGCATCGTACACCATATTTCGGAAAGTGTTGTTAATGCTCGAAAGTTCTCCACCTTCCCATACTTTGATTCCGTAATTGAGATGCTCGAAATGGTTGCCAGCATTTGTTTTTCCAATGGTCTGACTATCGTCATTTATCATCAGAACTCCACAGTACCCGTCTTTACCAGTAAAAGGAGCGTTGAGTGTAGAATACGTAGGGCTCGGATTATTCGATGCAGGATTATCTACAGTCTGGCAAAGGAACATGTTATCCTCAATTCGTTCTACCCCAGCCGAACCTAACGATCTGTGGTAAGTCACTATCCCAACATAATTTCTGTTGAAATAGGAATCAAGAACGGTAAAATCGGCATTCGGATGTAACCAAACACCGATGTAAGCATCCTCAATGATGGAACCATCTTCAACTGTGATATCGGCTCCACTTCCAACCCAAACAGTGAGCCACATTTCGTCACATGCCTGTAAATGCGTACCTCCAGTGAGGGTAAGTGTATTTCCACTTGTAACCATGATGGCCGCATCTGGGCCCAATGAAATGTCACAGCCATCAAGCGTCAGGTCGTCATTGATAACCCAAGTACCATTAACGCTGAATGGTTCACTGATTGTACCAGTAGTAGGTAAACCAGGGTTGATCCCAAATGGGAACGTATTATCCTCCACATTGGGTTCATATCCACCTAGGCCATCTGACACAAGACAGCATGGCTCAACTTCAAACACATCAGTTACTTGACAGCCACCTGTAAACGTGACCGTTAGCTCCACAGAGTAACCAGTTACGGAAGACACGTTGGAAATATCAATAGAAGCGTCAGATGAAGATGTTCCATTTTCGTATGTGGCTCCAGATGGAATGGTCCAGCTGTATGTCGGACTTCCAGTCAGTCCTGAAACACTGAAGGTGTAGTCGTCATTTGCTTCACAACTTCGCTCAGCACCTTGAATATTTACGTTCTGCAATGTTGGAGCACCAATTATAACCTCTTCACTTACAAGACAGGCGTCTTCAATGTCGAGTACAACTGTGTAAGTGTCTGCGGGAAGATTGTCAACCGTATAAGCATCTGTCGAGCCAACCTGAATTCCATTTTCATCATACCAGGTCCAAGTCCAATCCACACCCAATTGTCCAGTTGGATCAAAAGTCAGGTCAACACTTCCATCTTCTTCTAATGGACATGAAGCATCTGTCACATCAAATTCAAATTCTGGAATTACCCGTTCCTCAACAGTATAGAAAGGTGATTCGGCTGGACAAGCCTCGCCAGGGTACGCGATAGTAACTGTGTACGTACCCCCTTCAACCCCGACAAAATTTGCCGTACTTAGTAATGTGGATTCCGGAGCTGAATTCCAAGCGTAGGTTGCAACTCCTTCATACGGAGTCCATATAGTGGTATTCTCCCCTTCGCAGATAATTTGATCACCCTGAACAACTGGGTCTCCGCCTGTGTTGACGCCTTTAGTTAAGCTAACCTCATCTACCAAATAATATGCTCCAATAGTTGGAAACCCAGAGCTCGGAATTATTTCCGTTCCAGGGTTAGTCTCAACAATCTCCGGGTCTAAATCGTCAGTTAGGTTCCCAATAATGATACCGTCCCATGATGCGGAAGCCGTAAACGTTGCTGAAAGTGGATGCCATTCGTCTGACTCTTCAAGCTCTGGGTTTGATGTTGGTGTAAACGTGATTACTTGTCCGTTACTAACTCCAAGGGCTGGGCCGGCAATTCCGGCACTCTGGCAATGCTGGGAAATGTCTGTAACAAGTTTAATGTGGATAGGTGTTGTAAAAGCGGAGGCTCCACTTCTTGCAACCCATAGTTTTAGTGTGTACGTTTCGTTTTCAGTTAAGGGATTACAGAGTTCCTGATAAAGATATTCGCGATACTCATTTGAAGAGGTTACTTGTATATAGGTGTAAATCCCCCCGAAGCCGTCAGGGCTTGTTACGTTCGGAGAAGAAAGTGGGGTAATCCAACTATTAGGGATACCAAAATCGAGCATCCCCAAAGGCGCTGTATTTATGTTAAAGTCAGAACTAAAGAAATCTGTTGATCCATTATTTTGACAAGTGGAAGCTCCAAGGTCAGAACAAGACTCACCGCTGAATTTTTTATTCCAACATGCTAATTCATTAATATCAAGGGTGTTTGATGGTGACCACTTTGAATTGAAAATCCCCATTAAGAGAATTCGCAAGGGTTTTCACAACTAGTATCGCAATCTTGGAGAATTACTTGCACCTGGAGTTACCACTATGGTTGCTTGCTCACTGTATAAGGTATCACCACTTTCCGAAATGTAATATGCGGCATGGTTCTAGTCCCAGCAGTACTAAACCAAAGCTTAGCTGTATCATTTACCCCCAGATTAAGTTCACATGAATGCCAGTTGGGGTACTCTGAATTCTGGACCACAACTATCTATTGAAAGCGATACGGTTGTTGACAATCTAAGCCCCGATGAAATATCAATGACTGTTAATGTATCCATGGCCGCAATCGTATCATTACTGTATACCATTCCAAAGTCTTTACAATCAATCGGTTTGTCATTCTCCAAAATGAACATGTTAAAATCATTCACTCCAGAAGCCGTTTCCACGGTTCCTACATTTAAGTTACCTCCTAAAGCTCCCCATCCAAGGTCATCCCAATTACTGCCGTCCCATCCAGCAACATGTACGTACTTCACCGTGCGTGTTATAGCGCAAGAGGTGGCCGTATCCCAGCTTAGAGTCACTTTAGGAGTGCTTGTTCCGTTCTCTCGTGTTAGTGTCCAATATTCATTCGTACTTAGGTAGTTAAGGCTTGCATCCTTATTACTATGGTCGTGAATCAGGTCACTGTTGCTCTCAAAATATTTTGCTTCAAATGCATCAGACGTATTGCTTGGCGCAGAGATTGAAATAGGCCTGTAAAACCCGTTTCTACCCACAGGAAAAGTAAAAGCATCATTTCCAATTTTCTGCACAGACCCTTCGACATAGCTATCATTAGAAACTCCACTAACGGTTACCCCGTCCTCAATTTTCACCAATCCAGCTCCCACGGTTTCGATAACGCCATTTACAAAAGTGAGATCACCATCTATGTCCATCAGGTCGTTCAGAATAACCCTTCCACTTGGCTTGTCCACTTGAATTGTTCTCGAAATAGGGGTGTTGGTCTCCTCTAAAGTAACGTACTGGTCAGCAGTGCCTGCAAATACAACCTTGCCTCCCCAAGAGTCTCCTAAAAGGATATTACCTGATTGTTCATCGCAGGTCAGGTCTCCTTCAAGTACAACACCATGATAGAACCCGGCAATAAGGTTCCCTCCATTCTGTATGTTCAAACTTAGGTTTGCAAAAACAGTGTCGCTCGAAGTGTAGCCCCAGATGAAGTTCCCAGCACTTACACTTTTTGTAATCTCCGTATTGCCATAAAACACATTACCTCCGTTCTGGGAAGAAACGGTTCCAGTATGCACAATAGAGGTAGAACCGTTAAAAGTGTTGTCAACTACTTCAAGAACTTCGGCAACAATGCTTGCACTATCTCTAACCAACGCCCCATCAATACTCACCTCATCCAGATCAATATCCAACACACCTATTTTAGGAATGGAGTCCACAGGTGCAATGGTCAGTATCTGCGCATCCGCACCAGAATTTAGGTAGATACCACCACCCGTACCTAATTGAGTAAGTCCTTTAATGATGATTTCTCCTTCGGTAAATCCACTTGTTCCTTCCATGATGGAATGCCCACTGGTCATGGTAAGGTGCGATGACCCAGCAACAGATGCAAAACCACAGGCTCCTGTTCCTGATTTGTTGATAATGATGTTGCCATCAACATACACCTCAGGTCCAAAACCTCCAGATGCTACCGAAACCGAGGTGCCTGATGCCCCTGTGGCGTTTATTTCTACATCACCCTGTACATAACTACCTTGGTGTTGGTATCCAAAACGAATCCGTCTTCCAGTCATGGTCAATCCATCAAAGCACGAATCTGCAGGATTGTTTCCCAAATTCATGTTACCATTGGAAGTGTTCTCAATATCCAGATGCTTGTAGAATCGATTGCCCCGCCAGTAGATGGTGCCCCATGATAGCGTTTGTTTCACCTTTACGCTGTCTGCCATATCGGAATAGCGTATGGTTACGGTGGTTGCTACCAAGTCGAGTTTACAATTGACCGTAGCATTGTTTATGTATGCTGAATTTGTGGCATTCTGAATGATCTTTCCTTCCGTGGTCGTTCCACCATACATCAGCAGTTGGTCGTTTACATTAAGCGTATACCCATCCAGGTCCATGGTGCCGCTGTTTATGCGGAATCGTTCAATGGTCTTATCAGAAGTAAGCTTTAAGGCGTTCGTACCTGTTTGGATTACGATGTAATCTGATGAACCGGGAACACCATTGGGTGTCCAGTTGGTAGATGTTCCCCAAGAAGTATTGGTGGTACCGTTCCAAGTGTAAGAGGTTTGGGCCTCAGATACTGTGGAAATAAAAATGAGACAGAAAGTAACTATGGATAGAAGAAGCTTTTTCATAATTATAGGGGTTGAGTATTGCGTTCGGTTGATTGTGGTTCGCTATCAATTTTGAATACTGGGTTATGGATAACTGCCCTGTGCAACGGTTAGCCCTTGTCCGCCTCCTTGGGCGTTGGCATTCACAAGCTTTACCCGAAACTCATCCACATTGGTAAAGTGGCCGAGGTTGATGGTCCAAGCACCTGGCTTACCATATACATAGGTACTGTCAGGGTTGGCATGAACGTTCAGGCCAAATACGCGGTCAACGTAGTTGGTCTGCCCATCCAGGCTTTCCATTACCACACGTACAGTAGGAGCAGAGAAATGAAAGTCAATGATGCACTCCTTAGGTGCTGCATTAATGGCAGGTTGGCTTAGTGCATTGGCATTCAGGTTTCCGGCAACATTATAGGTAATGGTTACGGGGCTTTGTGCCATCAGCCCCCCGACCCCCCAAAGGAGGGACAGAAGCAGGAGGAGCGTACGGAGGAAAAATGCTGTCGGAGATGAGAATAGGTTTTTCATGGTAGTGGTTTTGGGGGTATAAACCAAAACTCAGCAACCGAAACAACGCTGTCAAACAAATTTTCTCCATATATTTCAACGAAACTGAGGGCTCGTTGCTCATTTTAAAAACGATTTACCTCTATTTAGTGGCGTTCTGAACCCCAAAGAATAATCGAACTCAGGTTGTAACAAATGGCGTGCGCTACCTATTCAAACACGCACAGCTACAGCCTTTCGTAAAAGCCTTTCTGGCTTTGTTAAAATCATCTCTGGGCTTGTTAAAACTATCTCTTGGGTTGTTAGAAGAACCCAGCCCAAAACCAATCAGATAGCATGGTGTGCCGCATGGCCATCGTAAAACGTCAACACGGCATTTAAACCAATCAACGTCATCCGTAGGCAACCCATCAGCAGCTCACTTGCCGCATCAGTATCCTTAAAGTATATCATAGCAAAAAGCCCGGCCAATTGGCCGGGCTCGTATAAACAAAAATGTCGGTTCGGGTAAGCTTATCTCAGTTCAACCGAAGAAGTTCCGATCAACGTCTTGTCAACGTATATCTCAACCGTTGTTTTACCCTCTTGGAAATTCTCAGTAGGAGCAGGGTAGTACATGCATATATCCTCAATCTGCTTATTCACATACTCAATGTCTTTAGACATGCTGTAGGTCATAGAACCTCCTTCAAACTCAAATTCCTCGCCACGTCCTTTAGTCAACACTTTTCCA
>JAGYJL010000087.1 GCA_018402015.1 Flavobacteriales bacterium | reverse complement strand
ATTTCCTTCGCCCCAAGAAACGGAAGCCGCATCCGATTCCATCTTGCTGGTCTGCTTGTCTGTTTGAAAATACACGAAGCGATCATCGTAATGAACGACCGATCCTTTCAGATCGAGTTTCTTGCCCGTTATCAAAAGGAGCGAATCCTGTCCGTTTGCCGTATACAGAAACAGCAACGTGGCAAATAGCAAGAACACAGAGCGAAAAATCATTGTCATTGATTGCACGAACCAAATATATCCAAATGCGCTTGGTGGAATAGAAGACCTTATGTTGAATTATACAGTAACCTGTGTATAAAATGAACAAAACAGGTAGCGCTGAATTAATTGCTTAGGTAAATTTGCCAGACCACACGAAAACCCATAATGAAACAGGACATATTTGTTGATCGCCACATAGGCCCGCGAGAAGCGGATCTGAAAGAAATGCTCTCAACCATTGGAGTAGCTAGTTTGGAGGATCTAATCGGAAAAACAATTCCGGAATCAATCCGAATGAAGCGTGAACTGGATCTTCCGCCAGCAATGACCGAAGTGGAATATGCCGAGCACATCAAATCCATTGGGGCGAAGAACAAATTGTATCGTTCTTATATCGGTCTTGGGTATTACGATACCATTGTTCCGAACGTCATAAAGCGCAATGTTCTGGAAAACCCAGGATGGTACACAGCTTACACTCCTTATCAGGCGGAAATTGCGCAAGGTAGATTGGAAGCCTTGCTGAATTTTCAGACAATGGTTTGCGACCTCACCGGGCTGGAAATTGCCAATGCATCACTTTTAGATGAAGCAACGGCTGCCGCAGAAACCATGATCATGCTTTATAATTCTCGATCACGCGATGCACAGAAACGTGGCGTTAATAAGTTCTTCGTGTCGGCCGATTGTTTTCCACAGACCATCGATCTTCTCCACACACGCTCTACGCCATTGGGTATTGAGTTGATCATTGGAGAACATGATGATGTTCATCTTTCGGATGAGTTCTTTGGAGCGCTGCTTCAATATCCATCTGTAAATGGATACGTGAAAGACCTGAGCGATTTTGTTGATAAGGCGCATAACGTTGGCGCTGCGGTAGCAGTTGCAGCCGACCTTATGAGTCTTGTGCTTTTGAAAAGCCCAGGAAGTTGGGGAGCAGATGTGGTTGTGGGTAATACGCAGCGCTTTGGTGTTCCATTGGGTTACGGTGGTCCGCATGCTGCATTCTTTGCTACCAAAGAAGAGTTCAAGAGGAATATTCCGGGAAGGATCATAGGTGTATCGGTGGATTCTCAGGGAAATCCAGCTTTGCGAATGGCGCTGCAAACGAGAGAACAGCACATTAAGCGCGATAAGGCTACATCGAATATCTGTACAGCTCAGGCTTTGCTGGCAATCATGGCAAGTATGTATGCTGTTTATCATGGTCCAACAGGTTTGAAGAATATTGCCACCAACATTCACCTGAAAACGGTAGCGTTGGCCGGAAAGCTCAAAGTTTTGGGGTATCAGGTCAAGTCTGATTCTTACTTCGATACCATCAAGGTGTTGCTTCCATCTGGAGTAACAATAACCGAAGTGAAAGAAATTGCTGAGCGAGAAGGCATCAATTTCCGTTACATCGAGAATCGTGCTATTGGAATAAGTTTAGATGAGCGCACCAACGTTGGCGATCTTCAGAAAGTATTGGAAGTGTTTGCAAGCGTTGCTGGAAAAGACCCGGTTTACATCAAGGTTTCTGAACTGGAGCAGGTAGAGACAACGCTGAGCAAGAACATGCTCAGAACAGATGATTTCCTTACGCACAAGGTGTTCAATTCCTACCATTCTGAGACGGAAATGATGCGTTACATCAAGCGTTTGGAGAACAAGGATATTTCGCTGGTTCATTCGATGATCTCTCTTGGTTCTTGCACCATGAAGTTGAATGCTGCCAGCGAGTTGTATCCTATCAGCATGCCAGAGTTTGCCAACATTCACCCATTCGTTCCATTGTATCAGACCAAAGGTTATCAGATCGTGTTCAACGAGTTGGAAAAAGCACTTTGCGAAATCACTGGATTTGAAGCGGTATCATTCCAGCCGAATTCCGGTGCACAAGGAGAATATGCTGGTCTGATGGTTATCGATCAGTACCACAAGAGTAGAGGAGATGCACATAGAAATGTGGCTCTAATTCCCTCATCTGCACACGGAACAAACCCTGCAAGTGCTGTAATGGCAGGTATGAAAGTGGTTGTTACCAAGTGTGACGAGAGTGGAAATATTGATGTTGAAGATCTTCGTGCAAGAGCAGAGGAATATGCCGATACCTTGTCATGTCTTATGGTAACCTATCCGTCAACGCATGGGGTTTTCGAAGAGTCTATTCAAGAGGTAACCAAGATCATCCACGATAATGGCGGTCAGGTTTACATGGACGGTGCAAATATGAATGCGCAGGTTGGTCTTACCAATCCTGGTTTGATAGGTGCAGATGTGTGTCACTTGAATTTACACAAGACATTTGCCATTCCACATGGTGGAGGAGGTCCTGGAATGGGACCGATAGGTGTAGCCAAGCATTTGGCTCCTTTTTTACCTGGTCACGCAGTAATTCCAACGGGAGGCAACCAGCCTATTTCTGCTGTTTCTGCGGCTCCATGGGGAAGTTCGCTTATTCTTCTTATTTCCTACGGGTACATTAAAATGTTGGGGGCCGAAGGAGTCAAAAAGAGTACACAGTTCGCTATTTTGAATGCCAATTACCTCAAAGCAAAGTTGGCTGGAACCTACAGTATCCTTTATTCCGGTAAGCACGGAACGGTTGCTCATGAGATGATCCTTGATTGCCGAGATTTTAAAAAGAATTCCGGTGTTGAGGCTGGGGATATTGCCAAGCGATTGATGGATTACGGTTATCATGCGCCAACGGTGTCTTTCCCAGTTGCGGGAACGTTGATGGTTGAGCCAACAGAAAGTGAGTCTAAAGAAGAGTTGGATCGATTCATCAGCGCGATGACAGCCATCAGGAAGGAAATCAGTGAAATTGAAAACGGAGAGGCAGATCTGACGGATAATGTTCTTCTCAATGCACCTCATACTTCCAGAATGGTTGTAACTGATGCTTGGAATCACGCTTACTCAAGAGAAAAGGCAGCCTTTCCACTTCCTTTCGTTGCCGATTCCAAGGTATGGCCTTCGGTTGGTAGAGTAGACAATGCCCGAGGTGATAGAAACCTCATTTGCACCTGTCCTACTGTCGAAGAATACGCCAACGCAGGAGCATTCGCGTAATCGTATGTTAATATTGTCTTCTAGAAAGCATTGCGGCCTAATGAATGGTTTCGGTACTTTCTTGTTTAGACCAGATTATAGAAATTTGAACAACCAAATGAATCACATATGAAACACACTTACTTTCTAGCTGTACTTTTTCTAGCTTTTTCTTCTGTGAGCGCACAGAACGACACACTTCTATGGGAGGATTTCGAGTCAGAAACCATCGATTATATTCTGAATGATTACCCGAACGGAACTCCTAACCTCTTTCCCGAATACTTGAATTTCGATATTGATGGTATTCCGGATGGTAGCGGAAGTGATCGACCAGATGAGTGGTTCTTATCCTTCGGTTTTGCCGATGTCGATAGTACTAATACGGTTCTTGCCAGCAATTCTTGGTTGCAAGGAGAAGCCGATGGAGCGGAAAATTGGTTGATTCTGCCTCGTATTTACATTCAAGATGATCAAGCAACACTGTATTGGAAATCGGCACCCTTCCAAATACCGAGATACTTAGATGGATATCAAGTACTGGTTTCAACTGCCTCAAACATAGAAACGGACTTCACTGATACTTTAGCCGTTTTCGCGGAATTCGATGGAAATCTGACCGCGGATTTTGAAGATACTGCTACCTATGTTTTTACAGAAGGTATCATGCACACCGAAATTGAGCTGGATCCGGCTGATTTTACCCGTAACGGAGGTGTACTGCAGCAATGGTCAGCTTCATTGGCAGATTATCAAGGACAGGAGATCTTCATTGCGTTCCGTCACAGAAGCGATGATGATAATTTGATTTCAATAGATGACCTTTTGGTTCTTGGAACGGGTTCTGTTGGAATTGAAGAGGCAACTGTCCTTGAAGGACTGAGTATCTATCCGAATCCAGTGTTGGAGAATGAAGGGATTACGGTCAGCTACAAGCTCACCGAATTGTCGAACGTTTCATTTGAAGTCTTTTCTCTTGAGGGTAAGTTGATAATGTCTAGATCTGGGCATACTCAAATGGCCGGAAATCAGCAAACTCGTCTAGACCTTCAAGGTTTGTCTGGTGGAACTTATTTGTTGAGAACACAGGTGAATGATTGGTCGGTAACTGAACGGTTTGTTATTTCACAGTAAAAAGGAGCAAATTCTGAAATTGTCTTCCAGAGTTAAGTTCGTGTTAACTACAAATTATACTTTAGCAATTCAAATTCAATCAAATTCGTAAATCAATAAATATCAAAATGAAAAAAATCTACACAACAGGTTTGATGTTTGCTGTTGCTGCCTCTGCCGCTTTGGCTCAGGGAGTGTCAGAAGCTCCAACCAAAGAATGGAACACAAGTAAGTTTGCTGATCGTAGCACTGTTGCAACTGAAACCACTAGAGGTGGTGGCCTTACATGCTCATTAGATGAGAGCTTTGATTCAGGTTTTCCAAGTGCTTGGACTAATGTAGAAACTAACGCCAATGAAAATTGGGTGTGGGGCGCAACTTCAGGTAATGGAGATGGCGGAATGGATATTGCGTACGATGCAGCTCTTGGAAACCAAGATGAGTCTATCATCACTGAGGCGATAGATCTTTCTGCACTTCCAAATCCTGGTCTTTATTTCGACTGGTTTGCTAGTTATTTCTGGGCAGTTTCGCCTAACGACAACTACGATTTAACTGTGTCTATCTCTACCGATGGAGGGTCTAGCTGGACTGCTCTTTGGTCTGAAGAAGATGCAGGTGAGTTTGAGACGTTCACGTGGTATACAGAGGTTATTGATCTTGCTGCTTATGCTTCAGAAACAAGCGTAACGTTCGAATTCAATTATACTGGAAACGATGGTGCACAGGCGGCACTTGATAACATCAGTGTATGCAGCTTGCCAGCCAACGACCTTCGCTTGGACTATGTATACACGGGAGACGTTGTAAATGATTACATCTACAAGAAAATACCTGTAACTCAAGCTGTTGAGATCGTAGCAGGTGCTATTGTTACCAATTTCGGTGTTGCTGCACAAACAAACCTTTCATACGATTGGGAAATCACTCTTGATGGTTCTTCAGTTGCAAGTGGAACTGAAGCTGGTGCAGCTTCATTGGCAGCAGGTGCCACTGATACTGTTTGGGTTAGCACTGGTTATACACCTTCTGCAGTTGGTGAGATTGTAGTAAGTTTTGAAGTTAGCGCAGACGAAACTGAAGAAGTCCCTGCTGACAATGCTGGTGAAGCGTCTGTAGAAATCACAGAATATGTTTGGGGTCACGATGATGAAGAGCTAGATTACTTCGGTTTAGGTTATGATGCAACTGAAGAGGCTGCTGGTTTTGAAATGGGTGCTGATTACTTCTGCCAAGTAGATGGAGACATGATCTATGCTTTGCAGTTTGCACTTAGCTCTTCTACGACTTCATCAAGTGTTATTGCTAAAGTCTACGAAGATGACCCAGCTAATGGTCCAGTAAGCGAAACCGTTTATGATATCATGCCTGGCGATCTTTCATCTGGTGCCATCAACTTCATTACAGTTGTTTTGGATGATCCTGTTGCTATGACTGCTGGTAGTGTTTATTCGGCTACTGTTGAGATTTCTGCTGGAGATGATGGTTACATTCTTGGAAACAGCGAAGATGATAACGATGGCGGTCAGTCTCTTTATTTAGGTAGCGATGGTAACTGGTACAATTGGGTAGGTCTTACTACTTCAATGAGATTGAATCTGGATGGTACCATAGGCATTGAGGAGAACGAAGATCTAACTGGTCTTTACATGTATCCTAATCCAGCTACAGACAATTTTACTGTTGGATTCGTTGCTAAGGACGATCAGGACATGACTGTTAACATTCTTGGTGGAAACGGAGCGTTGGTTCTTTCTGAGCAAGTTGTTGCTAAGGTTGGACAGAGCAGTACAGTTACTTTCAATGTTGATGGTCTTGCTTCAGGTATCTATATGGTACAATTGCAAGGTGCTAAGTCAACAATTACTCAAAGAATTGTAGTACAGTAAGCTGTATTCAGAATTATGGAAAGGCCGGTTCAATTTTGAACCGGCCTTTTTTTGTGACAAAAATTGAGAAAAACCTATTCAGCAAAAGCTTAAATTCGTTCGACTCAAAAAATTACAACATGACAAAACCATTTACACTTTTTACTGCAAGCTTATTGATGAGCTTAGCGGTTTGTGCGCAGTCCTATTCTGAATTGAATTTGCGCACATATGATGCATCTTTTGATAATTCAACCGTTGAAGTTCAACGTCCAGAGAATCAAAATTCCTTTTCCTCAAGAGCTGAAGGCGATACCATTTGGTATGATGACTTCGCTGACCTTTCTAACTGGATGGTAGGAACAACTGGAGCATTTGGCACAGCCGATTCCGTTTGGGAATACACTACCACCGGTCCTTATGGAACATTCAGTGGTTCTTGGGGTGATGTGCAATCTGCAACAGCTAACAACGGTTGGGTAATGTTCGATAGTGATGGAAATGGCTCTGCCAATCCAACTACAGGTGCACCAACAGGGGTTGAGTTCGACACGTACATACAAATGGCCAACCCAGTGAATTGTAGTTCAATTCCTGTAGTAGCAGTGGTATTTACTGAGTTCTACAAGCAGCTTCAATCTGAAGTGTTTCTTGATGTTAGCACCAATGGTACTGACTGGACCAGTATTCAGCTTCACGTTGGTTTTGGAGCCAATGATCAAACCGAGCAGGATGCGATCTTATATCAAGATATTACTCCGTTAGCTGCTGGACAGGCTACGGTTTGGGTTCGACTTCGTTTTGTAGGATTCGGATACTTCTGGCAAGTAGATGATTTCATGTTGGTTGAAGGTGTAGAGAACGACATCGAGCTTACACGAATCTTTACGGGTAACAATGAAACAGATTACTTATATACCAAAAGACCTTTGAGTCAAGCAATTGAAACTGAGCTCGGTGTTGTGGTAACTAATATTGGAGGACTGGCCCAATCTAATGTTGTTGTTGATTGGGAGATAACTGATGGTTCAAGTACTGTTGCTAGCGGTAACGAGACAATTACTTCATCATTGGCTGGTGGAGATATTGACACTCTTTTCTTCACTACAGGATATACCCCTGATGCCATTGGAGAATACACCGTTAATATGACAGTTAGTTCGGACGAAACAGAAGCTAACCTTGCAGATAATGAAGGCTCAGACTCGTTTGAGATCACTGAGTTTGTATGGGGTCATGATTACACAGATAAAGCATACCAACCATGGGGATATGCCTCAGATGGTGGTACAGTAATGGAAGATGCCTTTGAAATGGGAGCTGATTATTTCTGCCAAGTTGATGGAGACTTTATCTACGCATTGGTATTTCCTTTGGGAAACAATACAACCGCAGCCAGTGTTACTGCAAAAGTTTACGAAAACGATCCTTCAAACGGACCAGTGAGCGAAACGGTATATGATCTAGCATCTGGACAATTATCTACGCCTTCTAATGTTAAGTTTATTACTGTTGTTCTTGATGATCCTGTTGAAATGATTGCAGGAAACGTCTACACTGCAACGGTTGGTATCGAAGCAGGCGATGACGGATACATCATGGGTAATCAGATTGATGATAATGATGGTGGTCAATCTGTTTACTTCGCATTTGAGGATACTTGGTACAACTGGATTGGATTGACAACTGCAATGCGATTGAATACTAATCCTAACATTGCCGGAATTGATGATGATATTGAAAACTTTGGTTTTGGAATGTATCCAAATCCAACTGCTGATAGATTCAATATTGTTTTTGATAAAAATATCGATGTTGAAACTGTAACTGTTGTTGACGTTACCGGTAAACAGCTTTTAGCAAGAAGTGTATCGTCACAAATGACGCTTCTTAGATTGGATGTTTCAGGCTTTAGTGCGGGTGTTTATTTCGTGAATGTTACTACCAAAAACGGTATAGCAACACAAAAGCTTATCGTTCAATAATAAAGAATAGACAGTAGTAGTTGAGGGCTTCCATTTTGGAAGCCCTTTTCTTTTCGCTTAACTACATTTGTGAAATGAAACAAACGCTTGGATTGCTATATGGAATGCTGATCGTGATCAGCTCGACCGCACAGGTTACAGATACGCTTGGTTTAGAGGGATATGAAATGGGCACCGAGACTTTGTATGAAGCGCCAAACGGAGGGTACGCCTTTGGAAATAATGGGTATGCTGATATGGCGAAAGCGCAATCATTTGTGAATGATCATTCCTTTGTATTGCGCGAAGTGTTATTAAGGTTTGGAGATGTGCAATTTGCTTCGGCCGATTCATCATCGGCAATTACAGTTAACGTTTACACATTTGGTGGTTTTGGAGTAACCCTATCCTCGGTTACTGATCCAATTGCTCCAGATACAATTCGTTCATCTGTATCTATTCCTGTCTATGAGTTGAGCAATAACAGCTATACCTCAGTAGACTTTGCGTTTGACACGATAGTGTTCCAAGCAGCGGAGAGATTTTTTGTAGGAATCGACCTCTCTGGATTGGCGAGTGGCGATACTGTTGGTTTACTGTCCACAACTGATGGTGATGCCGGAAGTACTTATAATGCGTGGGAATTAACAGCAAGCGAGAATTGGATAGTAGTTGCTCACCCAGCTTATTCTTGGAATCTAGATGTTGATCTTGGAATCTTTGCTGTTATTGATGAAAACGATCCCTCGGGCATAGTGGATAACGAAGGTGTAAATTGGACCTTTGGACCTAATCCGTGTTTAGATATGTTGAAGGTTGAAATACCTTTTGGGAATGATCAGGAACATGTTGTTCAAGTCATCTCGGCAACTGGTCAACTCATGTATTCAA
>JAGYJL010000086.1 GCA_018402015.1 Flavobacteriales bacterium | reverse complement strand
GCCTATGAAAAACCTCGCTTTACATTGGAAAATAATCATCGGACTCGTGCTCGGTGTCATCTTCGCTTTCATTTCCAGTTCGCTTGGTTGGAGTGCTTTTGTGGTTGATTGGATCGATCCGTTTGGAACGATCTTCATCAACCTGTTGAAGCTGATCGCGGTTCCATTGGTGCTGTTCTCCATTATTAAAGGAATTGCTGGCCTGCACGATACGGCCAAACTCGGTAGACTGGCAGGTAAGACCTTGGCGTTCTATCTGGTTACCACCGTCATGGCAGTTTCGGTCGGATTGCTTCTTGTAAATACGATCAAACCGGGCAAATTGGTTGACGATTCTCAGCGAGTTGATAATCGTATTGCATACGAAATATGGGCGCAGGACAATGATGTTACTGTGAAGGATGGTCAGCACTACTTGCAGGATGCACAGTACGCTGATCGGGTAGGAGTTGTGCGAGAACTGATGGCTTCTGAAGCGCCTGACGCCACCTTGGCAGCTAAAATGCAATCGGCCAAAAAGACCAAAGATTCTGGTCCGCTACAATTCATAGTTGATATGGTTCCCAGCAACATTTTCCTTTCGTTGAACAATAACGGACTGATGTTGCAGGTCATCTTCTTTGCTATTTTCTTCGGAGTTACGCTCATTTCTATTCCGCGCGAAATGGCCCAACCCGTAATCAGTTTGGTAGATGGAATGAACGAAGTGTTCCTGAAGATGGTGGATTTTGTGATGCAGGCAGCGCCATTTTTTGTGTTCGCCTTGCTTGCTGGAGTTATTTCAAAAATGGCTGGAAACGATCCGAACGCTGTGATTGAAATATTCAAAGGACTTGGTTGGTACAGCCTTACCGTTGTACTTGGGCTTGGCTTTATGATCTTCCTTTTCTATCCAACACTTGCCAAACTGATGGTGCAAGGCTTGAGTTACCGGAGGTTTTTCAAGGCTATTTCGCCAGCACAATTCTTGGCATTCTCAACCAGTTCAAGCGCAGCAACACTTCCAGTTACCATGGATTGTGTTCAGGATAACCTTGGTGTAAGTGAGGAAACAACCAGTTTCGTATTACCCATAGGAGCCACGGTCAACATGGATGGAACAAGCATGTATCAGGCCGTTGCGGTGGTTTTTCTAGCGCAGTTTCATTTAGTGGATCTGGATCTTACTCAACAATTGACCATTGTTCTTACCGCTACCTTAGCATCAATCGGTTCGGCAGCAGTTCCGAGCGCAGGATTGATCATGCTGATCATTGTGCTGGAAAGTGTTGGATTGAACCCCGCTTGGGTTGCCATTATCTTTCCGGTAGATAGAATTCTGGATATGTGCCGAACTACTGTGAACGTTACAGGCGATTGCACTGTTGCTACTATTGTGGCCGACAGTGAAGGCCAACTGAACCGAGAGGTTTGGGCTAAATTGGATTAAATAGATAGAATAAAAACACCGATCGTTCGTTACACGATCGTCAACCAAAGACCATGAAAAAACTTCTTATCGTATTCGGAATTCTGATCGTGTTGCTTATTGCAGCAATTGTGATTGTTCCGATCGTTCTTAAAGAACCAATTACCAAGGCCGTAAAGGAGCAGGCCAATGCTAATCTCAATGCCACCATCGATTTTAAGGATGTGGATATTTCGTTGCTGTGGTCGTTTCCAGATCTGTATGTTGGGGTAGGAGAACTTTCAATTACAGGTAAAGATGATTTTGAAGGGCGGACGCTGCTTTACCTCAAAACGCTTGCGCTGGATGTGGATCTGATGAGTGCATTTAACGGCTCGCCTGTTATCAATCAGATAACCTTGGCTGATGGGTTAGCGAATGTGATCGTGCTCGAGAACGGCAAAGCCAATTACGATATCGTACCAGAATCTGAAGTAACGGAAACTGCCGAGGCTCCGGCAGAATCGAGTGGTCCGTTCAGCATTAAACTGAAGCAGTTTGAGATTGCAAATCTGGAAGTTATGTATTCCGATCAGCAAGGAGGAATGATGTTCAGTACCTCAAAATTGAATTTGAATCTTAGTGGCGATTTTGCTGCAGACCAAACCAATTTGAAAACCAACATTTCGATGGAGAATGCCAAGTTGGTGAATGGCGGAATCGCGTACCTGAATGGAGTTGAATTGGCCTTAGGAGCAGAAGTAGATGCCGATCTGGCGAACAATAGCTACACATTGAAAGACAACGAGTTCAGAATAAACGGCCTACATCTTTCTTGGAACGGAAACATCAGCATGCCGAATGATGAAGATATTGAACTTGACTTGGTATATGGCGCAGCTAAAACCGAATTCAAGGAGATTCTTTCGCTGGTACCTGCCATCTACGCTAAAGATTTTGCAGATGTGAAAGCAAGCGGTTCTTTAGAGTTGAACGGAATGGTAAAGGGAACGTACAATGAGAATGCTATTCCTTCATTCACCGCCAATGTGAAAGTCGGAAACGGCCAGTTCAAGTATCCTGACCTACCAAAAAGTGTTGATGGAATTGCCATTGACCTTAGCGTTGTGAATCCCGGGGGAAGCACAGACAACACCATTATCGATCTGAAACAGTTCGTGTTCCAATTGGCCGGAAACCCGTTTGAAGTGCGTGCGCTGATCAAAACACCGGTTTCAGACCCGAATATCGATGCCTCGTTCAAAGGAAAGATCGACCTGACCAGTTTGGCCGATGCCATTCCAATGGAAGAAGGTGATAAGTTAGCTGGAACCATTATTGCCGATGCAGAAATGAAAGGCAAGCAGTCTGATGTTGATAAAGGCCGTTACGATAAGTTCAATGCCAAAGGAGAATTCATTTTAATGGATATCGTCTACTCCACAGAATCCGTAGCGGTTCCTGTTGAAGTGAAATATGCCCAGTTCAAATTCGCTCCGCAGTTCTTGGAACTGGCTTCTTTCGATGCAAAGGCCGGAAAGTCCGACTTCAAGGCAAAAGGAAAGATCACCAATTATTTAGGTTATGCCTTAGGCGATGGAACGTTACAAGGAACGTTCAGTTTGAATAGCACACTGATCGATGGCAATGAATTAGCAGGATTGAGCACCGAAGAAGAGGGAACAACCGAAGCACCGGAGAGTGGTTCTGGTGGAGAAACGCCAGCTTCCGAACCATTTGCTATTCCAAAGAATCTAGACCTATCGCTTGCTACAGATATCAAGAAGATCGTCTATGACAACATCAATCTATTGAATACGAAAGGAAATGTGGTGATCAGAAATGGGCGCGCCAATCTCAAAGGACTTTCGTTCAATACGCTTGGAGGTTCGGTTGCCATGAATGGTTATTACGATAGTGGCAACGAGGCGAAACCTAAATTGAATTATGATCTCGATGTTCAGAATGTGGTGCTGAAAGAGGCTTACGCTTCATTTGGAACAGTTCGTAAGTTGGCACCGATCGCAGAAAAGACAGAAGGTCGCGTGTCCGTTAAATTCAACGTGATAGGAGCAATGAAAAGCGGAACGGAGGTAGATTATAACTCCATGAACGGTGGCGGCAGATTGACTTCTCAGAGCTTAAAGATCACTGGAACAGAAGCCTTGGATAAAATAGCGCAGGTGGTGAAGATCAATGCCTTCAAAAATCCAGAGGTGAAGAATGTGAATCTGAGTTTTGCATTTGTAGACGGTCGCGTTTCCGTTCAACCATTCGATGTGAAAATAGGACCTGTTTCGGCCAACATTTTCGGAAGCCATGGCTTTGACGAAACAATGGACTACGTTATCGGAACTACCGTTCCAACCAGTGCTTTGGGCAGTCAGGCCAATGCCGTGATCGGTGGATTGGTTTCTCAGGCAAATGCTCTAGGAGCAAACTTCTCTGCGGGTAGCGAGATCAAGGTTGACATTCTTGTAAAAGGAACATTTAAAGACCCGAAGATCACGCCTTCTTTCGGTGGCAGCAGTGGCGGGGCCAGCCCAACCGAGAATCTGAAGGCTGCAGCCGAAGCCGAGTTCAACAAAGCCAAGGAAGAATTGGAAAAGAAGGCCAAGGAAGAGGCTGATAAACTGAAGAAAGAAGCTGAAGAACGTGCAAGAAAAGAAGCAGAAAAATTGAAAAAAGAAGCGGAGGAGCGCGCCAAGAAAGAGGCAGAAAACGCGCTTAAGGGATTGTTCGGTAAGCCTAAAAAGTAAAAGTCGATAGTCCATGGTCAACGGTCAACAGTCATTTAAGAAGAAAAGCTGTCTATGGTCTATTGACCGTGGTCTGCGGACTTCCTTTTTCCTTTTTTTCCTTCTCCCTTTTTGCTCCTTTTCCCAGAACCCTACCGCCTGCGAAATGCCTGGCGGCAAGAAGGTTGAAAAGCTTTGGGAACAAGCATTGAACGAACGAAAACCTTCGGTACGAAGAGAACTGTATGATCAGATTCTTGATGCAGAACCCGATCATCATGGGGCAATTTTTGCCAAAGCCTACGAGCAACTGAGTAAGGCAGAGAGAGACCCCATGAGCAAAGGAATTGCTTTCGGTTACAAACCAATGAAAGCCGTTGCCGACCTCTGTCCGACCTACCACATGTATCCGTATTACTACATGGGACTCATTGCCATGCAGAACAAGGAATTCAAGGAGGCGGAACAACATTTCAAACAATTCCTTACCATAGAATTTGATGATCCTCGCTGGTATCCTAAAGATATTGAAGAGAAAACCTTGGCGGTTGAAGCGTGGATTCCACAGTGCCAGTATTACGACTCACTTTATTCCAACCCGGTTCCTTTTGCACCAACCGTTGTAAAAGGAATCTCATCGCGCAGCAATGAGTATCTCGGTATTATTTCGCCAGATAATGAAGTGGCCCTGTACATCCGCAGGCACTTCGTCAAGCGAAAGAACGACCTCACCGCCAAAGAGATAGAAGAGTTCACTCGAAGTAAACGATTACCGAATGGCGAGTTCGATGAGGGAACCCCCATGCCGAGCCCTTTCAATGTCACCGAAAACGTAGGCAGTGCCACGCTCACCGTTGACAATAAACGCATGTTCCTCACCATCTGTAACGACAATGCAGATGGGTACAAGAACTGCGACATCTTCTATTCAGACTGGCATTACCATGGCTGGGACGACCCGATTAACGTTGGACCAGGCATTAACGGAAAGAACTCATTTGAAGGACAGCCAACGGTTACGCCCGATGGTAAAACGCTCTATTTCGTTTCCATACGGGAGGATGAAATTGGTGACATCGACAACATGGACCTTTACGTCTCTCACCTACAGGAAGATGGAACCTGGGGGCAGGCCAAGAATCTTGGCACTACTATCAACACCAAAGGCAACGAGAAGTCACCCTTTATCCATGAGGATAGTCACACCTTGTATTTCAGTTCTGACGGACACGAGGGAATTGGCGATTTCGACATTTACTATGTACGTCAAGATTCCACGCATAATTGGATAAAACCCAAAAACATTGGTTTTCCAATAAATACCGAAGGTGCTGATGTTGGGTTTTTTGTAGCCGTGGATGGAAAGACGGCCTACATAAGTAGCAACGAGCGAGAAGATGGAATTGGCGGTTGGGATCTTTTCAGCTTTCCACTCTACGAAAAAGCCCGTCCAGAGAAAGTGCTCTTCCTTAAAGGGAAACTGAAGGACGAGAACAATAAGCGCATTACAGATGCAACCATCGAGTTCAAAAACATGGACACGAAAGAAGTGACTGAGGTTGATGTAGATTCCCTTACTGGCGATTACGTTGCTGTAATGAATTTCAGTAGCGATATGGTAATGACCGTGAAAAAGAAGGATGCGGCATTTACATCGCGCTATCTTTCAACGAAGGACAGTACCCTCAATGAGATAAAGAAAGTAGATGTGGAGGTGAAGCAAGTTCGTGTTGGCGAAGCGTACAAATTGCACGACATTCAATATGCCACAGACCGTTTCAACCTAGACAAAGAGTCGGTTAATATGATGGCAGAATTTGCCATCTATTTAAAATCGAACCCAAAGATGAAAGTGGCCATCCATGGACATACTGATAATGTTGGATCACCTGAAGCTAACCTCAAACTTTCTAACGACCGGGCCAAGGCCGTTTACGACATATTGATCAAGGAAGGAATCAGTGCCAACAGACTTTCTTACAAAGGCTTTGGAGAAACAAAGCCTACCAAATCAAACACAACGGAAGAAGGTAGAGCTGCCAACAGGAGAACGGAATTCGTTATAACGGCCAACTAATCGGTTTTCCGCAAAAAGAGATAAACCTCAAAGGGTCTGTCGTCCAACGTGGTGAATGGAATCTCCGGTCTGAATGTTTCAAGAAGTTCAAAATGATCATTTGAACGAAGGTTTTCCAGAGGCATGGCACCTTCATTTGGGGCGAAATGGGCATCCCAAATAACCAGACTTCCTTCTTGCACTTCCAAATGCGGATTAGCTCGGTTGTGTATCACCTGCTGACACTTTTCAGGGTAATGCGGATCCAAGTCAAGACTTACCTCGTTGTAAAGCGAATAGTAATGGATCTTATGGTCTGCCAAGTTATTCTTGTGGATGAACGCGGCAACTTTTTCAAGCACTTTTTCCTCTTCGCCTAAAGGCACTGGAAGTTCAACGTAGTTGTACGTTTTAGCGATTACCCCAAATGTGAGAGACCAACAGAATATGGCAACGAACCAACTTGTCAAATAGCCATTCAACCAATTAAATCCGTAAATGATAATAATGGCCAACAAAGGAACAGTAACTGCTAGCATTCTGGGTAATCCAAGAGAAACTCTGCCAACGTACCACATTATGGAATGGAACCCAATGTAGATGACCAATGGAATGACAATATAGTTGATGATCCATCGGTCCTCTTTGGCCGTGTGCCAAGATTGAAATGCCAGAACGGTAAGTCCGAATGACGCGGCAAGAAGCGGCAAACGGCCGATCTTTTCTGGCATGATAAGGAAATAATGGAACAGTTTGCCACTACCATAAATGTGGTCGCCACCCGTGTAAGGCATCTCGTTCACCAACCAGAGAATGTCGCCTTTAGCAATCCAACCGATCAAACTGTAAGCAACAGTTCCAAATAGAAGTAATACTACTTGAACAGAATGCCTTTCTATAAGATCCAGTATGCCGAACCAAACTACCAATAGCAATGCCTCCGTTCGAACAAATGGTAGGAGCGACATCATGATCAACGACAGCACAAATTGCTTCCTCAATCTCAACCAAAGTGAAAACAGCAATAACATGGCAAAGCAAGCTTCTGTAAGCCCTGAGAAGAATTCCTGAAAAAAAATAGGGGTGAATAGGACGACAGGAACAGCCAACCAATAATACCGTAGCTTCAATTCTTTGGCAATTCCCACAGTTAGCATAACGGAACCGATTCCGCACAGAAGATTGAAAAACTGAATTCCCTTGAATCCGAAGAAGGCTGACGGCATTGCAAGAAGCGTGAAAAACGGTTTGCCCCAATGATCAAGAAGATAAATGGGGCGTTCCCAAGAGAACTTCGCCAATCTGAAATGGGCTAAAGAATCGCCACCACCATGAAAACCATCCGATACCAAGATGAAATAGGAAATGACCACGAACGATATCGCGAGGAGGCCGAAGGTGATTTTTTGATCCAGGTTTTTCACAGAACCCGAAGCTAAGGCATTTATGTATTCTGTTGATGAACATCAACACTTTCAAACTGTTAACTCACCTGTTGAAAGGTGGGACTTGGCGCATGTCAATTCCCATTTATTCTAAGTTAATTTGCAGCCCAATAAGTTACCGACCCAATAGGAGAAAATGGAAGAAGCTGAGTTGAAAGCGAAATTGAAAGAACAGATCATCGAATATCTGAACCTACTTGATTTCACACCTGAAGATATTGATGACGAAGATCAACTTTTCGGACCGAAATTCGACCTCGATTCGATTGATGCGTTGGAATTGAGCGTTCTTCTTGAAAGAGAATACGGCATTAAAATGACCGATCCCGCAGAAGGACGAAAAGTATTGGTTACAGTGAACTCAATGGCCGAATACATCTTGGCCAAGAAAGCCGAGGCGTAAGTTTATGGGCCGCGTGTTTGTCACCGGCATTGGGGTTATTTCTGCTATCGGAAATAACGCAGAAGAGAATCTCAAAGGCCTTAGAAATTGCAAGACAGGAATTGGTAAAGCTCAATTTCTGAATTCAAAGTATGCCGATGAATTGCTCTTTGGAGAAGTAAAGCTGAGTGATCAAGAGCTTCATTCCTTGGCTGGAAATTTTGATATACCAGGACTTACCCGAACCGAATTGTTAGCGTTCATGGCGTTTCGCGAAGCGGTTTCAAGCGCCCAGCTATCGGAAGAAGAATTGAAGTCGTTTGAAACAGCTCTTCTCTCGGGAACCACCGTTGGAGGAATGGTGGAGATGGAGGCGATCTATGCTGATGCTAATACGAATACATCGCCTTCCCCTTATGTCAATTCATACAGAAGTGGCGCGCACACGCTACAACTGGCAAAGGCGTTCGGATTGCGGGGCTATACAGATACGATGAATACGGCTTGTTCTTCATCCGCCAATTCCATTATGCTTGGCGCGAGAATGATCAAAGCCGGCAAATGCAAACGAGCCATTGTCGGTGGTGTGGATAGCTTGGCAAAATACACTGTCAACGGCTTCAATTCGTTGCAGATCTTCTCAGATGAGATCACTCGTCCGTTCGATGCCAACCGAAAAGGCTTGAACTTAGGCGAAGGTGCTGCTTACCTTATTTTAGAGCGAGAAGAAGACGCGGTCGGCAAAGAGATTTGGGGTGAAATCCGTGGATATGGAAACTCGAATGATGCCTACCATCCAAGTTCCATGTCACCAGAAGCGGTAGGAGTGAAGGGCGCAATTAATGGAGCGCTTCAAACAGCAGGAATTTCTCCTTCGGATGTAAGCTACGTGAATGCTCACGGAACAGGAACCGAGAATAACGATTACACCGAAGTACATGGAATGAACCAGATTTTTGAGCTTGTTCCACCATACGCTTCCACAAAATCATACACGGGACACACCTTGGCAGCAGCCGGTGCGATTGAAGCGGTTTATAGCTTGCTGAGCATCAAACATCAGGAAATGTATCCTACGCTGAATTGGCAAACGCAAATGCCCGAATTCAAATCAAAACCACAAACGGTGTTTGTTGCCAACGCCAAGATCGATCACGTGCTTTCCAACTCGTTCGGATTTGGAGGAAATTGCAGTTCACTTATTTTGTCAAAGGTTTGATGTTCGGATTTGAAATAACCACCCCTAACCCCTCCTTCAAAAGGAGGGGAGCTGGCACTTCGATCAAACTATTGATCAACGCACCAGCTCTCCCCCTTG
>JAGYJL010000085.1 GCA_018402015.1 Flavobacteriales bacterium | reverse complement strand
TTATCTGCCCGCATTCCTTCGGCAGTCTGCACCAAATGATGCAGGTTCGGAAGGTTCATGTCGGGGTCGCTGAGGTCAACAAAAACATTCAGCTTTTCCATTGCTTCCCAAATGTGCATGGGTTTATCGAAGGTGAGGTACTTGCTGCGCATGCGTTCTACATACTCCACCGTTTGGTTGGTGCGCATCTTGCGGTAGTTCTCTCTTACGGTAGCAATGGTTTCGCCTTCATCGTAATTGCGGAAGTTGGCGGCTTTGGCTGTTGTTTCCATGGCGTAAAGATAATATGCGATGGAGCGAATTTGAGCCATGTGCGAAACGAAATTCAGCGCTACTGATTGCCTGTATTAGCCGAATAATCTTTCGTATCAACGCGTTCAAACAGGCGTCCTTTCAATGAGCAATAGACCGCATTTTAATGAGCTGTCCGTTTACGAGTATGGTAACCGTGTGGCAATTGCTTGGATAGGTGAATTCAAAAGGGCCTTGACCATCCCACTCCACTCCAGCAACCTGCTTCAACCCCACTGCACATTCCTGAAATCCTGTTGCGCTGTAGCGGAGCATACGGAATCCTTCTTCTGTTCTGGTCATCAGATACCAGGAACCGGAACTCTCTCCTGCAAGCCATTGGGCCGATGCAGGCACAGCTGCGGGTAATTCGGGTGGCGGAATCACATCTTTGAACAAGGAATCGGGCATGGAACTCAGCCGTTCCTTCAAGGCTTCTGCTTCCGCATCTAAGCAATTGGGAACTTTGGTCCAATGATACAGGGCTGAGACCGGGTATAGGGTGCTTGGTGTGATCATTGGCACCACTTCTAAGCGCAAGGCATGTGCCCAGTTGGGTTCCCCGGCCAATATGATCTGCCGCACGAAGCGCGAACAGTTGGAACCCTCTTTTTCGAACGGGCCGTAGGGTAGCAACTCTTCCGATTGCATTTTCTTGGCGGCCTGCTCCGCTTTGGAAAAGTCTATTCGAACGTAACTGGCATACATGGGTCCGGATGCGTGTGTACTGGCATTCGACTGCACTTCGCATAGGATCTCATCGATATTCAGAATGTGCTTACCGTCCAATACTGCTTTGCTTGCAATAACGAGGTCATGATCGGTATCGGCACTGCGCACTCTTCCCATTCCTACGGGAGCGTGGTATCTGCCAAAATCAAAATAATGACAGGAGCTATCTGCGGCATTGACCAACACAAGGGCCGCATGACCCACACGATAGAAACCACCATCGTTGAATCCAAGGCCGCGCATCAAACGGTCGTAGCCATCTCCGGCCTCTTTGGCCCAGACTTTAGGCCAAGCCAAGGCCACAGCAAAACCGGTGTAACGGTTGCTATCAGCAACGGTAAACTCCACCGCCTTTGAAATAAGGCTTAGAGACATGAAGATCAGCAGCAACAAAACTCTCATTGAGTACACGTGAGTGCATATTTAACCTTTAAACAGCCTTTCTGTGTGACATAGGTCATTGATTCAACATGATATTCACCCAAGGCTTTATGTTGAAATCTGCAGATACGTGAAACGAAATTCAGCGATACTGATTCCCTCTGATAGTTTCCCCTACTATCCACCTGCATTACGCTAATTGCTTTCATGGGCCAATAGAAAGGCCTGAAGAAATGGCACATTCGTTTTTAGCGTAATTTTCGGCATGGTTGACAGGAAAAAGGTCTGTTCCAATTGTAACGAGCGCATAAAGCCGGGACATAAGTTCTGCGCCAATTGCGGACAGGAACAACGCAACCTGCATATTGGGTTTTGGGACCTGATAAAGGATTACGTCTCCGACAATTTCAATTTTGATGCGCGCCTGGTAACCACCCTCAAGTATCTACTCTTTAAACCGGGGTTTCTGGCACAGGAATTCAGCGTGGGGCGTAGAGCTTCTTACGTTCCGCCCATTCGGCTATACCTATTCATTTCTTTTGTTGGTTTTCTGGTAATGGGCTTGAATGCAGAAGATTGGGGAAATTGGAGTGTAAAAAAGCCTAGCGATCATCGTGCTACAGCAGCGGCAGATTCCATCCTTTTGAATCAAACCGACTCAGGGTTTGTTTCTATAAAGGGCTCTAACCCTGATCTTGGAGCCGATATCGACCTTATGATCCCAGAGCTTGACCTAGAGGAATCGAGTGTTGCCTTTCGGTTGGTGAGTCAGTTTAGCCGACTGCTGGAAGACCCGGATAAAAATGGTTCGCAGTTCCGAGATGAATTCTACAAGAACCTATCGCTTGCCATGTTCTTTCTCATGCCCGTTTTTGCACTGCTTCTGTGGCTCATTTGGGGCAAACCACGTCCTTTTTACATCGATACGGTCATCTTCTCGCTCCACATTCATTCGTTCGTTTTCCTATTGCTTATCGTTAGCAGTTTCGTGTCCCTGTTCATTGAATCCAATTGGCCCGATCTATTGGTCATGATGCTTACCCTTAGCTATCTCCTATTCGGACTTAAACGGCTCAAGCAGGTCTCGATACTCAGGGCATTGGGCAAAACCGCTGGGCTATCGTTGGCCTACCTGCTGGTAGTAAGCCTCACCATGTTCATCATTGCGGTGATCAGCATTTGGTTGTTCTGATATAGGAATGATAGAATATGCGAATGGGCGAATGGGCGAATGAGTGCAATATGCGAATGTGGGGAATAGACGAATTGCTCTAACTACTATAATTACCCACCATTACTCTAATTACTCTAATTGATACCTTCGCATCATGCTCAGATATAACGCAGACATACGAACGCTCGTTGTAGTTGCCCTCTATTTCACCTGTTCCGTACTGGCTTGGATCTATTTCCCAGCAGAATGGTACTTGCGTTTACCCATTATGGCGGTGCTGGCGGTGCTTTCGTTCATGTGTGCAGTTATCGTTCATAATACCATTCATCATCCCATTTTTAAAAGCAAAGGGATGAACAAGTTGTTTCAGATCGTGCTGTCATTCACGTACGGACACTCGGTAAGTGCTTACGTTTCGGGGCATAATTTCAGTCACCACCAGCATACGCAAAAGCCCATGGACCGCATTCGTAGTACGCAAATGCGCTACAAGTGGAACTTCCTCAATCAGTTCATGATCTTCTTTCAGAATGCACCGGGCATTATGAAGGATGAGAACATTTTTGCCAAGCGCATGCTGAAGGAAAAACCAAGTTGGTTCTACCAATACGCCTTGGAAATGGTGATTGTTCAGGGTGTGAAATTCGGGTTGCTGTTCTACAACTGGGAATATGCCTTGCTGCTCATTTTCATTCCGCACCTGTATGCCGCTTGGGGCATTGTGGGAACCAACTATTGGCAACACGATATATTATGATAGCGTCACTGCAGTCAGCCATTCTGAAACTTCACCAATCCGTTCTTGAACTTTGTGCGTTTAACTTCGGCTTTCATGGCGCGCATCACAATAGACCGGATACTGCATTGGAGCCAATTACCAGCGTACCATACCGGTATATCCGCCCTCAGTTACACCCGAACCTGGAACAGAAGTACCTCCTGCCCTATTTGTGGCGAACATGCATTTGGCCAGCTAAGCGCTTAGATTATCTTGGAAATCCTGTTGTGTTGGACGAATCGGTCAAGTATGTGGATTGGATTCCGAGTGCCGATATTAAGGCGAACAAGTACCAATTGGGGGCCGAGAATTAGAGCAATTCGGGTAATTAGAGGAATTAGCACATTCGCATATTACTCACATTACTTCTCACTCCTCAGAAATCCCCTTATCCATTTCTGGGCCATTCATGATGTAAATGCTGATCCGATCCATACCGCATTGACCGACATACCACCCCACCAAACGGCTACAGGAGTTGGTATCTGGCTGAGATCCATCATTGAGAAAAATTGGGATTGCTTGCCAGAACCTTCGAACGGATAACCTCCGTTTTCCAGCCTTTGCCATTCAACCAAGAAACGAGCGTATCGCGGTTCCTTGTCGCTGCATCTATCTGGTGTGTTTCCATGGTGATGAACGCGATGCGATTCAATTCATCATCGCTTAAACAGTAAAGGATATCGTACTCCGCGCCTTCGCAATCGAGTTTGAGAATATGAACGCTCTGAAGCTCGAATGAATGCATCAAGGAACTCAACTTCAAAGAAGGAACGGTAACGGAATCACTCCCAGCATCTAGCCCATACATACTGGCCGAGGTACTGAAGGAATCTGAATTGTCGTATTGAATTTCCAACTCTCCATCGGTATTGGAAAGAACGCCTTCGAACACCTTCCAATCCGTATTGGCATTGCGCGTTCTATTCCGCTGCAGTAGCTTCAAGTTGTTTGGAATAGGCTCTACCGAAATGACCTTAGCATGCGGGAAACGGGTAAAACTGAATGCTGACAGATAACCCACGTTTGCGCCCACATCAACAATAATTGGAGAATTCGACATGCGAAGCACATCTTTCCGGATCAGATCATAGCGATAATCATCCGTAAAGAACACTTCTTTGGCGGTGTGCATCATTCGGTCGGGCACTTCAACAGACACACCATTCAACGATTGTAGAATGAAAGGCGACTGCTTGCTTAAACCCCACTTATGTAGCAGGTATGCGGGGAAATTCCGCACGTTCCGAATCATTCCAAGAACGCGGTTCATCTATCTGAAAACCCAGTATAAAGCAACGGTGCAAAGGAAGATGGCGATACTCCAAACGATTACTGTCTTGCTTGGCTTCATATCGTAGCCTTCGTTCACAGGATAAACGATATCGCGTGTTTCTGGCTTTACCAGCGACACACCAACCATCACAACCAGACAAACGACAAAGCAGATGGCCATGTGATGCAAGAATGCAATTTCCGGGAACTGATTGAGCAGGATGAGATACAGCGGCACGTTGACCAGCATTCCTGCCACGGCTGCTTGCCACGAAGTCTTTTTCCAGAAGAAACCGAGGAAGAATGCAGCCACAATTCCGGGTTGAATACAGCCCCACCATATCTGAATGAACTTATACAGTCCTTCGCCAAAATCGGCTACGAAGCGAGTGCTCAAACACGCAATGACCACGAACACCAGCGTTGCAACACGCCCAACTTTGATGTAGTGCTTTGATGATTCTGCTGGTTTCCAAGCCTTATAGAAATCGATGGTGAAAATGGTGGCGGCTGAGTTCAGTAGTGAATCGAGCGTACTCATGGTTGCTCCAAAAAGCGCTGCAAACATGATTCCGACCAAGCCAACCGGAAGAAGGTTCTTCAAAAGCGTTGGATAGGCAAGGTCGGCATTCGGGATCTGATCGGCATACAACTCAAACGCGATGATACCCGGAAATACCACGATCATGGGCATGATCAGCTTCAGGCTTGCTCCGAACAGCACACCTTTCTGCCCTTCAGACAAACTCTTTGCGGCCAATGTACGCTGCGTGATGAACTGGTTCAATCCCCAATAGAAGATATTGGGAAGCCACATGCCACCTATGAAAACGGCTGTCCATGGTAACTCAGGATGATCCGCAGGTAATACCGTGTGCAAACGTCCTTCAGATAATTCAACAAACGCACTCCAACCACCAACGGCATCCATTGCCAAGAAGGTAACGATCACACCTCCAACGAGCAACGCTGTTCCTTGGATGACATCCGACCAAACAACGGCTTTCAGACCTCCATAAATGGTGTAAAGCCCTGCTATACCGCCAATTACCCAAACACCAATGGTCATATCAATGTTGAATATGGTATTCATGGCTATGGCCCCTGCATACAATACCGTGGCCATGGTTACACCTGCATACATGAAAAGCAGACCGAACCCCATGATCATACGTGGCCATTTGTTGTAGCGGTATTCTAAGAATTCAGGAATGGTGTAGATACCTGAACGCAGGAACCGCGGCAACAGAAACAAGGCTACAATGATGAGCGAAAGGGCCGCAATCCATTCGTAACTGGCAATGGCCATTCCAATTTCGGCCATATAGCCTTGGCCTGCCATGCCCACAAAATGTTCGGTAGAGATGTTGGATGCGATGAGCGAAAGACCGATCATCCACCAAGTAAGTCCTCTTCCTGCTAGGAAGTAATCTTCGGAAGTTTCTCTTCGACCCGCCCAAAGCGAAACGCCAAGTACCAGAAGAACAAATCCGGTAAATGCGATCGATCACTACACTAAAGTCCATGATTGGTTGATTTGAGAAAGCACTAACTACAAATCAACTCTTTCTGATGGTCAGAAAATTTCTGCCCCTTACAAAAGCTTCAAAAGATCCGTCCGATCTGTCGATCTCTACCGCCACCTCATTCCTTCTGTTGATGAGTTGAAACGGGGATTATAGCCCATGTACCAAGGTTCGGATTGAATCTGATGCCCATGGTTTTAAGCGTTGAAACCAGCTTGTCTGCGTTCTCTTTGATTTGGTCATCTGCCCAACCTCCAAAACGGATGGCAACCACGTACTTTCCTACTCAGAGAATTTCACGCCTCGGTCTTTAGGTGCAGGAAGTTCCTCTAGCTTCATTTCAGCAGGCATCACAAAACTCATTTGCGAAACTGATTCGTTGAACGCCATGTGAACGGGTGCCGTCATGGCAATGGATTGACTCTTCTCGTTTCCACCAAAAATGTATCCAGCCAGAACGCGGAAATTCTGATTGGAACTGCTGCGATAACTGCTGCTCGAATCAGTTACCGAGGCCATTACGGCTTTCGGGTAATAGCGTGCTTCAAGTTGATCGTTCTTCCAAAGCACTTCGTACGGTTGTTGTTCTGTTTTGGCCATGTCCATGGATATGTAAGCCTGCGCTGCGACAAACGCCAAGAGCACTACAGCCACTATTATCAATACAACTCTCATTTTCTCTAAAGTTCTGAAAATGAAACACAAAGCGTGTGAGTTAGTTCACACTCGAAATTATTTTGTTGAACACTTCATCTGTAAACATTTAACAAAAACATGTGTTTGGATTGCTACAAGTTGTAATAGAAGCATGTCAGAAACGATATTGTCAGTATCAGGATTAGAGAAGTACTACGGTACTTTTCACGCACTGAAAGGACTGGATCTGGAAGTAAAACGCGGAGAGATCTTCGGTCTGTTGGGGCCGAACGGTGCAGGAAAGACCACCATGATCCGTATTCTGGTGGGATTGATCAAACCGAACAAAGGAACCGTTCGATATTTCGATAAGATCGACCTGAAAGACCTGAACGATGCCTTGCCACGGATTGGCAGCATCATTGAAGAGCCTCGCTTCTACCCTTACCTGAGCGGGAAACTGAATTTGCAGGTTTCGGCACGCTATTATCCGAAAGGAATCACGAAACAACGAATCACAGATTTGATTGAACTGGTTGGTTTGACTGGAAGAGAAAGCGACCGCGTTTCAACTTATTCGCAAGGCATGCGCCAACGATTGGGAATTGCACAAGCCATGCTCAACGACCCCGAGATCATCATTCTGGATGAGCCGACCAACGGCCTCGATCCAAAGGGAATCATCGAACTCCGTCAGCTCATTATCCGCTTGAAAGAGGAATTCGGAAAAACCGTCATTCTCTCCTCACACATCCTTTCCGAAGTGGAACAGATGGCCGATAGCATGGCCATTATCAACAAAGGTGTTTGTGTTTCGCAAGGAAACGTTTCTGAATTGCTTTCGAAGAATTCGGTGTCGGTGAGTTTAGAGACAGATGATCTGGCAGCTTCTAAAGTGATGATTGAAGCAATGGGTTATTCCGTAACGCAGGATCAAAAAGCGATCAATTTTAACGCAGAACTGGACGCCATTCCAAACGTGGTTTCCAAATTGACAGCTGCCGATCACAAGATCTTTCGCCTCGACCACAGACGTAAACTGGAAGATTACTTCCTAAAACTCACTGCGGCATGAGAAGGATACTAGAAGCGGAGATCATCAAGGCGTTCACACGTCCTCGGAGCTACATCGGCATGGGTTCCATCATTGCGCTGGTAGCGCTGATTGATGCCTCGTTCTACTTTACTGGCAAGGAATACATCGACCTGCTGTTTCAGAATTTCGACCAGGTTTTCTCCTTGAAGGCACGGTTGTTAATGGAAACCTCATCTGTTTCATCATTCTGCAAACGCTCATCATTCAATTGCCATTATTGGTTGCGTTGGTAACGGGCGATCTCATCTCGGGCGAAGCCGCCATGGGCACCCTGCGCTACTCGCTCACCAAACCAATCGGCCGATTCAAATTCATATCCGCCAAGTGGATAACAGCCATGCTCTATTCCTTGGGAATTCTACTTCTGTTAGGCGTTTTCGCTTATGGATTATCGTTGGTCATTTTCGGTCCGGGCGACCTGTTGGTGCTCAATGCCGATGGATTGGTGGTCATTCGCGATGCAGAGTTGTTCTGGCGATTCATGGCTGCATTCGTGTTCGCATTCATCAGCTTGACAACTGTTGCTTCGCTTTCGCTGATGCTTTCGGCCTTCTCTAACAACAGCGTTGGTCCGATTGTACTGACCATGGTCGTGATCATCGTGTTCACGGTCATCAGCTCTTTTGAAATGAGCTTCTTCGACCCGATCATGCCATTCCTTTTTACGAATCACATGGGCTTGTGGCGCAGACTTTTCTCCGACCCGATTCCAACTGCCGAAATACTCCGATCTGCAGGCATCCTTGTGCTGCATTCCTTGGTATTCTTCGGCATCACCCAATATCATTTTAAGAACAAAGACATCATCGAATAATGAAAAGATTAAGCGCTATTACACTACTACTTGCTGCCACTAACTTGAGTTGGGCGCAGAACGCGAACGAAATCGTCAAAAAGATCCGCAACAACTTTGAGCAGGTCAACGACCTGAAATGCGATGTGCAGATGAACTTCGACATTCCAGGTGTGGCCATTGAGAAGATCAATGGAAAGATGTTCTACAAGAAACCGGATAAATTCCGTGTGCAGACCAAAGGTTTGATTTTCCTACCCAAGCAGAATCCGTTTGAGCAGTTGGAATTGCTTGACGACCCAAGTTCATACATCGCCATTTTGGCCGGAGAATCGGTAGTGAATGGCATTGCGTGCCACAACATCAACATCATTCCAAACAACCCAGAAGAGTTGGTGATCATGCGCTTGATGGTTGGAAAACAGGACGGACGGATTCACAAATCTGAGCTTACATTGAAACGCGAAGGAACCGTAACCTACTTCAACACTTACGCTAACGCGACCGATATTCTTCCAAGGGAAATGGAATTCATGGCCGATTTCCGAAGGTTCAAAATGCCAAAAGCGATCAGTGGCGATTTCAGTAGCACGCCTGTCCGAGAAGACGAAGCCCAAGGGAAATACGAAACGGGCAAGGTGAAGATGGTTATCTCCAATGTGGAATTGAACCGCAAAGTGGACGAAAGTGTATTTACAGACTCAGGATCATGAAGAACATACTCATAATAGGAGCCAGTTCTGGAATTGGCAAAGCATTGGCGCTACATTTAGCCAAGCAGGAAATTCGGGTGTTTGGCACGTACGATCAAACCGAATCAACATCAACC
>JAGYJL010000084.1 GCA_018402015.1 Flavobacteriales bacterium | reverse complement strand
ACCCAAGCGGAAAAATCCTATTTCTCGAAGATCTAGATGAATACATCTATCACATTGATCGGATGCTGATGAACCTCAAGCGAAGCGGAAAACTGGCTAATCTGAAAGGTCTCATCGTTGGTGGCATGAGCGATATGCGCGACAATACCATCCCGTTCGGGAAAACGGCCGAAGAGATCATTCGCGAAGCGGTAGAGGATTACGATTATCCTATCTATTTCAACTTCCCCGCAGGGCACATTGACGATAATCGCGCACTTATTTTAGGCAAAAAAGCCGCCATCCGAATAACGGACAGCGGCTCGCAGTTCCAATACGTATAGTAATTAGCGTTCTACCTTTTCAAATCCCTCTGGAATTTTGAAAAGGGAATCTGCCAACTTCTTCTTTTCAATTTTATCTACCTGTAAGAATCCTTTTTTCTCGCGAAGCAAGGTGTTTTCCTCGGCCATCAGCGGAAGCTTATTATCCAACCCATCTATTTGCATGTAATAAGTAGAGAAGTTGTCTTTTCGCTGCAAGATGCTCAGCAACTTGGGAAAGAAACCATAATCTCCTTCTGTAACCCAATACATCACCTCTCTATCTGCAGCCTTGTCACGCACTCTGTATTGCGAACAGTTCATACCGTGAATAGAACGTTCCAATTGGCCTTCTTTTACCTCAGCGCTGCTTGTTTGTTCAACTTCGTCCTTATTTGGGCGCTTCATCCACAGATTCCTCTCGTGACTTAGGGCCACCATCTCTCCTGTTTCCAAGTTTACCAGCAGCGTAGCAACCAGTTTGTCGCTTCCTTCTACCATTTCATCAATTCGCACCATGTTTCCCTTTACATGATACGCGTACTGCGTTACATCCATCATGTTTGACTTGGTGAAGTAGATTGAACCTTCAAAGCCTTGGGCAAATGCACCCAACGAGGCTACGATCAAAAGGCATGCAGCAAGTATTTTCTGAATTCGCATGAGTTTATTTTTGGTGTGCGATCTGGAATTGTGTGCCGCTTTACGTGATCGTTGTTGTAAAAGTTTCCATATTCATGAAATAATCTATTAGAAACATTGGCAAAACACAACGAAATAGGCCAAACGGGCGAAGCAGTTGCGGTAGCTGAACTGAGAAAAAAAGGTTATTCCATTTTGGCCGAGAATTGGCGCAGCGGTAGAAACGAATTGGATATTGTGGCAAGAATTGGAGAAACCATTGTCTTTGTAGAGGTAAAGACGCGGTCGACTGCGTATTTCGGAGATCCTAGCGAAGCCGTATCTGCAGCCAAGCAGAAACGAATTGTTGAGGCCGCTAACGACTACCTACAGCAAAACGAGTTGGAGCTAGAAGCGCGCTTTGATGTGATGTCCATTGTGATAGCCAAAACCGAAGTTATTACGGATCATATGGAAGATGCATTCTTTCCGTTCGCTTAGCGGAAATTGTGCGCATATCTTTGCACCATAATGAAAGACCAAGGGAAAAAACCATTCGGAAAACGCGACCGCAGCGAAAGAGCTTCGGGTGATAGGGATAATAAACCGTTCAAAGCGTTCCGATCCAAGGAGAGCAGCTCCGCTGATAGAACCGAAAGAAAAACACCAGTAGGTAGAGGTTTGGGGAAACCAAGTCTTGGGGGGAAAGGAAAAAAACGTCCAATTGAACCAGAAAAGAAAACGGCTCTTTTGCGACTGAATCAGTTCATTGCCAAAGCTGGCGTTTGCTCAAGACGCGAAGCAGATGAATTGATCCTATCAGGCAAGATCAGGATCAATGGGAAGATCGTTCGTGAAATGGGACGTAGAGTACAAGTAGATGATAAAGTGGAATTTGAAGGGCGCCAGCTGCAAGGAGAAGAGCTGCGCTACGTTCTGCTCAATAAGCCCAAAGGATTCATATCAAACGTTACAGACGAAAAGGAACGTAAAACCGTGATGGACCTTGTAAAAAAGGCGTGTAAGGAACGGATCTATCCCGTTGGTAGATTAGAGCGCGATACCACCGGCCTTCTGCTTTTCACCAACGATGGCGATCTTGCCCGCAGACTGACGCATCCAGGTGCTAAAGTGAAGCAGATCTACCACGTATTCCTCGATAAATCGATGGAAGAAAACGATGTGGAAACGCTTATTGGCGGAATTAAATTGGGCGATGAGACCATAAAGCCTGATGTGGTGAACTACGTTCAGGAAGTGGAAGATGGCACCCAACTTGGCGCACAGTTCCATTCTGGCAGAAATACCTTCGTTCGCGATATGTTTGAGCACTTTGGCTACAAGGTGGAGAAACTTGATCGTGTGCTTTATGCCAACCTCACCAAAAAAGACATTCCGCGCGGTAAGTGGCGTTTCCTTAAAGACAAGGAAATTTCCATGTTAAAGGTCATTGCCGGAAAAGGGAACATTGAAGGCACTGCGGAAGCACCGAAGACTGGCCTGGAGAAAAAACCTCGGGCTAGAGCAACTGCAAAACCAAGAACGGTTGGTAAACCAAAGTCGAAGCGGAAGCCGACAGGAAAACCGAAAAAACGATAACCTAATCTGTTTTTTTGTTGGATGGTTCCGGCAACGGTATCATAGCGCGTTTATCCTTGCCAGAGCGTTTACCGATGGTTCCGCCCCAAAGCCCCATCTGTGGTTCGCGGTGCTTCTTTTCTACAACATATGGAGATGTTGAGCTTGCAAAAGGAGTGTATTCGCTCTTAGCCTGCTTGGTACGTTTTTGCTTGGCATTGAATTCGTCTTTCTGATACTTGCCCTTCTTGAAGCGCTTTTCTGTTGATCGCACTGCAAACTGCGAATCAATATTTACGCGCTTGGTTCTCTTTTTTCGCGTAGCGAACTCATCTGTATCTCTAAAACGCCCACTACCCGATTTTCGGTGGGCAAACTCGTCAAAGTCGCGGTACTGTTTGCTTCTCCTAGATCGAGTAGCAAATTCGTCATAACTCCGAAATCGGCCTTGCCGTTTACTGCGCGTTGCAAATTCATCTTTATCAATAAAGCTTCCTCGACCCCTGCGCTTGGTTGCAAACTCATCGTATTCTCTGAACAACTTGCGCCTGCTTGTCTTGTTACTGAATTCCGAATGCTCTTTGACCTTCCCGGTTTTCTTGCTGCGGAAAGCAAATGGATCTTTATTGGAAAAGCCAGATGAACTCTTCGTTTTCACGGTGAAGAAATTACCCATCTGGGTCTTCCTCTTGCCTTTTCTAACCGCTTTGCTAAATCCAGCGAGCTTGTCTTTCTTGTTCACATTCACCTGCGTAAGGCCCATGGCAGGACATGCAATTTGGGCAACAGCGTTCGCTCCGCAAAGCAGCAAACAAAGAGATATGACGGATAATATTCGGTTCAAAACGGTTGGACCAAGCAAGTTACTCACTCTAAACTAACCTTGCTCCTACGTTAGCGGGAAAGTTTGGTTCGAATTCAGCATGATCGGTTTACGAATCAAGGACAATACGTTCTCCACACTTATGGCAGAACCGTGCGTTTTCGTAGTGTGAAGTTTCTCCACAACGAGAACAAGTTCGCGAATCATCTTTTGAAACGCGATTCATTTCCGCACTTACAATCCCTGTTGGAACCGCAATGATGCTATAGCCGAGAATCATGATCAGGGAGGCCACGAATTGTCCAAGTACGGTACCTGGCGCAATATCTCCGTAACCTACCGTGGTAAGTGTTACCACGGCCCAATAAATGCTTCGCGGAATGCTATCGAAACCGTTCTCTCCTCCTTCAATCGTGTACATCAACGTACCAAGAATGACTACCAGCGTAACTACGGCCGTGAGGAATACGAAGATCTTCTCTTTACTGGCATTGAGGCCTGCACCAATAAGTTGTGCGCCTTTCACGTATCTAACCAGTTTCAGAATTCGGAAAACGCGCAGTAATCGTATCGCCCTAATAACAAGTAGAAAGTGAGAACCAGCTACAAAAAGGCTGATGTACGTAGGAATTACAGCCAAAAAATCGATGACGCCAAAGAAGCTGAAAACATATGCTTTGGGTTTGTGCGAAACCCAAACCCGCATGAGGTATTCCAGGGTAAAGATGCCAGTGAAGACCCATTCAAGAATCAGAAGCACGTCTCCATAACCATGTCTGATGTCTGGTACGCTTTCCAGCATGATGGCCACCAGACTGAATAGAATGGCCCAAAGCAGTACTACGTCAAATCGCTTTCCCCAAGTTGTATCTGTGCTGAAGATCACTTCGTGAATAATGAGACGAATGTGCTTGACGGATGGAAGTATTTTTGAAAAAGCAGCTGGATCTTCTTCAAGGATCTGCTTGCGCAGTTCGGGGCTTATGTTGGGCAGTTTTTTGGATGCCATGAGGCTAAAGATACACGCTCACAGACGTTTGGCAGCTTGATTGGCCTCCTTCATCTCGGCATTCAGTAATTTGTGGTCAATCTTTCCAGCTTGATTTACCAAGTGGTCGGTCATTACAATGGCACGCCTTATCTTGATGTCTGAACTTTTCACATTATCGCTCCAGTAGATCAATGTTCGTTGCATTCCTTTGGTCAGTTTATGAAATAGTTCGTCTGCTTCGGGGTTCTGATCAAGCACCTCGCGGAGCTCTTCACTCATTGGAACTCCATATTCAGAGCGGTCTTTTTCCAACTCAACATTGATGCTTTCTCCACGTACCAGACCGAGTTTTTTCACCCGCTCCCGATTCAACAGAATACGATACCCACCTTCGCCATCGCCATAAATGGCGCAATGGTATTTCACAATTCCGTTGACTTTGGTGACTACTCTGCGGTCGTTTCCTTCTATGAAGGATGTTGCAATTGCATTCGGGACAGGGAAGAACCAGTGATATAGGTCCGAATTATCGTCTTTATCCAGTTTGCTGCTGAACTTCATCAATGCCCTCTCCAAAAATATGGGGTGAATAGGATCAAAACAGTGAAGAGTTCGAGACGGCCAACAAGCATAAGAATGGCCAAGAACCATTTAGCGCCAGCTGGCAACCACGCAAAGTTGTCCATAGGCCCCACGTTACCGATACCCGGACCGACATTTCCGAGCGATGTTGCCACCGAACCCATGGCCGTAAGCAGATCAACACCAAACATCGTCATTACCACAGAACCTAAGGCAAATATGATAATGTAGGTCATGATGAATGCCACAACATTGTAGGTAATGGATTGGTCAACAGCTCTTCCATTTAAACGGACCGGAATTATGGCCGATGGATGTAATTGCCGCTTGAGTTCAAGAATACTGTTCTTCACCAAAATAATGTGCCGAACGATCTTTACACCCCCAGCGGTAGAGCCAGCAGAACCTCCAAAAAACAACAAAATGAAGAACACCATGGTGATGAATGAAGTCCAGCTGGTGTAATCTGCAGAGACAAATCCGGTTGTTGTAATAAGCGAGATGATCTGAAAGATGGAGTCGCGAAACGCTTTTTCAAACCCAACATCAGAAACACTTGCAACCACTATGGAAACACCAACAGTGGTTAAAAGAATGATGCCTGTATAGAAACGGAATTCTTCATTCTCCAAAACCTTTTTGAAGTTGCCCACTAAAGCAAAATACGTGAGTGTAAAACTGGTTCCTGCTAGAAACATGAACAGCGTAATGATGTACTGAATGGCCGGGGAAAACTCTGCGGCACTTGTGTTTTGTGTTGAGAATCCGCCTGTGGCCATGGTGGTCAGGGCGTGGTTCAAAGCATCAAACCATGTCATTCCAGCAATTTTGAGCAGAACTAACTCAGCAACTGTAAGGCCAACGTAGATGAGCCACAGGCGCTTTGCTGTATCGCGGATCTTGGGGGCTAGTTTGTCTGCTTTCAACCCTGGAGATTCGGCCACGAATAGCTGCATGCCTCCAATTCCCAAAATGGGAAGAATGGCCACGGCAAGCACTATGATTCCCATGCCGCCTATCCACTGCGTCATACTGCGCCACAGCAGTATATCTTTTGGAACAATATCGAGATCGGTGATGATAGAAGCCCCCGTGGTTGTGTAGCCGGAAAGCGTTTCGAAGAAGGCATCGGTAAAACTTACCACACTTCCGCTCATGATGTAAGGCAAGGTTCCAGAAATTGACATTACTACCCAACCGAATGTTACGATCAAAAACCCCTCCCGTTTACGAATATTCGGCTTTTCGGATGAGCGGGTCAGTACCCAGGTCATCATTCCCAATCCTAAGGTGGCCGTGGCCGAAAACCCCATCGAAACAACGTCTTCTAAATTGAAATGACCGTTGCAGGTAAGCAAAGTAGCATGAACAGACCGTTGAACAGTAGCAACAAACCTTTAAGAAGATTAGAACTACCCGTAATTAACTGTCATCAGAAGTAGCTTTCTACCTTATGAATGCATTCTGGTCGGGCAACAACTACTACGCGATATCCATCGGCTCGAAGATGAATTCTCCGTTGGGAGTGTAGCTTCTTCCGTGGCGGATAACCTCTCCTACAATGGCTGGATTTCTTTGGGAAGTCGATCCCCTTGAGGACCTTGCCTACAACGGGCGATTTTCGCTCACTTCAAACCAACAACTCCCGGCATCTACACCGTGCAGGCTGGTTATGATCACCTCACCTTTACGTACGTGACGGAAAATGAAGTTGGCTGCAATCAGTTTCTTGTCGATCATAGTGTCTACACCAATGTTCTGAGAAAGGTGGATGTAATCCATATTCTCAACCAATGCAATGGTTTTTCTTACACCATGGTTTTTGGCTACCAAGCACTGAACATGTTCGTTTCTGGAGTTTTCTGGTTACTGCAATGAAAGCATCCATCTCATCGATTCCTTCTCTTCCAACAACTCTACATCACTACCATCGCTACTGGTCACCAACGTTCCTTGAAGCCGATCGGCCAGTTCAGCAACGCTCCTTGTTAGACTCGATCATCTTCACGTTGAATTTCAAGCTGAGTTTTTGGCCAGGGGAAATCAACTCCGTTACTACCAAGTATCATTACATTCTTGATTCGCTTACGCTCTTTACCAGAAAGGTCAAGAATATGATGCATCGCATCTGCTGCGCAATGAAGTACACGCGATCACCAACGGGAAAGTCACATCACCACGCGGAATGATGGTCTCGTTATTTCTAAGAATGGCAACAGTTAAAAAGTTGTTGTCTGGATTGAGATAGGCCGCTTCCGAAACAGTTTTGCCGGCCAGCGGGCTTTCTTCTTCAATGGAGATTCCGGCCAAGTTCAATAGACCTCTGTCAAACTCGAACGAATCGGTAAAAGCAACTTCTTTCAACAAGCGCTTGATCTCTCGCGCTGCCAACGTTTCAGTACTGATGATTTCATCAATACCCAACTTCTCCAAGTCGAATTTCTCGCGTTTCAGTAGAAACTCGGTATTCCTTACACGGGCAATGGTTCGCTTTGCACCTAGATGCTTCCCAATTATACATGTGGAAATATTCGCTTCTTCCGAACTGGTGGCTGCGATAAGCAGATCGGCCTTAGCTATGTTCGCCTCTTCTAAAACCGTGTAAGAGATGGAATTTCCCTTGATGGTTGCTATATCCAAATGCTCCGAAGCGTATTTCAACTTTTCAGAGTCCGTGTCGATCAGAACGATGTCTTGATCTTCTTGAGTGAGGAGCTTTGCAAGGTGAAACCCAACATCTCCTGCTCCAGCAATTATGATTCTCATGTGTGTTTAGTGGTGCAAAGGTATATGCCAGCACTTACAAATACTATGAACTGACGAAGCTCAATTAAAGCAATGACCTCTAGTAGACGTGATGTAGTTAAAAACAAACTTCAGCTATCAATTTCAGTGCTACTCAGAACATTCAGTAACATTACAATGTCATTGTAAGAATATGGAACACAAAACGGAACATATAGATGTAGTTGTGGTAGGTGCTGGTCTATCAGGCATTGGCGCGGGTTATCATTTGCAGCATTCTTGCCCAGATAGAACATTTACCATTCTGGAAGGGCGCGATGCCATTGGAGGAACGTGGGATCTTTTCAAATACCCAGGCATTCGTTCCGACTCTGATATGTACACGTTCGGATTCCCGTTTCACCCATGGAAAGACCCGAAAGCAATTGCTGATGGTCCTGCCATTCTGAAATACTTGAATGATACGGTTGATACGTACGGATTGAGAAAACACATCCAGTTTGGGAAACGTGTAATTGCATCCGACTGGTCTTCGGCAGATAAAAAATGGACGCTCACTATCAGCGATTCTCATTCTGGAGAGACCAGAAAAATGACCTGCAATTTCCTGTTTATGTGCAGTGGATATTATGATTACAAAGCGGGTTATGAGCCTCCTTTTCCGAATGTGGAAGCCTTTGAAGGCATCAAGATTCATCCGCAGCATTGGGACACGAGCCTCGATTATTCCGACAAGAAAATCGTGATAATTGGTAGTGGTGCAACGGCCGTAACCTTGCTTCCGATCTTGGCAGAAAAAGCAGAGCAAGTAACCATGCTTCAGCGCTCGCCTACGTACATGTCGAGCGTTCCGAGCGAAGATGCGGTAGCCAACTTCTTCAAAAAATACTTGCCAAAGCAATTAGCTCACACGCTATCGCGATGGAAAAACATCTTTTTTCAGCTTGGCGTTTACAACATCAGCAGAAAGTGGCCCGATAAAATGAAGGGTTTTCTGATTGGTCAGATCGAGAAAACACTAAAGGATAAATACGACCCGAAAGATTGGACTCCGAAGTACAATCCGTGGGACCAACGGTTGTGTGCCGTGCCAAGCGCAGACCTTTTCAGAGCCATTAAAAAAGGCAAAGCACAGGTGGTTACCGACACCATTAAATCGTTTGTAAAAGATGGGATTGAGCTGGATTCAGGGAAGAAATTAGAGGCCGACATCATCATTACCGCGACAGGTTTGAAGGTTCAGCTTTTTGGAGGAATGAAACTTACGGTTGATGAAAAACCACTCGATTTTTCAAAGTCGCCAGCATTCAAAGGCGTAATGCTTAGCGACATACCAAACTTTGCTTTCTCTGTTGGTTACACCAACGCTTCTTGGACCTTAAAAAGCGACCTCAATTGCATTTACGTAACAAAGATTCTAAACCATCTAAAGGCAAACAAGCTGGAAGTCTGTACTCCGCATTTCGACCACGAGAATATGGAACAGGAAGAATTGCTTGATTTCGATGCTGGCTACATTCTTCGCGCCAAACACCTGTTGCCAAAGCAAGGCTCAAAAGCACCTTGGAAAGTGCATCAGAACTACATTAAAGACCTTTTTGCGTTGAAATATTCTGGCGTGAAGGATAAGTATTTGGAGTATCGCTGAGACGTGAAATTCTATCTTCGCCATTGATGAAATTTCCAGGATCCATCCATTCTAAATTGCCGAAAGTCGGTACCACTATTTTTACCGTGATGAGCGGTTTGGCGCGCGAACATGGTGCGGTCAATCTCTCGCAAGGATTTCCAGATTTCAGCATTCCAAACCGATTGGTTGAATTGACGCATTCATACATGATGCGTGGTTTCAATCAATATTCACCTATGCAAGGTGTTCCAGCACTGCGCGAGAAATTGGCCGAAAAAGTAGAAGAACTCTACACGGCCAAGTATAATCCAGACACCGAAATAACCGTAACGGCCGG
>JAGYJL010000083.1 GCA_018402015.1 Flavobacteriales bacterium | reverse complement strand
TCCTCTAATTCAGGTTTGAGCTTCGTGGTGGGCTTGCTTACTCTGCAACCAAGCAGTAGTAAAAGACACAGCGCGCTTACGATAACCATAAGCGCGCTGAAACTCAAATTGAAAAATCTCATTAATCGGTAACCGCAAATTGAACCTTACCCAATTTGCCGTCTTTTTCGGCCACAAGGAAGTAAACACCTGGAGCCACATCCGCCAAGCGCACTTGCTGATTCGCAACCGCTTGTTGCTCACTCAAAATCAATTTACCCGCGCTGTTGAATACGCGATATGTTGTACCCAATTCCAATCCTGAAATAGTGAATGTACCATCGTTAGGATTCGGGTAAACGCCCACATTGGTCAATGGCTCATCAATATCAGTGACCAACGTATTCAATATGCCAACTCCAAAACCTGAGAAACCGGTGTTAAAACTTGCTGTGAACTTGACATCCGAACCAAAGCTGCTGACCGTAGCAGCGGCATTTCCAATGGAATAGGAAGCGAAATTGGCAGGTGTTACATCGCTTATCCGTGCTGCAGAAACTTTAATGACCTCGGCATTGTTTCGGCTATTGCCTGTTGTATTTTCCCAAGCATTCACTTCGTTCTGCTTGTAATACAAGCTAAGGTTGTAAGTTCCATTCGGATTGTTGTTCTCTGGCACAATAGAGAAGGTCTTAGAATGAAGGAAATCTGCCGCAGAGTTCGAATTGAATACCGTTGCCATTGGATTGGTTCCCGCTCTATCCACTTCCAAGCTTACGCAGCCATAATCCCAAGAACTGGTATTCTGAATGGATGCCATCACATCTCCTGATGTAGGGTCGTAGAAATGAACCGTTCCGTTAGGTCCCAAATAAGCCTCATCGCCATTGTTCGTATTCACGGCCGTTTGAACGTTGATATTCGTCTCTCCCGTCATCAGCACATTATCCACAGCACAGCCATACAGCCAACCGCCACCATCGTTGTAGTAGATAAGCAAGGTTAACGTACTCTCTCCAATGTAATTAGCAAGATCGAATTGCTGCTGTACCCATGGTCCATCTGCACCAGAGGCGACCAGGTCTCCAACCAAGGTGAAGTTCTGTCCATCTGTTGAAGCAAAAAGTCCAGCGTACTCGGTATTTCCTTGGTAGGTATTTCCTTCGAAATAGCTATCAAAACTGACCTGCGCACTCGTAAAATTGCTCAGGTCAACCACTGGAAAGATCAGATCCACCTCACTCATATTACAATCACAATTATCATCATTAACATATGCAAAATCGGATGTATTCGAAGATGGGATGTCATACGGTTGCGATTCGGCCGTGGCCTCATCGCCTACTTGCCAAGGCGTATCTCCTGCTGGGTTTATGGTGGTCATGATACCCAATCCGTTCTCGAAATCTTCTTGCAGAATGGTCTGTGTTCCTTGTGCCAAAGCTGGGTCTAGATCGTCATCGTTAATCGTAATGGTCACCGTTTGATTCAGACTTCCTGTTACAGCGTTCCCGCCATTGGCATTCAAGATATAACTAAGAGTAATGGTCTCGTTTCCTTCAACATAACTATCGTTGTACACTCGAACCGTGATGTTTCCCGTCAGGTTTCCAGAAGAAAATGTGACATTGGTATTCAACAGGTCGTAATCCACTCCCTGTGTGGCAGAACCTCCTGAAACACTAACCGTTGCCGTTGCATTCTGCGATGGTGCAGATGCAATTCCAATAGGGATTATGATATCCACGTAAGGCAAACAACCATTGGCTTGAGAAGCATCTGTTTCGCTAACCGTTTGCGATGAAACGCTGAATGTTACCGAAGGAGCGCAATTCGGAAGATCGAATGCAGCAACACGTGTGCTCCACGCATTTCCAGTTCCATAGCCGCCCGTAAACCAGAAGGTCTCGCCATCAGATGGGTCCAAACCCATGGCGTGGTAATCGCCCCAACGATTCGAGTTGTTTCTAGATGTTCCTGCAATGATGGTGGTCTCAGGCTCCGTCATGGTGTTTAGTGGGTCGCACGATTTCCTTCCTGTGTATCTTAGCGATGGAAATATCGAGCCGCTTGAAACACTGTAGGCCAATCCAATATTTCCTGAGGCTGATATTCCAATGGAGGCCATCCAACGACTGGCAGCGTCTGGCGAATAAGTTCCTTGCTGGTAGATACTCCACGACCCAGAAGTGCCACCTGTTCTACGTAGCTCGTACCAGCGGATACCTGCTTGGTCGTTTCCGTTCACATCTACAGCGTGGCAACATACCATCGATTCATGCGTACCGAAATTGCGGTAATGAATACGGTTCATGAGCACTTCGCGGAGCGGATCAAGATTGGTATTGGAATTAGGCTGGTCGATGCAAGAAAATGATGTATAGCCGCACAACTCTGACGAAAATGCCTGAACCCCTAAGGTTTGTACTTGCGTCAATGAGGTATTGTTCGCGTTGTTCCAGTCAATATCGAATTCCCATATTTCCAAAGCATCTGTAGCAGCCCCACTCCATGCATCATCGCGCATGCGCATCACCATGGCAGGTGTACCGTTTGGCGGAAGGGTAGTTCCATTAAGGCTAACCGGTGTTGCTGCTTGAAACCCAATTGTACCGAAAGACGGAACGGTAAATCGCTGGGCTGTGCCCGATGTTCCCGAAAGCATTTGCGTTCGGTTGAGTGCATACACAGCCGATGAGTTCTCGTTGGTTGTAACCAAATAAGCATCGTTCCAGATAGAATACTTCGGATAATCCGGAAAATTCGTTGCAGTGTAGGTATAGGTGTGCCACGATCCGAGTGGATTGGGTGTTGTAGAAATGGCTACCATCAAACGGTTGCCGCTACTGGAGAATTCACTCATCAACCAGCGATTGGCTAATTCATCATAAAGCACGATCGGATCACCTGCCCCGCCAGGAAAACCCATGTAATTATCGAGGTAGGTCGGATTGACAAGCACATTTCCTGTCTTATCGAAAATGACGAAGTAAGAACCAGAAGTACCATTGATCATTTGAATGACATGGTTTGGTCCCACATCAACACATGGATCGGCAGGACTTACACTCGTAAAGCCGATTCCTTCAAAACTGTATGCCAACGACTTGTTCTCCACCGCACTTGGTGCATAGTCTTTTTGCCAAGCTGGGTCATCACCATTAGGTTTTGCCAACAGGTTGACGTTCTCATTCAGAATCCAATCTTCTTTTGGATGATACCCTTTCTTCAAGGTTTTAGTGATCTCGTTCACCGCATTCGGGTCTTCCACATAATCGCGCAGCGGAACGGTTTCGCCATGGTACGTAACCGGAATCTCTACCGGGTTTCTAAGGATATTGTCTTTCTGAGCCAGCAAAGAACTGCTGATGCAAAGCCCAAGGGCAAGGAAGTAGATTTTTTTCATTCGAACTTGATAGAGTCTAGTTACTGCGAATCTATGTGAAACACGCAGTCGATAACGTACAGCAGTGGTCAATTGTTGAAAACCACTGAGAAAAGCCGAAAGACAGTTGTCCGATATGGAGACCGGTGTTACGCTTGATATTCCGTAATTCACGGCCCAAATGTTACAACAGATCTGCGCAAAAATCTCCGAAACCATTGTATCGGTGTTAAAGTCTCAAACCGAGATAGAAGACAATGCTATATGTAATCCTATAAGTTACTTCAACGCTATTTACCGCTTGCAGTTAGGAGTGTTAAGAGCGATTGCTCTCGAAAACACGGGCTTCGAAGACGCATTTCCAACAGCACTTGATTTCACCACGCTGGAAAAAGAAGCTTTGGGCGACTTCGAAAAATGGTTCGTACAGCAAAACTTTGGAAAAGTGAACCTCTCCGATCTGTACGAATTGATGCTCTTACTTGAGTTTCCTGTTAGGGATGAAGAAATTATTGCAGATGCTGAGCATTTGAACTCCATTGGTTCGTTCTACACACCTCCCGACCTAGCAGATAAGATTGTGGAAATCACTGTAGACAACTACATCTTCCAGCAACTTGGAATAAAGAGGTTTTCCAGTTCCAGTAAAGTGAATGATGAGGTCGCTCAGGTTCAGGAATTGCTGCTTAATTCCACCTTTGCTGATTATTCCTGCGGAACGGGAAATTTCCTTTTGGCCATTCTGAGGTATTGCTCCAATCATCTCAATGCTTCTCAAGACTTCCTTCAGAAAATAGTGCTGAATTTCCATGCAATTGAAGCGGATGCACTCTCTTTGGAGATTGCCAAGCTTCAAATACTAGAAGCTGTTGGTGATTTCAGTCTTGATGCTGAATTGAGTCCTAAATTCATTCACGGAAACCCACTGATAGCGCCCAACGAAGAATATCCTGAGTTCGATTTCTGCCATGCAACGTACTACCACAACGGTTTGGCGCTTCAACCCGAACAAATTCCTGTATGCGATGTGGTTGTGGGCAATCCACCTTGGGGCACGGTTGGTTTCGAATTGCCAAACTACTTCCATTTGCTTTGTCCGAAACTGAATGAATTGGAGAATGAAAATGAGCTAGAAGAAGCTTTCGAAGAGCTTTCCAACACGCATCCTGAATTATACTGCTGGTTCTTGAACCATGATGAGGCTGTTGACCTTTCTATGGAAGACATTTACAACGATGACCGATTTGCGCACTCAACAATGGGCGGACTGCACACCAATGTGTTATTCACAGAATTGTGCAACAGCCTTTGCTCAGCAAGAGGAAGCGTTGGCCTGGTTCTGAAAGGTTCCACACTTTCCGACCCGATCAACAAACGACTTTTGAATCATCTAAGCAGTTCAAATAGGTTTGTATCACGGTACGATCTTATTAACTGCAATGGCATCTTCAACATCAATCGTACAGAAGAATTCAGTATTGTCGTTTTGGGCAACAGCAGTTCAGAATACCTGCATCGAACCGGACTTACGCACCTTTCTGAGGTAGATTAGGCTTTAGCCGCAATCATTCCCTTTTTACGGAAATATTTTACCCCAAGCGTGATGCCAACACCACCCACAACTCCTGGTGCGACCCAGGGTAACACCTGCCACATTCCAGGTAAGATCTGCTGCATCCAAGTATACCCACCAAACACAAAAAATGCGCTATAGGCCGCAATACCACTGGTGAGCAGACCCACCATGTGGCCTTTTATTCGGTCCTCAGCTTGATAAGGTGACCTGACCTTCTTGATGAACGATGGGATGACCGTGCAACCTAGTCCACCGAAGATCAGCAGCAGTACTGCATTTCCCTCTCCTTTTAAGTAAATACCCCATACAACGAACAGCAATCCAATGAGAGACATCAAACCATCAATAATAGTGTGGGTAATCTGGAAAGTTTTATTCTCCTGTGCATTCTTGCGAAGTATTGCCATTCCATACCAAAGTGGGTTTGCCGTTATCAACGCAATAAAACCAAGGAATGCAGCCATGAAATACTTTCCGATAACGACATTCTTGATGCTTAAAAGTGCTGCAGTCGTCACTACCACCCACATGGCAATGACATAAAGCTTACCCGTGATGATGTGCCCCTTCCCTCCTTTCTTCAGAAATACGGGAAGCCAAAAAAGAACAAGGCTTGTAAAACCGAAAGAGACATGCAGAAACAGGAGTGTTTTAACGATGAATTCCATGACGTTTGTGTTTTTGTTTGAGACCAAAACTAGGTCGATGGAACGCTATTTCCCGAACAAAAGGGATGAATGTCAAGCTTTGGTGATGGACTGCAAACCCTTGGGACGAATTTCAAGCCCGCGGGATGAGTTTCAATCTAGAACCGCTCGTATCTCACTGATAAAAGACCTAGAAACAGGCACTTCTTCTTGCGGAATATCACGCAATTTGAGGCGTAATCCTTGGGCATTTCCGCTAACGGTTTCAATGGCATCAACATTTACCAAGTAAGATCGATGGCAACGAATGACCGAGCAGTTTGAAAGTTGTTCTTCCACCGAAGCTATTGTTGCACGCAACATTTCCTTGTTCAATCTTCCATCCTTCCAGAACCAAACGGTAACATAATTCTGCATGGCCTCGGCATAACGGATTTGTTCAGTGCTGAATTCAAATTCCTTTCCCGTAGAATCCGTAATGCTGATTTGCAATGATGATGAAGCATGTGGAGAATGTACCTTATCCTCCAAGGATTGTGCGTCTTTCTCATTCTCCTTTTCAGCACGTAATTGCACCAAAACACCAGACAACGCCACAGGAAATATTCCGATAAGCGAAGTATATCCGATCATTCGAAGTAAGTTGAAGTAGCCCATTGCTTTCCAACCAGACATGTAGTTAACGAACAGGTAATTGCCGATAGCTATCCAGACCACTAACACGATGGAATAGAAAATCCATTTGCCAAGCGTCCAGTTTGGGCCTTGCGTTTCGATACGAAACACGAACCTCATCAAAATCTCGAATATCCACCCAAAGACAACTGTTACCGCCCCAAATCCAACGGAAACGAAAGCAAGATTAGCCCAAGGTCCTTCAATTCCGAATGGGCGAATGAGAAATAGAAAAAGTGCGATAAACACACCTACCCATAAGATGATTAGCAAGCTTTGCTTGAAGTCGGCTTTATCCGGGAAAGGTTGATTGAATTTATTGAGCACGCTCAAAAATAAGCGGAAACCATTGGACGATTAAAAGAAGAAATGAATCTTCTCTTTATTCCTCCAGCCTGCGCGGCTTTCGTAATCCACGAAAAAGATCTTTACATCTGCCCTACTCTCGTAATCCACAAAGTAGATTTTCTTGTCAGCACGGCTTTCGTATTCTACGAAGAACCAGTGGCCTTCGTTTCCATTAGCTCGGCTTTCATATTCCTCTTTGTAAACCAAAAGGTCTGCGCGACTTTCATAATCTACCACAAACACTTTTACATCTGCGCGGCTTTCGTATTCAACGCTAAAGACTTTTTGCGCCTGCGATGTTCCCGAAGAAAGCAGCGTTATCGCAAAAACTAGAAACCAGCGCATCATTCCATTCCGTATTCGCGTTCAACTTTGGCTATCCGCACACGATAATCAGAATACCATTTCTGTTTACCCATTTCTTTAGCACGCAGATGCTTTTGGTATTTAGACCATTCGTGAATGGTTTCCAAGTCTTTAAAATAAAGCACCGTAACTCCGAATCTATCTTCGTCTCTAAACGCTTCGGCACCAATAAAGCCAGGAAGTTTCTGTGCATCTAGCCAAAGCGATTCGTTCATTTCGGAGTATCCTTCATCAATTTCTGTACGAACAGAAGTAAAAACAACGGTGTAATACGGTGGATCTGGGGTTTTTACGATCATGCAGTCAAATTAAAGAATTCATTCATCCAATGATCAAAAATGATTACAGTTTTACCGTCTGCATTATCGCTGTACCACTCATTATGACCAACATTACTTTAGCAAATTGTAAAATTGAGTTTGGTGATTGAAGTGTTCATATTTCCATTTTGTTAAATGATTTAAGTCGTTCTATTAGCACCGCATAATTAGTTTCTTTGAATTCCAGCAAATCAATGCACGTAGCTAACCGTGAATCAAACCATACAAGGCACGCAAGAATTCATTCCTAGATCCCTAGCAGAAGTTGGGGTTTACAACGTTGAATTGATTGTTGCAACAAACGATACGCTTGGCGACCTAGGATTTCTGGTAGATGATTTTGATGCTGCAGAAGTTCAGATTGTACAATGGCCTCAACCAGGGCATAGAGCAGTATTGACCGGAACCGGTTTGGGAGGTGGAATTACCGAAGGTGATTTTGAAATGCATTGGGATGGACAAATGATTCGTAGTCACAACCACGCAGTTGATGGCAAGTACATAACGGGTTGGTCTTGCGACCCAACACAGGCATCATCTGAGAAAAATCGAGAACAGACCGAGTTTCTGTACACATTCGAAGCCAACTACCACCCTGATGGCGGACAGGTGTTTTACCCTGTAGACAACAAACCCTTTGTGGCGCTTTTGGCTCCTGCAGGAGATGACATCAAACCTGCAGATTTCAAGGCATATTATTTTGATGGCAGCAAGGGCATTCACATCAACGCTGGCATCTGGCACCAACCCTTATTTCCTGTTGGAAACTCGCAGATCTTTAAGGATAAACAAGGAGCAGTTCACGCTTGTGTAGCATGTAATTTTGTGGAAGAATTCGGAGTGTATTTTAAAGTGCCCCTTACATTAAATGACCAGTAAAATGACATCCATCGATATTGACAGAACGGTAGAAGACCTTTTCGAAATGATAGCCAACAGTGGCGAAGCCGATTACATTGGAGAGAACGTAACGCAGTTAGAGCATATGTGTCAAGCTGCAGAATATGCAGAAGAACAAGGCAATGACGATGAGGTGATTCTTGGCGCCTTATTTCATGATATCGGGCACTTCTGTTCAGAATATGGAGAAGAATCCGATATGGGTGGTTTAGGACATATTTCGCACGATAAAGTTGGTGCTGATTATCTCAGAGAGCGTGGTTTTTCAGAACGAATTGCGCGCATAGTTGAAAATCATGTAGAAGCAAAACGTTATTTGTGCGTTACCAAATCAGGCTACTACAACAAGTTATCTGATGCTTCCAAAAAAACATTAGCCTTTCAGGGAGGACCCATGTCCGAAGAGGAAGTTGCTAAGTTTGAAGCCGATCCTTTTTACAAGGATTTCGTCAAGGTTCGTGCTTGGGATGAACTTGCCAAAGTGGAAAACAAACCACTACCAGACATTGAACGCTATAAGGAAATGGCAAAAAAACACCTAAGAAACAGAGCCTGATTCACCTACACAACCTACTAAATCTTACAATGCAATTTCTAACCGAAACCCAACTTCAATTCTGGAACGATAACGGATACCTTATCATCAAAGATTACTTTTCTGAAACGCAGAAAGCCGAGCTTATTGATTGGGTAGAAGACCTCGAATCGCGCCCCGAAACCGCTGGAAAATGGATGAAGTATTTCGAAACTCCGGCTAACGACCCCAACGGAAGACAACTCTGCAGAGTAGAGAATTTCCTTCAGTTTCATGATGGATTCAATGATTTGTTAAGAGGAGAAAAACTGATCGGTGTGCTTTCTGAGTTGATGGGAGAACCAGCTGTGCTGTTTAAAGAGAAAATCAACTTTAAACTCCCGGGAGGAAACGGTTTCCTTCCGCATCAAGATGCCCCTGCGTTCACCTCATTCGGCCAAACGTTTCACGTTACATTGATGGTGAGCATTGATGCTTCCAACCCTGAAAATGGATGCTTACAAATGTCTCCAGGCAAGCACAAAGAAGGGATGTTGCCAACCGCACCAGATGCTACTGTAGATCCAGCTTTTGCAGAAACATTGAATTGGCAATATGTAGAAACCGAACCAGGAGATATTGTGCTATTCGATTCCTACATTCCGCACAAGTCGGATGCAAACGTGAGCAACCGACCAAGACGTGCCTTATACATTACATATAACCGTGCTTCTGAAGGAAGTTACCGTGAAGAATACTACAAAGAGAAACGGGCAGTTTTTCCGCCAGATGTGGAACGTGACCCGAACAAGAAATACGGAGATTCTGGTGTATTCAACGTTGGAAATCCAGTTACGAATAAGATGTAGGGCTTCCTTTGATTCTTAACGAATTAGCGGTTTGCACTTAACAATTATCGTATCCACAAAAAGATGAGACCTCAAGCAAACACCTACGGAGATTACTACCGTAATTACATTTCGCTGGTTGAGGAAAACGACCTTTTCCCAGCATTGGAGAATTCTGTTGATCGGTCTCTAACGTTTTGGTCTGATCTAACCGAAGAACAAGGTAATTATCGCTACGCGGAAGGAAAATGGAGCATCAAAGAATTGCTGCAGCATATCATAGACACGGAACGGATATTCAGTTATCGCGCTTTGGCCTTTGCGAGAGGTGAGCAAACAGCTTTACCAGGTTATGACGAGAACCAATACGCGGATAATTGCTTGGCAGATTCGCGTTCAATA
>JAGYJL010000082.1 GCA_018402015.1 Flavobacteriales bacterium | reverse complement strand
CCTATCCGTGTTCCGCAAGATTTTCGAGGTGAACGGGCAGGAGGGGCATTATGATATGATGATGGGGGAGGTTGGCGAGACCTGACAACTGGTTGCATGAACGAATTATGGCCTCGTAACGTCCAAGTGGAAATGGTAGAAGTATCGGGACCTTGCTCTATTATCCGGTTAGCTGCGGATTATCATTGGCTTTCAGCTCTAGTTCGAGAGTTCTGGTATTGTTCCATAATTCATCCCTATGCTGTTATAGGCTAGCCCGCTGCGGACACTTTTTCAAGTGCGACCTTGGAATTATTTAAGGTCTCATTCAATCGTTCCATATCCTACCAAAAGTTTGAAAGATTTTCCTCCGACCCTACGTTCCGAGGTCTAGTTCTTTTAGGATCAAGATTATTCACCAGTCAAAAATTCAGGAATATTGGTGAAAAGTTCACGAAGAGAAGCCCATATCTGGTTCGACATTTGTCCGGTTGGCTCCACAGAAAAGCCCACTCATCGAGTGGGCTTTTTTGTTACCACATTTCGATGGTAAATTAGCAGTGTGAGTAAGTCGGTCAAAATGAACGTTGAGGAATTAAGTGACGAGAATTACAAGGCCGTCTTGAATAACATGGGCGACCCCGTCTTTGTGAAGGATGATCAAAGCAGGCTTGTTCTCGTTAATGATGCTTTTTGTGCGGTATTCGGTAGATCGAGGGCTGAAATTATCGGTAAGACACTTGCAGAAGATGTCTCACCAGCGGAGCGCGAGCATTTTTTTAACATCGACAGACAGGTTATTGCGGATGGAAAAGAAAGTATTGTTGAAGAGCGTCTTACCGTAAGAGATGGAGAGACGAAAACAATATCTACTAGGAAAACACGGTTCGTAGATAAAACGGGCAAGAGGTTTCTTGTAGGTGTTATCCGGGACATTACAGAAATAAAGCTGGCCGAAGAATTAAACCGGATAAACAGATACAACGAGTTTCTGCTTAGTGCGGCCCAAATTCTATCAAAGACCACCGAAGAACCGATTGCTACGCTTCAGGAATTGGCTGAAAAATTATCGTTGCATTTCAATGCAGTATGCGACATATCGGTTTTCGACTCTAAAAGTGAGCTGATCGTTCCTCAGGCCTTGCATCACCAAGACGCAGAAGTAAAGCGAATCATTAAGGGTCTTTTTGATACTACAGAAGTAAAAAAGGGCCAAGGGTTGGTTGGACGAGTTATTGAAACAGGTGAGGAAATTCTCATCAAGTCAGTGCCAGATTCAATGAAAATTGGACCAGCAAGGATTGATAAACGAATTGTTCCAGAGTCGATCATGTATGTTCCCTTAAAGGGGGAGAAGGAGACATTGGGCTCGCTCAACCTTTCTCGATTGATAGGACAGCCTGCTTTTACCGATTTTGAAGTTGAACAGATCAGAAGAATGGGCGATTACCTGTCTTTGTTTGTTGAGAATGTACTGCTGAAACAGCAACAACGCGAGGTTGAAGAAATTAGAAAAGCTGCCGAAAGCCGTTTGGCAGAGGAGAAGCGTTGGGCAGATTTTAAATTGGAGGTGTCTTCTACTTTGGCTGATGTTGAGTCCGATCTTCCAGCAATTCTTCAACGTTTGTGCGAACATATTACTAACTACTTTGACGTTGTTTCTGACGTGCAATTGGTTAATAAGGAAACACAGAAGGTTGAGTTAGTTGCTTTGCATCACCATGATAAACGAGTAAAATCTGTCATTGAATCATCGCTTTCCAAAAGAGAACTTGACATTGGAGAAGGCATGGTAGGTTCTGTTGTTAAAACGGGTAAGGAATTCTATGTTGCTCAACTCCCCGAAAGGTTGAAAATCAAATCGGCTGAGGAGAAAATTGATCCTTTGGTCATTCCTCGATCATTCGTTTATCTCCCTCTAAAAAGTCATGATAGGGTTCTTGGCACTCTTGATATTACAAGACTATCGCATCAACATGCAATTTCTGAATACGAACTCGATCAAATGCGAGACCTTGCAGAGCATGCAGCTCGTTTTATTGAAAACAGGATGCTGCAAGTTGCTCAGGCCAATGAGATTGAACTTCGTAAGCGCGCAGAGCAAAAATTAGCTAGAAATAGTAAAATGCTTGAAAGCATGGAAGCGGAAACGCGTTCCATGCTCAACGCTATTCCAATTTATATAGCCAGAATTTCGAAGGATCTTCGTTACGTTTTCCTGAATGAATTCTATGAGAACATGAACCGACCTCCGAGGCGTTACGAGGGTAAGTACATTAAGGATGTTCTCAGTGCAGAGGTTTTCGAGCAGCTGAAGCCTAATTTTGAACGTGCCTTGGCCGGGCATATGGTCAATTACGAGTATAATGCTGTAATGGAAGACGGGAAATTCCGTTGTTTCAATGTGGCACTTGCACCTGACTATTCTGAACTTGGTGATGTGAAAGGGTTTTACTCTTGCGCTATTGACGTAACCGAGAAGGTTCTGGCAGAGAAGGAAAGAAAATTGACGCAGGATCGATTTGAATCACTTTCACTCAACTCTGGCGATGCCTTTTTCTTTCATGATGAGGATCAGAATATCTTGGACGTTAACCAGGTAGCCGTAGATATGTTGGGCTACGATAGGGATGAATTGCTTAGCTTAAAAGCACATCAGATAGATCCTAGATGGAACCAGGGTAACTATCAGAAGTTTCTATCCAAGCTTGAAGCCAACGTGCCTCAGACCTTTGATACTACCATAATCCGTAAAGACGGACTGGTAATTCCGATCGAGTCACGGTTTGTAAAACGTGTAGAAGGAGGCAAAGTATATATCCAGTCTTTATTGCGCGATAGGACCGAAAAGCGCGAACAAGAATTAAAGTTGCAGCGTTCGGAGGAGCGCTTAAGACTGATATTTGATAATGTTGAGGATTATATCGCAACGGTGGATGAATTAGGGATGGTCGAGACCATCAATAAGACCGCTCCTGGCTTAGACCCAAAAGATGTGATCGGATCTTCCGTCTATGATTTTTATAATTCTCCAGAAACGATCTCGTTGGTTAAAGAGAAGTTCAAAGAGTTAGTACGGTTCGGAACAAGCTTTGAGGTAGAAGATTTTTTCATCGGTCCGGACGGAGCAAAGAATATATTTTCAATCAAGTACATTGGAATCTTTCATAGTGATGCGTTCTACAAGGCAATTGTCATACTTAGAGACATTACCGCTCAGCGAGACAGAGAACAATCAGTGATGAACGCAGCTCTCAAAGGTCAAGAACAGGAAAGAAAGCGCCTTGGTGCTGAGTTGCACGATGGCATCGGCCAAGTGCTTTCAGCTATCGCCTTGCAGGTATCTCAGGTTCGCGAAGCTGCAGAGAATGAAAAGTTCCAGCAGGTTACTGAAGGCCTTCACGACCTGAGTAGAAAATTGCAATCAACGGTCAAAGAAGTACGGAACATTTCTCATGATCTTATGCCAGATGTGCTAGAAGGCTTCGGTCTCAAAGAAGCTCTTAATCAAACCTGTAGCAACCTGCAGGACCGCACGGGCATCTCGGTATCCTATAATCACATCGATGTTGAACCCAGGTATGATCCCGCTATAGAGGTCAACCTTTACCGAATTACACAAGAGTTGCTGAATAACATTCAGAAACACGCAGAAAGTAAACGGGTGTACGTTAGTTTGATGGATCATGGAGATACGCTTAGTCTGACCGTGGAGGATGATGGTGTTGGATTTGATATAGAAAGTAAAATGAATGGCATTGGTCTGCGCAATGTGCATTCAAGAGTGAACATGATAAAAGGAGTAATAGATGTTGAAAGTGCCAATAATTCAGGCACTCTTATTAATATTGAAGTACCTAAATCGTTGGAATGAGCAAAGTGAAGCTATTGGTTGTAGATGATCATCCCATGTTGAGAAGTGGGCTCGTTTCCCTTTTTAATAATGTGGAAAATATTGAAGTTACTGATGAGGCCAGCAATGGTGAACTTGCTCTTAAGTGTATTGAGAAGCAAGTGCCAGATGTTGTTCTGATGGACATTAATATGGATGGCAGGTTGGATGTGATCACAACAGAAGAGATAAAGATGCGATGGCCAGCGGTAAAAGTCGTTGCCTTTTCGATGCATGAAGAAGTGCAGGTTGTTCGTAGGATGTTGAAAGCAGGCGCATCGGGCTATTTATTAAAAAGTGCTTCCCACAACGAATTGATAAAAGCTGTTGAAACCGTGGTAAAGGGTGAAAGCTACTTCAGTCAGGATGTGCTTGATATTATGACGCACTCGCTAACCTCTGATGGAGAAGACCTCGAATTAGATGTGTCTCTGAGCGCAAGAGAAAAAGAAGTACTGCACTTTGTGGCAAAGGAGTACACCAATCAGGAAATTGCAGATGCCATCAACATTAGTTTACGAACCGTTGAAACGCATAAGCGAAACCTGATCAAGAAACTCAGAGTGAAAAATGTGGTCGGACTTGTGCGCTTTGCTCTAGAACAAGGCCCATTGGTCGATCTGCATTGATGATCGGGTTTTTTCAAAATATGAGAATGAGAGCACCCAAGTCGGTGCTCTTTTATTTGCTAGGATTTTATGTGCTCCTTCAGTTTTGCTGGTGGGCTTATATGCTGGTCAATCTTAATTCAGAGATCTATCAACTTAAACTTCAATTACTGAATCAATCGGGCGCGGTCGGTCCGGAAATGCTCATTATGAAAGCAGACCTTGACCAAAAACTTAGCCTCCGTATTTGGATGGTGCTAGGAGAAGGTGCTGTATTCGTTACCATCCTCTTAATGGGTTTCTGGGCAGTGAGAAGAGGCTTCATCAAAGAGCTGCGATTGGCCGAGCAGCAGAAGAACTTTCTTCTTTCGGTTACTCATGAGCTTAAATCGCCATTGGCAGCAGTTAAACTACAGCTGCAAACGTTGCAGTCCAGGGATCTGCCGGAAGAAAAGCGTCAAACAATATATGCTCGAGCCTTGGCCGATTCAGACAGATTGGAAAAACTTGTCGAGAACCTTTTGCTTGTCAATAAGGTCGAGTCAGGCAGATTGCCGCTTGCGAAGGAACATTTGGATCTATCGGAGTTGGCCAAAGCTCTCCTTACGTCCTACTATGCTGATGAGTTAAAGGAGAAAAGAATCCATTTTAGCGCTCAAACAGGTGCAATGGCGTTTGCAGATAAAATGGCCGTTCAAAGTATTCTGATCAACTTGGTTGATAACGCCATCAAATACGGTTCTGGCAGTACTATCAATGTAAGGTTGAGTTCTAGCGATGAAAACGTAACTATCGAAGTAGCCGACAGCGGTTCTGGAATACCCGATGCAGAAAAAGAGAACATCTTCCAGCGCTTTTACCGCAGAGGAAATGAAGAAGTCCGTCAAACCAAAGGCACTGGTATTGGCTTGTATCTTGTAAAAATGTTGGTTCAAGGCCATGAAGGTAAAATCGTGGTTAAAGACAATACACCATCCGGTGCGGTTTTCATTGTAACCTTCCCAGTGCAAGCGGTGTAAATACCTGATCTTTCATTATTTGGTTTTCTTTGTGCCCCCAAATCAGTAAATCCTGCAGCAGTATATGAAGAATCTTGTAATTGTTGAGTCACCTGCCAAGGCGAAGACCATTGAGGGCTTTCTTGGTAAAGATTTTACCGTCAAATCTAGCTTCGGCCACATTCGCGACCTTCCTTCCAAGAAGCTTTCGGTTGATGTAGATAACAATTACAAGCCAGATTATGTAATTCCGAAAGACAAGGAGAATTTAGTGAAGGAACTCAGAAAACTGAGCAAGGAGGCCGATATGGTTTGGCTTGCATCCGATGAGGACCGTGAGGGAGAGGCTATTTCTTGGCACTTACAAGAAGCCTTGGGATTGAAAACAGAGAAGACAAAACGCATTGTCTTTCACGAGATTACCAAATCAGCAATTCTGAATGCAGTGGAGAATCCAAGGTCAATAAACGTTGATCTTGTTAATGCGCAACAAGCACGAAGAATCTTGGATCGACTGGTGGGTTATGAACTTTCTCCTGTGTTATGGAAGAAGGTGAAACCAAATCTCTCAGCAGGTCGGGTGCAATCTGTATCGGTGCGTTTAATTGTGGAGCGCGAGCGGGAAGTTGAGTCTTTCAAATCCGTTTCGGCCTTTAGAGTTGTGGCATTCTTTGATGTCAACGGAATGGAATTCAAGGCTGAACTTTCTAAACGTTTCGATACGATTGAGGAGGCACGGAAGTTCATTTCAGATTGTCAGAATGCTGAATTCAGTGTTTCCGACCTTCAGAAAAAACCGGCAAAAAGAACACCAGCAGCACCTTTCACAACTTCAACTTTGCAGCAAGAGGCAAGTAGAAAACTCGGCTTTGGCGTTACCCGAACAATGAGAATTGCACAGGATCTGTACGAGCAAGGTAAGATCACCTACATGCGTACCGATAGTGTGAATCTTTCTGATCTGGCTTTGAATGCAGCAAAGGAGGAAATAGAGAAATTATATGGCGCTGAATTCTCACAAACACGAAAGTTCAGTTCCAAATCCAAAGGAGCTCAAGAGGCTCACGAGGCCATTCGTCCTACATATATGTCGGAGCAGAAGGTAGCCGGAGATGCGGCACATCAGCGTCTGTACGATTTGATCTGGAAGAGAACCATCGCATCGCAAATGGCGGATGCGCAGTTGGAACGAACAACGATCAGTGTAGCAGTATCAAACTCTGATCTCGGTTTTTCAGCGCAAGGCGAAGTGATCAAGTTTGAAGGATTCCTGAAAGTGTATCTAGAAGGAACAGATGACGAGGCTGAAGATCAAAAAGGAATTCTTCCGAACGTATCAGTAGGGCAGCAGCTGGTTGCCAAGAAAATTGAGGGTTCAGAGCGATTCAGTTCTCCTCCTGCACGTTATACAGAGGCAAGTCTGGTTAAAAAGCTAGAAGAGTTGGGCATAGGTCGTCCGTCTACTTACGCCCCTACAATAAGCACCATTATTGCCCGAAATTATGTTCTTAAAGAATCTAGAGAAGGCCAAGAACGGAAGTACGGTTACGTTCTACTCGATGAGAATGGAATCACAGAAGAGACTCGGACCGAAGTGGCAGGAGCGGAGAAACAGAAGCTATTTCCCACCGATATCGGCAAAGTGGTAACCGATTTCCTAGTTGAGAATTTTGGCGAGATTCTCAATTACAATTTCACTGCGCAAGTAGAAAAAGAGTTTGATGAAATTGCGGAAGGTCAGAAGGAATGGACTTCTATGATAGATGGTTTTTATAAACCGTTCCACAAAACAACAGTTTATACCGAAGAGAATTCTGAACGAGCAACTGGCGAACGGTTGCTTGGTGTAGACCCAAAATCAGGCAGAAATGTTTATGCACGATTGGGTCGGTTCGGTCCTATGGTTCAAATAGGCGAAGCCGATAATGAAGAAAAGCCAAAATTCTCGAGCCTTCAGGCAGGTCAAAGCTTGGAAGAAATATCATTGGAAGAAGCTCTCGACCTATTCAAATTACCTAGAGAAATTGGAGAGTTTGAAGGAGAAACGCTTTTGATCGGAGTAGGCAAATTCGGCCCATATGTAAGGCACAATAAGAGTTTCGTTTCGTTAGGTAGCGAAGACCCATTATCCATAACCCGCGAAAAGGCAATTGAACTTATTGAGACAAAACGTGAAGAGATCAAAAAAGCGCTGATCAGCGAATTCACCGATGGTGATACAGTGATTCAGGTTAAGAATGGGCGATTTGGACCGTACATCGCTGTTGGAAAGAAAAACTACAAGATCCCGAAAGGTACAGAACCTGAATCGCTTAGTTTGGAAGACTGTAAAGAACTTATTATTAAACAAGGCGATAAGCCAAAGAGAACTGCCAAATCACGTAAGTAATGGTTTCCGACATTAATATGTTTTTCGACCCTGTTCCTTCAACAATTTATGAAGGTGCAGAAGCAGGAACACTTGGCGCAAGGATAGAAGTATTTCAAGGAAACGCATTTCCGGAGATTGAAAAAGGAACTGTGGTGTTGTTTTCCGTCAATGAATGGAGAGGGGGAGATGTAAAAGGCAATAGTGAGGTTTCAATTGAAATCCGTAAAGAGCTATTGAACTTAAAAGATCATTTTGGTGCACTAAGAATTGTAGATCTGGGTACGATCCAAGCCGGAGAATCTGTAACAGATACGTATTACGCGGTCTCGAATTCGGTGGCCGAAATAGTCAAACAAGGAGGCATTGCACTGCTGTTAGGCGGAACGCAAGATCTTACGTACGCCAATTATCTTGCTTACGAGAAACTCGAACAGGTTGTCAATCTCGTTGCAGTCGATTCCAGATTTGACATAGGAGATGTTCAAGATGAGGTTACCGCAACAAGATATTTGCAAAAGATAATACTGCATCAGCCGAACATCCTTTTCAACTTCAGTAATTTAGGTTATCAGACGCATCATGTTTCCCCTTCTGAGGTAGACCTAATGAAGAAAATGTACTTCGATGTCTACAGGCTGGGCGAAATACAGGAATCACTACTTCAAGTCGAACCTGTTGTCAGAAATGCTGATGTGGTTTCATTCGACCTATCGTCAATCCGATCTTCAGATCTTCCTGCAAATTTCTCATCAGAGCCTAATGGTATTTATGGAGAAGAAGCTTGTGCCATTGCCCGATATGCTGGACTCAGCGATAAGCTTACATCCTTTGGTCTCTATAATTTGTGTGATGCGAATTCATCTCAATCGAATAAGCTCGTTGCACAGCTCGTTTGGTACTTCCTATATGGTGTCGCATTTCGAATGCGGGACTATCCATTTGCTGACAAGGATGAGTATACAAAATACACAGTTGCTCTAGAGGAAGGAGCTTACGATGTAGTGTTTTACAAGAGTAATCGTAGTGATAGATGGTGGATGGAAGTGCCCTACCCATCAAAAAGAGGGGCTAAATATCAGCGCCATTTTATGATTCCTTGTAATTATGCGGACTATCAAACTGCCTGTAATGATGACATTCCAGATAGGTGGTGGCAGACTTTTCAGAAACTCGGCTAACAATCAATCTACATATTATCGATATTTGTGCTTGTTCTTAGTCGATTAATCGTTTTAACAACTTGATGTTGATAGAATTTTTTGTTTACTTAGCCGCCTCTTGAGAAAACGGGTGTCAATCAAGATTTAAAGGAAAAAGAAGGAAATCGAACTACTTAATATGAAAAAGACTTTTACTGCCATTGCTTCTTTAGCGCTTTTGTTCATCGGAACTTCATCTTTTGCTCAGCAAGATCCTCAGTTCACAATGAACATGTTCAATAGGCTTTATGCCAACCCTGGTTATGCAGGAAGTAACAATGGAATTTGTGCAAATGCATTGCATAGACAGCAATGGGTTGGATTTGATGGTCGTCCTATTACCACGGTCGTAAACGTTGATGCAACCGTTAAGGCTCTGCACGGTGGCCTTGGTCTTTCGATTCTGTCTGATAAGTTAGGAGCACAATACTCAGGAGGCGTTAAGCTTTCTTATGCATTCAGATGGGCATTGGGGCCAGGTACTTTGGGTATTGGTATTGAAGGAGGGGTTCTTTTTAATACACTTGATGGGTCTCAGCTAGATCCGATACAAGAAAATGACCCGAATATTGTCAACGGTAGCTCAAGTGGTGTTGCTCCAGACCTTGGTTTCGGTCTTTATTACCACACTGATAAGTTATATGCTGGTATATCTGCTAATCACTTGATTGGCCCTACTTTGGAGTTTGAAGAAGGTGGTACTATTAGCGAGGTAACTATTGCAAGACATTATTATGCTATGGCTGGTTACACGTGGGACATTAACCCTACTTGGGCATTGAATCCATCAGTTTTCTTGAAAACGGATGCTGCTTCAACTCAATTCGACATCAATCTTCGTGCGCTTTGGAAGAACATGGTTTGGGCCGGGGTTTCTTACAGAATCGATGACGCAGTTGGTATTATGGCTGGTGTTCAGATAAAAGAATTCCGAGTGGGTTACTCATATGACGTGACCACTTCTGGCTTGAATAATTACAGTAGCGGAAGCCATGAAATC
>JAGYJL010000081.1 GCA_018402015.1 Flavobacteriales bacterium | reverse complement strand
AAAAGCAGATTGCCCACTTGACGGGCATGCGGATAAAGGCCAACGGGTTCTGGGGCACGGTTCGAATCGAATTTAGGAGCGCTCATCTTTCTATCAATTTGGCTCAAATATAGGCACGCTGACCAAGCTAACTGAAACACCAAGTGTTCTGTTTGAGGCACGTAAAAATGATACATTTGCTCGCGCACTTTCTGAAAGCAAATGGCAAGTAAAACAGGGATATTGGTGATCGGAGCTTCGGGCCAGATAGGCACCGAACTTGTAATGGAATTACGCTCCCGATACGGCAATAGTAATGTAGTGGCTTCAGACCTGAAAACCGCCTCCAAAGAAGTGTTGGAAAGTGGGCCATTTGAACAACTGGACGTGATGGACCGCGACCGACTGCACCAGTTGGTGGTTCAATACAACATTGGCGAAGTTTACCTGCTGGCCGCATTGCTATCGGCAACTGCAGAGCAAAAGGTAATGCCAGCCTGGAACCTGAACATGTACGGCCTTTTCTATGTGCTTGAATTGGCCAAGGAAGGTTTTATTGACAAGGTATATTGGCCAAGTTCCATTGCCGTTTTCGGGCCGAACACTCCAAAGCAGAATACGCCACAGTCGACCATTATGGAGCCTTCAACAGTTTACGGTATAAGTAAACTTGCAGGAGAGCGTTGGTGCGAGTACTATCATAATCGGTATGGCGTAGATGTGCGCAGTTTGCGTTATCCTGGACTTATTGGCTATAAGAGCAATCCCGGAGGAGGTACAACAGATTATGCGGTGGATATTTTTCACAAGGCCGTTTCCGGACAACCGTTCGAGTGTTTCTTATCGGAGAACACGCGCCTTCCAATGATGTACATGCCGGATGCCATCCGAGCAACCATTGGAATCATGGAGGCGCCAAGTGACAAAGTAAAAATCCGTTCCAGCTACAATGTTTCGGGGTTCGATTTTACCCCTACCGAACTTGCCGAAGAAATTCAAAAACACATTTCTGATTTCAGCATCAGCTACAAGCCTGATTTCCGGCAGGCCATTGCCGATGGCTGGCCAGGATCTATTGACGACTCTTCTGCGCGAGCAGACTGGGGTTGGCAAAATGAATATTCTTTGGAGGCCATGACGGCAGACATGCTAAGTCATTTGGGCCAAACGGTGCACTAAAAATCTGTATACCGAATTTCGAAGGGCAAATCGAACGTGTCTATGAACATGTCAATGTCTTCTTGAATACCATCGTCCTCTTCCTCATACTCCCACACTATTTTCACATCATGACCAGCACGTTTGGCTATTGATAGTGATTGAAACAATTCTGAAAGCGCCTTTGAAGTAGCCGAATTATAGTACTCTAATCGTATGTGAATGGTGCGTATCGGGTTCTCGGAATTCTCTAGCGTTTTAAAGCGAACAATGATCGGGTCGAAAAAATCCATGCCCTCTTCTGGGTACGACCTTCCCTCAATCCTTAAAAAAGACTCCTGCCTATCTAGCAGCACCAGTGGACTTCTGTCCGTTGCATCAATGGTCCATTTCTCCATGGGAAACCAAATGTATGAATCCTTCGTAATGTCAAGCGGTTCAACACAAAGATCGATGAACGACCTGAACCTAAAAGCGGAAAAGTAAGTAAAACCCCAGTGTCACCGAGGAGATAGCCATGAAAGTAAAGACATTTATTACACACCTTTTCCTACTAACTACATTTCTTGTCACCTCCGCGCAATCGTCCGGTATCGGTAATGGCGATTCATTGAATATGAAAGACGCTAGTAACCAGAAACAGGGTTGGTGGAAGGTTTACAACACAGACGGAAAGTACAAAGGCTACGAAATGGGTCAGTTGGTTGAAGAGGGAGAATACCTGAACAACAGAAAGACCGGTGTTTGGACCAAATATTACCCGAACGGCAACAAGAAGCACGAACTTACCTTTGCCAATAACATTGCAAACGGATATGCAAAGATCTACTACCGAACTGGCGAACTACAGGAAGAAGGTATTTGGAAGATGAACCGATGGGCCGGTCAGTACAAATACTATTACCCGGATGGTACACTGAAATATGATTGGAACTACAACTCTTCCGGCAAGCGCGAAGGAGAACAGAAGTACTTCCACGAGAATGGCGTTCTACAATATATTGGTGACTGGAAAGCGGGGAATGAGAGTGGCGAGTTGTTGGAATATTATGAAGATGGTTCGATAAAAGCCAAGCGTTACTTTGAAGACGGAAAGGTGGAACCCGATAAGACCGTAAATCTGGTTGAAGGAAAAGAGTTTGACGAGAACGTGAAGAAGTACAGCGGCAAACCACGGCCGAAATCAATTTCCAAAGGCGAGATGGTGAACGGATACAACAAGATTCTGAATTCCGATGGTACCGTTAGACAAGAAGGTACTTTTAAAGACAAGAAACTAATAGACGGGAAGGTCTATGAGTACGAGAATGGTCAAGTTGTGAAGACCATCATCTACGAAGGCGGAAAAAGAATGGGCGAGGAAACCGTGCAGTAATACCCTAAGCCTATCTTTGCGGCTTAGCGGACAAAAACATGACTAGCAAGCTGCATTTCTACAACACTATTAGCCGAAAGAAGGAAGAATTTATTCCTGCAAACCCTCCTTTTGTAGGTATGTATGTCTGCGGACCTACCGTTTATGGCGATGCTCACTTGGGTCACGCCCGTTCCGCAATAACATTCGATATCGTTTTCCGATACTTGAAGTACTTGGGTTACAAAGTGCGGTACGTGCGCAACATTACGGATGTTGGTCATTTGGAAAACGATGCTGACCATGGAGAAGACAAAGTGGCCAAGAAAGCCCGTTTAGAACAGCTTGAGCCAATGGAAGTGGTTCAGTATTACAAGGATCGCTACCACCATGATATGGAGGCGCTTAATAACTTGAGCCCGTCCATTGAACCACAGGCATCAGGACACATTATTGAGCAGATTACCATGACCCAGAAGCTCCTCGATAATGGGTTCGCATACGTTTCCAACGGTTCTGTGTACTTTGATGTAGAGAAGTATGCAGCAACGCATCATTACGGAAAACTTTCGGGAAGGAAAATCGAAGATCTTCAATCGAATACACGAGACCTGGATGGCCAGAACGAGAAGCGTAGTTCACTGGATTTCGCCCTTTGGAAAAAAGCATCTCCAGAACACATTATGCGGTGGCCTTCACCTTGGAGCGATGGATTTCCGGGTTGGCACATTGAATGCTCGGTAATGAGCAGTAAATATTTGGGAGAGACATTCGATATCCACGGTGGCGGTATGGACCTGCTATTTCCTCATCACGAGTGCGAAATAGCGCAATCGGTAGGCTCCAACGGTACGGAGCCTGTACGTTACTGGTTACACAACAATATGATAACGCTTAATGGTCAGAAAATGGCCAAGTCGTTAGGAAACACCATTATGCTGCATCAGTTCTTCTCTGGAGAACATGAATTATTGGAACAGGCCTATGATCCTTTGACCATCCGATTCTTCATTCTGCAGGCCCATTACCGCAGCACGCTCGATTTTGGCAACGAAGCACTTCTTGCGGCACAAAAAGGTTATGCCAAACTGAACACGGCCCTGAGTGCTGCCAAGGTCCTTTCTCTTAATTGGGGAAACAAATCGGAAGAGGCTGGAAAAAAGATCGATGCTTGGGAAACCGAGCTTGCCAACGCAATGAATGACGACCTGAACACGGCTTTGACCATAGCCTCCTTGTTCGATATGGCATCTTATATCAATGCATTGAAGAACGGACAGGAAAAACACATTCCAAGCAAGGATGAGTTTGAGCGTGTGGTAGAATTATTCTCAGTGTATTTCGAAAATGTACTCGGGCTTGGTGGTGGAGGAACGAACGATCAAAGTGCTCAAAAACTTGATGACGTGATGAAGGTGCTTCTAAACCTACGCAGTACCGCTAAATCGAATAAGGATTATACAACAGCCGATGCTATCCGCGATCAGTTAAAAGCAGTTGGAGTAACCGTAATGGACGGAAAAGATGGGGCAGAATGGCAATTTGATGCGTAGTCTGCTTCTCATATCAGCGCTCATTATTGGTCTACTCGGTTGCAACCCGAACAGGCGCGTTCCGGCTGTGGTTGAACTTGCCAAAGCTCCTGTCTTCAATTCAGATTCTGCCTATAGTTACATCGAACAGCAAGTCGGATTCGGTTACCGCGTTCCAGGAATGAGCGGCCATCAGCAATGTGGTGATTTCATCTTGGCTAAGCTGGACGCCTACGGATTTACCGTTTCAGAACAAAGAGATACCGTGATTGGGTATGACAGCAAGGAGTTTCCACTGCGTAATATCATCGGAAAATGGAATGAGGCCTCAACCGATCGTATTTTGCTCTGTGCTCATTGGGATAGTCGACCTTTTGCCGACCAAGACGCTGACCGAAAAGAAGAACCAATTGATGGAGCAAACGACAATGCAAGTGGCGTAGCTGTGCTGTTGGAGATTGCCCGAGCAATTTCCAGTCAATCGCCCACTATAGGTGTTGATATGGTCTTTTTCGATCTGGAAGATCAAGGACGACCCGTGTTCGATACGGAAGCAGATCCGAACGACCACGGGTACTGCCTGGGTTCAAAGTACTGGTCAGAGCATTTCTCTGGGATTAAACCAAAATTTGGAATTCTGTTGGATATGGTCGGAGCGAAAGGTGCGCAATTCACACTAGAACATTTTTCATGGGAATACGCTAATTCAGAACTGCTACAGGTCTGGGATTTAGGCAATCAACTCGGCTACTCTGATCGTTTTATCTACAACCGAACAGGGCCCGTGTTTGATGATCACATGCATATCAACCAGCTGATCGGAATACCTTGCATAGACATCATTCAAAGGGATGTTCAGAACCAAACATTGTTTTGGTCTGATTGGCATACCCATGCGGATGAGCTTGACGCAATCGACAAGCAAACACTCGAATCTGTTGGGCAAACAGTTACTCAGGTGATCTATAATCTGCCAAATGCTGAACCAAGCAGTAAGTAATCGGTTTCGGGTTTGAGAATTCTAATCGTTTCAAACATCAAACAAAGCGGGTACGGGGAAAGTACCAGGCCATACTTCTTGGGAGTCAATTTTAATCGTACTGGGCATCGTGTGTTGCATGTTTGCGACAGGGCTGGCTCCGAGAATGGAACTCGTTTCATCAAGTACAATCCCGAGGTTTCGGGCGGTCTTCTTTTCAGAGCCACTCAGTTCATATCGTTGTTTCTTCAAACTCACTTATTCCGCCCAGATATCGTTTACGTCCACCAACTTAACAACTGGAATTGGGTACGGCTATCTAGAGCGTTGCCTAAAGCCGTGCGGGTTTATGACGCGCACACTTCGGTTCTTCTAGAGCACACCATGTTTGGCAGCACTGAAGAAGGCCTTGCGGTTACCAGAGAACGAGAAAGGAACGCTTTGACCGAACCAGACCATGTGATCACCGTTTCTAAAGAGACAGAATCGTTCTTCACCTCCACCTTTGCTTTAGACGCAAAACGCATCTCCGTAGTAAAGAATGCCACCAACATAACTCCGTTGACCAGTGTTCCTGACAGTACCAATGCAGAAAGATTCGTGTGCTGCTCCGTTCTCCCACAGGACGGTTTTCAAAGCAATAAAATGGCACTTGACATGTTATTGGATATTGCCTCGGAAATGGAGCGTGTTGACCCATCCATCATTTTCGAAGTTGTAGGCGGGGGCAAAAAGCCAGAACCTAAATCACGTAATGTTCAATATTTAGGGTTTGTAGATGACTTTAAGGGCGCAATTGTACGAGCCGACCTTTGTTTGGTGACTTACCCGGAAGAGGCCGTTTGCGGAGGGGTGCGTAACAAGGTTTGCGACTTTATGGCCCTAGGTAAACCAATTCTGAGCACACCCGAAGGAATGCGTGGTTTCGATGATTGTAATCAGGAAGAAGAATTTGTGCTAGCAAACACAGCAAAAGAATTCGTGAAGTCCGTTATTGATTTAAAACAAAATGCCGCCAAACGGAAGTTAATAGCAGTAAATGCATTACGTGCAAGCCATAATTACCAATGGTCTGTTAGGGCTGGTGAGGTATTGGCTACTTTTGAGCATCTCTTGAACCGGAACGAACAATAGCCATAAACAAGTGTCTGACTGCCTCGTAATCATACCCACTTACAACGAAATGGAAAACGTGCAGCGCATGGTTCGCACGGTCATGGGGCTTCAGAAAGATTTTCATCTTCTCATTATTGACGATGGTTCTCCTGACGGTACAGCTGCACTTGTAAAAGAGTTGATTCCTGAATTTGAGGGGCGACTGTTTATTGAAGAACGTTCTGGGAAATTGGGTCTTGGAACCGCGTATATACATGGCTTCCGATGGGCATTACAGCGTGACTATCAGTTTGTTTTTGAGATGGATTGTGACTTTTCGCATAACCCAGAGGACCTCATCAAACTGTATGAAGCTGCCAATCAGGAGCCCGCTGACCTCGTTATTGGTTCACGATATATTAAAGGTGTAAACGTGGTGAACTGGCCAATGGGTCGCGTTCTGATGTCTTACTACGCATCGGCATATGTACGATTCATAACAGGCATGCCCATTAGAGACACTACGGCCGGGTTTAAGTGTTATCGCAGAACGGTGCTGGAAACAATTGCTTTGAACGAGATCAAATTCTTTGGTTACGCATTTCAGATTGAGATGAAATTCCTTGCATGGAAACATGGGTTTAAACTGTATGAAGTTCCTATCATATTCACCGACAGAACCGCTGGCGAATCGAAAATGAGTTCAGGAATCTTCAAGGAAGCCATCTTCGGAGTGTTGGAAATGCGTTGGAAGAGTCTGTTCAGAAACTACAAGAAATCGGCTAAATGAGCGGCTTTCATATTGAGACAGCCGTTACCTGCTGGCATCTTGGTTTATCCAACTACGCGCTCAACAATTCTGTTCACTATCAGCATTTACTTTAGTACGATGACACGTTTTGTGCCGCTGTTCTTTTTGCTCTCAATCCTCGTCCTTTCGTGCAACGAAAAAGAGCCGGAAAAGCCTGCGTACCTGCTAGGCGAAGAGGAGATGGTGAGTGTGATGGTTGACATGCACTTGGTAGAAACGGCACACAACCTTAAATTGATTGGCCCCGATAGCACCAATGCCGAATACAATAGCTACTTCAACTCAATATTCGCTTCACACCAGATTTCAAAAGTAGATTTCGATAGTAGCCTGTTTTACTACAGTACGCGCACCCAACAGATGAATGCTATTTACGATAAGGTGTTAGAAGAGCTTTATGAAATGGAATCCGAGGTCAAATCCGACCAGTAGCTCGCGTGTCTTCCATGAATTTGCCGCTTACGAATTCGATGGTCTCGTCAAAATTGCGGTAGCTGAAGTCCGGGAGCGTTTTCAAAAGCTTCGTGTTATCGTAACGGTTGATTTGAAGTGCGTGATGGGCAACTTCCTTCGTAATGAAGGGCTTCTTTCCTGTAACAGCACTTACAATGGATTCGAACCTCCACGTGAGTTCCGTTAAAAACGGTGTTGCCTCAAAGCGTGGCGGGCGTTTGCCCATTTTCTTAGCGATCCTCTCAAAAACATCTTTGAATTTGCGGTTCTCTGCGCCAATAATAAAGCGTTCGTTCTGAAGGCTAGTATGCATCAACCTGACCATTGCTTCGGCAACATCTCTCACATCCACAAAACAATTGCCCCCTCTCGTGTAAAATGGCAACCCGTTCCACGTTCTTCGGAACATGGCACCCGTACTGGCATTCCAATCTCCAGGTCCAACGATCAATGATGGGTTGACCATGAAAGCATTCAACCCCTCCATTGTGCCTCTCCAAACCTCTAGCTCCGCAAAATACTTGCTGATGGCATAAGCAGCATTGTGCGAAGTATCCTTCCACTCGTTGTTCTCGTTGATCAATTCTTCAGAACCATCTCTTCCTATAGCAGCCACAGAACTTACGTGGCAAAGTCTGATACCATCATTTTCCAGACAGAGATTGACCACGTTTGCCGTTCCTTCAACATTTACCGCATTCATATACGGTCTATCCTTTGGTAAAAACGTAACTGCAGCCGCGCAATGATAGACCTCATTCACGCCCTCAAAGGCATCTTCCAAACTGGGAATGTCCAGCACATCGCCTTTTACCCATTCGATCTTATTCCATAACGCTTTTGGTTCCGATTCGTAATAACCGAACACGGTTAGCACAGAATTGCGCTTCTCCTCGGTACGATAGATGGCGCGCACTTTTTGCGTCCGTTTAACGAGATTCAATAAAAGATGCGACCCCAACAGTCCTGTTCCACCGGTAACAAGTATCATACGGTAAAAGTATCGGTTTGCGTGGTTAATTAATTGACTGAAAAATGCTGGCCAACCTTCCTCTACCGTCATTGCGAGGTACGAAGCAATCTCAATCCACAACCGCCAAGCAACGACCTACCTGATTCACGGAAATTCACGCTGTTCCGAATATTTTTCTTGCAGATTACCCCTCCGTTATTACATATTTGTTGTTAGGAAACGGGATGTTGCAAGGTGAGTTCGGGGTTTCCTTTTCGTACCGATACGCTCTTGGCCCATATTGCAGATACCAATTACAACAAGCAGACGCTTACCGATGAGTTGGTGCAGTACTCGTTTTTGAGCGATACGGTGATGAATGCCACATGCAGCCGTACCCCGTTCTTTACCGCATCACAGTTTCAAGACATTATGGTGCACAACAGCCCCGTTTCAGAACGCGTGTGGCCCTACCTCAAAGATGCGCTCGATGCCATGGACGTAAAAGACAAAGCGCATAAGGACACCATTACAGAGGCGCAGGCCAACGACACCCTGCGCACGGCTGGTGCCATAGAACGCGAATTGGCTCGGTTACGCTTGTTCCAGACCCTGAAGCACGATACCATTTATACGCTCGATAGTACATTCAATGCGTTTATTGACACGATGGAATTGACTGCTTATCAAGATCTGGACAGCGTGATGAACCGTCTGAGCTTTCCGCTCGATTCGGCCAGCAAGGCGCAATTGCTGGGTATTACCACCAAGGTAACGCCAAAGGATACATTGCAATCGCTCCTCAAAGAAGTATTGGAGATAGGAGTAGATCATTATTATAGTGGAGATACGTCTTGGACCAGTCAGGATATTCTCGACCTAAGAGAATATGCTGCCTTGTGTCCGTTCAAATACGGGCCGGGTGTGTACCATGCCCGTGTGTTGTTGTTGAACATGGATACCAGTCTGACCATTTACCAGAATATCTGCGAGGAGGCCGTTGCACCGAGTATGCGTCTGGCTGCGCCCATTAGACCAGAGAAAGAAGAAGCTGACAACCATGGGTTGAAGCTCTACCCGAATCCAACAACAGGCGCTGTTACAATAGATTGTCAACTAAAGGATGAGGACGTAGCGGAATTGCGCATATTCGATATGTCTGGAAGACAAGTGTATCGAAATAATGAGGTTTGCGGTGCAAATACGGTAGAGCTGCAAGACCTATCGGAAGGGTTGTATCATTGCGTACTCGTAATCAACGGAAACGCAACCCTGAGCGAGAAACTCGTTATCTTAAGGGAGTAGAACTTTGCCTTGCGATTAACCTTTTTCATATCGATTGTGTTCATAAACCTGCAAATGCAGGCGCAAAACATTGTGCAAAATGGAGGTTTTGAGGAAATTGACTTTTGTCCGAATAGTGCGGGTCAGATATGGGTAGCTGAACCTTGGTTCGGGTCTAACGGGAGCCCAGATTTGTTTTATACTTGTGGGTACAACACTTACTCTATTCCACAGAATAAACTGGGTTTTCAGTTGACCAATTCTGGAAATGGTTATGCCGCCATAGGAACGTATTCTGAAGGTTCGCACGGCTTTAACCCTAGAGAGTTTTTACAGGGTGATCTTCGATATGCCCTTCAGGCAGGAGAATCATACTATGTTCAGTTCTTTGTTAGTCAGGCGGACAGTATGCAATTTGCATCACACAACCTTGGCGTTACGTTCACACCTACGGATACAGCAGAATACTTATTGTGCTATCCTGGTTGCGAGATATACTATGAGAACACTTCGGTCAATCCGCTTACAAGCAAAACGGATTGGACTAGGGTGAACGGTACATTCATATCGGAAATCTACGATCTGATGATGATAGTGAGATTGAATTCATTGGAGGTAGTAATAACCCTGATTTAGTTTGGAATCAAGCAGGTTATTACATCGATGATGTGTGGCTCAGCCACATAGACAGCGCGGGGTATGTCTCT
>JAGYJL010000080.1 GCA_018402015.1 Flavobacteriales bacterium | reverse complement strand
ATTTTGCAGCATGATTAAGCAGGCATTCCTTTTACTCGTTTTGGGATTCGTGATGAACCTTTCTAGCGCTGATGCGCAAACCTCGCGAAGAGTAAAGTTCCCATCGAAAGATGGCGTGACCATTACGGCTGATATGTATGAGGTCAATCCGGATTATCCTTGGGTTGTACTGTTCCACATGGCAGAATCAAGCCGAGGTGAGTATCAGCGTATTGCACCAAAGCTTAACAAGCTAGAGGTAAATTGCATTGCAGTTGACCTCCGCTCTGGCAAGGAAGAAAACTTCATTGTGAATGAAACGTATGTTCTTGCTAAGAACACTGGTCTGGGAACCAGCTACATGGATGCCGAGATAGACATGAGAGCGGCAATTGAAAAAGCCTATCTGATTGCCCGAAAGCCCGTAATCATTTTTGGAAGTTCTTATACAGCATCATTAGCTATTAAACTTGCAGCAGAAATGCCGCAGGTCAAGGCGGTTATCGCATTCAGCCCAGGAGAATATTTCGGTAAAGAATTAGACGTAACGGCAGCTGCTAAGAACCTTACAAAACCAACCTTCATTGCATGTGGAGCTGACGAGAAGAAGTACACAGATGCGATTGCCAATGCCATTCGGTCAACCAAGAAAATATACTTTGCGCCACCTAAAGGAGGGGCACACGGCTCCAAATCTCTTAATAAAGGAGTAGATGGTGAGACCGAATACTGGATTCAGATGATCAACTTCATCCAAACAGTTAAAAAGGAATACTAAGATAATAATGGTCATGCTGAACTTGTTTCAGCATCTGACAACAGATTCCGAAACAAGTTCGGAATGATTTCAGCCAAGTTTTGGGTTATTCTTATGACGGTCTGCATCGCGGACCGTTTTCTTTTCAAGGTTTCTCGTTAACGCTGAACTGAGGTCAACACCAGTTTGATTGGCCAAACAAAGGAGCACGAAAAGCACATCGGCCATTTCATCTCCAAGATCCTTGTTCTTATCGCTTTCTTTTTCCGACTGTTCGCCATAGCGTCTGGCAATTATGCGCGCCACTTCTCCAACTTCTTCCGTAAGCATAGCCATGTTTGTCAGTTCGTTGAAATAGCGCACACCAGTGGTATTGATCCACTGGTCAACGGTTTTCTGTGCTTCTTCTATCGTCATATCCAAGTCCTTCTGTTAACAAAGAAAGAAACTACGTGACAGAAATACTGCAACCGAACATGTATTTTGTACTCCAAATGAGCATCAACCGATTCTTGATTCTTTTTTTGAGCGTAACGCTTTTCATGGGTTGCTCCAAAGACCCTGATCTGGTGCCGGATAATGATGCTCCTTATTATTCGGAAGTTTCAGACCTTTTGATCGAAAACTATGTCAATCGTGTTTACATCGATCAGATAGGGCGAGAACCTTTCAATGCTGAAATGGCCTCCGAAGTGCTAAGCTTGAAAGCTGCAGCGTTAAGTTTCGAGGCCAGAGAGGCCATGGTTTTGAAATTACAGACCAACACCGATTTCATTCCCGGAGACATTTCCTACAAGCATGCGTATTACAACCGATTGTATGAGCAAGGGAAAGCACGTTTCATGGAGGCAGCCTCCAACGCGGAGATAAACGAAGTGTTGGGGCCCATAGCCAGCGGAATTGTTAATGACTCTTTGAACGGAAATTGGGAAGGTGTTGCAGAACGGTACTTGCTGGTAGATAAACTAACAGCTGTTCTCAATTCAGAAGAGGAATACATGAATGGCGAAATTGAGATTAGCGATATGTGTGCTGCCATGATAAACAATTCGGTTTATGACGAGATAAACATGAACACATTCAATTTTGTGAACGCTAGTTTCGACAACCTGTTTTTCAGATTCCCAACGCAAGCGGAGTTTTATGCCGGGTTTAACATGATCGAGTTCAACCAACCGCAAAGTCTTCTCGGCCTTTCTGGGCAGAATAAGGATGAGTATGTGAACATCCTCACCAACTCCAGAGAGTTTTATGAAGGTTTGATAGTATGGTCGTATCAGGTTCTTCTAGCAAGAGAACCTTCTACTTCTGAAACCAATGATCTGATGATAGATCTGTGGATGGACCATGACCTACAGAAGGTTCAGCGGGCAATTATGATAACGGATGAGTACGCACACTTTCAGCAATAGGAAAAATGAAAAATGTGGAAATGAAAAATGTGGAAATGAAAAACGTTAGACGACATTCGCGCAGCAAGCAATCTTTCGCTGTGCGATACCTTTTTCTTTTTATCCTTTTTCCTTTTCTCATCACAACTATTGGTTGCGAAAAGGACAAACTCTATGAGGTAAATGAAGAAACGCTTCTTCCTCCCAACGCCAACAAGACCAAACTGAAATCAGACCAGCAATACATCGCCATTCTGTACGCCAATCTGTTTCAAACAGCATTATCAAGCGATAACCTTTTCGAGGCCAGCGAATGCGTTCAGTCTATAGGAGATAAAGACCTTGTTCACGAAGTGCTCATCAGCAACTACATGAATAAGCCATCGGTCGTTTTACCCACAAATGAAGATATGCGAGCAGATGTGGATGCGTTCATCACCGAAACTTACAATCGTTTTCTGGTTCGGAATCCGACCGAGGCGGAACGACAATTCTTCAAGAACTACATCATCACACATCCGAATGTGAGACCCGAATTGGTGTATTTCTCCTTTGCCCTGTCTAACGAATACCAATACTATTGATAATTAGGAATGAAAAATAACACGGGATACACAGAACGGCCGAGGTAAGCCCATTCGTAATATTCGTATATCATTCGTAATTCGTAACCAAACATGAAAAGAAGAGGATTCATAAAGAAAGCGGCCACTGCAACAGCAGGAGCATTCGTTGTGCCGTATATTCTTCCTTCTGGCCGTTTGTTTGCGGCTACGGGAGCACAACTGGCGCAGCACGTGGTAATGGTGATGTTTGCCGGAGGCGTTAGGCAACAGGAAAGCGTTGAGCAGACCTACTTGTCGCAAAGTCAGGGTATTCCAATAGAGGGGAATATCATGTACAATATGTTGGATGGCACGGCCCCAACCCAGAAGATCGTTTATGGTACGGATGGCAATCTTGCCGGAGACACTCCCATTCCTCAGATACTTGGCTCGACCATACAACAGCAAGGAACACTTTTCAGGGAAGTAAGAAGCAGTCATGCCGGACACTATGGTGGCATGAATGCTCTTCTTCAGGGCAATACGCTGTTCTCTCAGGGGCTGCGGCAGAAGCCCATCAATCCGACCATTTTTGAATATACAAGAAGGCATTTGGGCGCGCCTGCTTCCAAGGTTTGGTTTGTGGGTAACGGCATTGGTAATTCAACACCGCTGATGAATTACAGCAATCATCCTGATTACGGTGCAGCATATGGTGCCAACTTTCTAGCTCCCAACGTTACGTTCGGCTCTCAGGGAATCGAACACCTTTCGGACGCCAAGATCTATCATCCCGAAGAAGAGTTGGACCCGATCTATCAGATGAAATACTTTCTCGACAACAACTTCGAGAACATTGGCGGAACCATCGAGACTATCTACAATACAGAGGAAGAAAAACAGAGCATCAAGCTTTTTATGCGGGAGATGTACAATCTTGGTGGAAACATTGCCAAACCTCCAGTTTCAGACAATGGTGATCTAAGCACCGTGGGTTATGCGGTAGAAGTGATGAAATGGTTCAAGCCAACGCTTACAGTGGTAAACCTTGGTGCAGTGGATGCTTGCCACAGCGATTACACGAGTTACCTGAAAGCATTGCACCGTGCCGATCATGCTGTTGGCCACATCTGGAATCAGATTCAGCAGATTCCGGAAATGGCGGGTAATACCATCATGATGGTAACACCGGAATGTGGACGTAACCTAACGCCTAACCCGATCAAGGACGAGAACGATTGGCTGGCTTTCGATCACTCCGATGCCAATACGCAGCGTGTTTTCACACAAATGGTTGGTCCGAATGTTCCAGCGAACCTAGTACGAGGCGGCATTGGAAATCAGGTAGGCGAAACGGCCGACAACTGCCCGACAATTGCAGAAATACTAGGATTTAAGGCTGATGTTATGGGAACAGGGCTCATCTCTTCAACAGCACAATCCTTATTCGATCGAATATGAGTTCAGGAGGAAAATCATCTTCATTTTTTGGCCTGAAACGCAAGGATTCTTTGGCTTTGAGTTCAGGTGTCTTGACATTTAAGACCTTCCCCAACCCCTCCCTTCGACAAGCTCAGGGCAGGCTCTTTTCAGGAGGGGAGTTGCATCCTTCAACTAAACTTGGATCAACGTTCCAGCTCTCCTCCTTGGAAGGGGGAGTCCCGCGCAGCGGGGAGGGTGTCAATTTCCAGAGTACTTTTTCTCTTTTATTCCTTTTTCTTTTCCTCCTTTCAACATCAAGTTGCACCAAGGATGAGAAGAATCCTTTTGACGACCCTGACAATCTTCCTCCTGTTGACAGCACGCTGATCGATGACATTGACCCGGCCAGTTTCGTGGGATTGCACCAGAACATTTTCAAACCAACGTGCGCCAATTCTGGATGCCACGATGGAACATTTGAACCAGATTTCAGAACCATCGAAAGCTCTTACAACACCTTGGTGCTTCATCCGGTGGTTAAGAACGATCCAACGACTAGTTATGACTATCGCGTTCAACCCGGAAATCTTTCCCAATCCATCCTCTGGCTTCGATTGAATGAAGACATCGATGGTATTTCGGGCATCATGCCCTTGGATGCTTTCTACGATCCTGAATCGGAATGGAACGCCAACAAGGCCGAGCATCTATCCAACATAAGCGATTGGATCATGAACGGGGCACTGGATATGTTTGGCAACGAACCCAGCAACAACGATCAACAACCCGGTATTGCGGGTATTTATGCAGAAGCCGATGGTAATCCGTGTGACATTCAGCAGAGGATCAATGTACCGCTCGGCAGTCAGCAGGTAAGCGTTTGGTTTGCGGTTAGCGATTTGGAAACACCTCTGTCCGAATTCACCTACTCTAAAGTTAAAATGAGTGGGAAGATCGACTTCGTAGATACGTTAGCTACCGTTTACGATCTGGAATTACTCGGCAGCCCCGAAACCCACAACAGTTTTCTGAATGAGCCAACGGAATTCTGGCACAGATTCACGTTCGATGCAAATTCCTATGCTGCAGACAGTACGTATTATATACGAGTGTTGTTGAAGGATCCGCTTCAGCCAGACACGACCCAGATTCCACAGGATGGAAGTCAGTTTTACATTAAAAAATACTTCTCGTGGCATTACGTAGACTGAGCATCATTCTCGTCTTCGCCATTGGCATAAGCGCGTGCAACGAGCAGCAAAGCGATATTCCAGTGCTATCCGATCTTCGGGTTGAACCTACCATGGTGGCCGAATTCTCAGACACGGCGATCATCAGTTTCAATTACTACGATTACAATGGCGACCTCGGCCACCCTGACCCGAACGTAACGTCCTTAAGTGTGAAAGACAGCCGGACTTCTGGTGATGTCAGATCTGCAATACTGCGTTCAACCGCTGGCGCCCGTAGATGCCAATGTGCCCATTCAAGGCAGGTGGCTATCAGTGCGATTGAACAATCTGTTCATCCTTGGAAACGACTCCATTGAGGAACTTATTTTGAGGTGATGATAGTTGTGATAGAAAGGGCAATTGGAGCAGTCTGTTGGAAAGTGATACCATCCAAAGCTTATCGTCCTTGAGCAATTATAAGTCTATAGCTCCATCTTAGTAGGTTTACCGATCTCTTTCCAGAGCTTAGTACAGTCTGAATTCCCATTGCGGACAACCAGACCGTTGACGATTTAGCGCTTTTTCTTGATAGCGGTGCCGGATTGAACGGAGAGGGATTACGGCCACGGAGAAGACTACACCTTCACCATTTGCATACCCAATGCCATCAGTATTGATATGAGCTTCTTCAGCTTCTGTTCTGGAGGGTGGTTTTGACGTGATGACGTTTTACGATGGACCAAATGTTAGTTCGCCATGCATCGGCTCGCCACATTCGGGTCAGGAGCTGCCGCCCAATATCACAGCTGCCTCAGCCGCTTGACCATTCATTGGGAATCGGACGTTTCGGTGTGGCCTGCGAAGGCTGGTACGCCTATTGGGAAGTGGAAGTAAAGAACCTGAACCACCGGTCGTTAGCTTCAACCCTAGTGCACCAACTTGTAGTAATTGAGGGTTATCATGCAGTTCGATACGCCTGTTCCCTGCGATCTGGTTTACCCGAGGCGTTCAACATTGGCGAAGGACAAACGATTACCCCCATCAACCCGTTTAAACTGTAATGGCGGAGATGGGAACCCAACATGAATTGACCTTTCTACCAGGTTTGACGAGAGTGCTGTGTATGACCTCACCTTCATTTACAACTATGCTGATGACTGCGATAATGAGTTCACGCTGGAAGTGGAAGGCAGTTTTGAAGTGAGCGATTTGCCCAGCCATGTTGAGGTTATGGAAGATGCCCAACAGGTCTGTTTGGGAGATTGTATTGAGATATGGGCAGAGGTTTCGAGGAAATCCGAACACGTACAATTACGCCTGGAGCAAATGGATTGCCCAATTCTGCGGGTCCGCACTTGGTTTGCCCAAGCACAACAACGACTTATTCTGTAACGGTAAGCGATGCCAGTGCTGCACTCCCCGCTTCCGACCAGACCACCATCACTGTTATTCAACCACCCGTTATAGACCCCTATTCCGACGTTTGCCAGAACAATGGCCCCATCACTTTGACCGCATCTCCTGCTGGTGGTAGTTGAGCGGCACGTATGTTCCCGATCCTGCTGCTGTTTTCAGACCTGATTCTGGATGGGGAATTTGACGTATTACACCGATCTGAATGGATGTTCAGATTCAATCCAATCGGAAGTGTATCAGGTTTCCAATGGATATGACCAATCTGCGTGTCCTGGAACAGCGCCTTTCAACTCACAAACCACATCCTGCAGGGAGGAATCTGGTCTGGTCTGTTTACAACTGCATCGGGCATCTTCGACCCATCTACAGCTGGCACCTACAATATTCTTTACAGCACGGCTGATGGCTGTACCGACAATGAAAGTGGTACGTGTAGAGAATATCGCCATGCCATCCAATATGACTGTATGTGAATCGATGCACCGTTCAACCTTCGGCCATTCCATTCGGTGGTACTTGGAGCGGAATGGGTGTTACAAACTGCATTGGGGCAACTATGACCCAGCCGCTGCAGGTCCTGGGCTTGCATACCATTACCTACACGCTCAACGGCTGCGCGTCAACCGTTGATATTACAGTGACCGGTATCGATGCGGAGGTGATTATGTCATCTGTCCGAAGAATCTCCCATACAGTTAACAGGTATTCCGGCAGGTGGCAATGTGGAGCGGAACTGGCGTTTCGCCAACTGGGCTGTACGACCCAACCATTGCGCCAAGTCCAACAATCGACATTAATTTACTTACACCCTCAATGGTTGTTCCGATAAGCGAAGCATCTACGTACAACAGACCACTATTCTTGCAAGCAACTTGAATTCTGCTTGTACGATGATGAATGACCTTTGAACTGGACCGGGGTTCAACGCTACCCCTGGTGGCGGTACTTGACAGGCCCAGGAACAGACAACATCGGAGCCGGGCATTTTAACCTGCTGCAGCTGGCGCGGGCACACACCATTTATTATGAAGCCAATACCTGTGTTGACAGCACCATTACGTATCGTGCATGAGAATACCATGTTCGATACTTCCGTTTGGAGGAGACTGGAAACCCCATTCAACTTACGGCCTTGCCTGCTGGCGGTACGTGGGAAGGTCCGGGTATCATTAATCCCAGTGGGTTGTTCGACCCCGAAGAAGTTACTATAGGTCAGCATTACGTCTATTACCAAAGCCCCACAGGCTGTTGGGATTCGTGCATGGTGGATGTATATCAGCTTCAACCAGCAGAGATACTGGGCCTTGCCAATGCATACTGTTTTGTCGATTCTTCCATTGCCCTCATTGGTTTACCCGATAATGGCGTATTCTCTGGCAATGGAATGTTGGACACCATTTTCAATCCATCGTTGGCCGGAGAAGGCATTCATCAGATAGCGTACGATCAAGGAAGTGCTGGTTGCGAAGTTCATACTGATGTTCTCGTGTCTGTTTCGGCACCTATCTCCACTGTTCCCGTTGGTGTTGGCGATGCGGTGTGCAGAGGCGATGCCATTACCATTGGAGTGGATGCTACTGGTGGCGATGGCACCTTCTTCACCTACCAATGGAATCCGAATATTTCATTCTTCGCCACGCAAGAGCTCTATCCCGATTCAAGCACCACATATTCCATCACCACATCGGATGGATGTTCTGAACCTGTTACCGACACAATTCAAGTATTCGTATTTCAACCTTTCAGTGCAACGGTTGAAACAAGCGATACGACATGCTACGGTGCTACCGGATACGCAACTATTGAAGGAGTACCATCCGCTTTTTATGGATATGAGTGGCAAAGTTCTCCGCCCAATTTCACGCAAACTATCTATGGACCAGTTGCCACCACTTACCAAGTTACCATCACCGAGATGGAAAGTGGATGCGAGTTCGATACCAGTGTGACCATTCCCGCTTTCCCCAATGTGGCGGCTTACTTTACACCTAACCCGAACGGTGCTTGCCTCTCAGAGGCCGATCCCGTAGCGGAGTTCATCGACCTGAGCCAAGGTGCGGCTCGTGGCACGTGGGACTTTGGTGATGGAACCACCGAGCCATACGCTTACGGCAACTATCCAATACATGAGTACGCGGATACAGGCGTTTACACCGTTACGCTTTTTGTAGAGAATGAACTAGGAACCTGTACCGATGAGTTCAGTTTTGATGTGTGCGTGCAGCCCGAATTCAAGCTATGGATACCCAATGCCTTTACACCCGATGGCGATGGATTGAACGATGTATTGGAGATCGTCTCTTCAGGAATCACCGAATTCGAGTTTCTGGTTTCGAGCAGTTGGGGAACAAAAATTTACCGTATGACCTCCATTGACGACCCATTCTGGGATGGCACGTACAAAGGAAATGCCGTGCAGCAGGACCGCTACATTTACGAGGTAATTGCCAAGGGCAACCACTTGGGCGGAGTAAAATTCTACAAGGGCAGCGGGTATATTCATGTGATCAGGCATAATTGACAGATCAGCTGTGGTCCTGCCGAACTTGTTTCGGCATCTATACAACCACAATGAGATTCTGAAACAAGTTCAGAATGACAGATTCAACATCACTCCCTCGCCTTCGAATCAATCAGAATGGTAACGGGACCATCGTTTACGAGTTCCACATCCATCATGGCTCCGAAGATGCCACAGGCAACGGGCTGATTGAGCATACCCGATAGTTTGCTTTTGAACTGTTCGTACATCGGTTCGGCCTGTTCGGGCCGTGCGGCTTTTATGTAGGAAGGGCGGTTTCCTTTTTTGGTTGAGGCGTGCAGGGTGAACTGCGAAACCACCAAGGCCTCCCCTCCACTCTCTTCCAGCGAGAGGTTCATCACGCCTTCGGCATCATTGAAAATGCGCAGTCGGCAGATCTTCCCGCAAAGCCAGTCGATATCTTCTTCCGTGTCAGCCGCTTCAATGCCGAGTAGGATCAATACTCCTTGAGCAATGGCGCCCGTGCGTTCATTATTCACCGTAACCGAGGCCCGTTTTACGCGCTGAAGTACAACTCTCATGCTGCAATAATAGAAATTGTGCGGCCCTCAACAATTCATCTTCAGGCAATCCTGTCAACAGGCTATGTAACGATTGCAGGCCAATCCGCAGACCTGTCAGAGGGCTCTGTCAAACTTCCCAAGGCGTTGACAGACCTGTCAGAGGGCCCTGTAACGTTGACAGCGGCATCCGCAGACCTGTCAAAGGACTATGTATTGATTACAGCTCAATCCGCAGACCTGTCAAGGGGCAATGTAACGCTGACAGCGACATCCGCAGACCTGTCAGCGAGTGTTGTAAAGGGTCTTTTCAAGCTGTTGACGGATTGTGAGGCAGGCTTTGGCGAACCATGGTTTTACATACTTTTGAAGCGATGTCAAAACCCGGTGCCGACCAGCTTTCGCTTCCTCTCACGCAGTTTGCGATCGTAGATATTGAGACCACTGGCACCATCCACGATGGAAAGATCACTGAAATAGCCGTGATCATTCATGATGGCACGCAGGAATTAGACAGGTTTACCACGTTGCTCAACCCAGAGCGTAAAATTGACCGCTACGTGGTAAAACTTACCGGTATTACCGACCAAATGGTGGCCGATGCGCCCTTGTTTGCAGAGTATGCCGATAAGATCTTTGAAATGACGAAAGACCGCGTGTTCGTGGCGCACAACGTTTCGTTCGACTATGGTTTTCTCAAGAAGGAATTCGCTCAACTGAAAATCGATTTTCAGCGGGAAACCCTGGACACCATTGATATTTGTCGCAGGATCATTCCGGGGCTTCCATCGTATAGTTTAGGGAAATTGTGCGCTACCTTGGGCATTGAGATGGATAGCCATCACCGCGCATTGGACGATACGG
>JAGYJL010000008.1:15000-78656 GCA_018402015.1 Flavobacteriales bacterium | reverse complement strand
ATCAACTCCTGCTGGACCAGTTGCTCCTTGAAGTCCAGCTGGACCTGCTGGACCTTGCGGCCCTACGGATTGAACCCAAACAGATCCATCAAAATACCAGAACTTATTATCATCGGTATCATACACCATCAGACCTGTTGCAGGTAAAGCTATTGCAGTTCGCTGACTAGTGTTCAATCTTGGAACCAAGAATCCTTTATCGGAAGCATTCAAATCAAGAACCGCTGAGGGCTCTGGAGTAGATGTTCCGATACCCATGTTATCCTGCGCCATCGAAGATGACGTGATCAAACTACCTAGAACAGTAAGCACAAGTAATGCTCTTTTCATATCGCTCATTAATTAGTTAAGTAAATCTCGTTGAAATAATTCATTTAGGGCATGAATAACGATATAGTATCGATGAAACAAAAGTAATAGGTTCTAAGACACAATTCAAAACATTCAACACTCGAATTAGACGAACGACAATAAAAAAAGTACGTATCAAGTCAATTTTGTACTTAATAAGTGGTAATTCTGAACACTTTCACAAAACCAACGTTTATGTCAGTTTGGCTTCCATGATACAGCTTATTGTGCCGATTGCATTGATACTAGGTATCGATCTTTACTTTTTTCAACTACTTAAAACCGTGCTGCGTGAATATCCGCAGTCAATAAAAATGACCGTAACGACTGTTTACTGGTCAATTAATGTGATTGTTGTTGGAGTTGTGATTTTAAGTTCTTTCCGTACCGATATCCCGAATTATCTGCGGTATTACGCTTTCAGTTTACTAATGGTCGTACTGATTCCGCAGGTATTGGGAATTCTATTTCTATTGGGAGAAGATGTCTACAGATTGATCAGTGGATTAATCAATTCAAGTGAAAACAGTGATGGCGCTTTTCTGCCTGATAGAAGGGCGTTTGTTTCTCGAGCAGGGCTTTTGGCTGCAAGTATTCCTTTCGCCACCATGTTGTACGGCATGGCACGCACTGCGTTCAATTTCAAGGTCAGAAATGTACAAGTTGCGTTCGATGACCTTCCTGTTGCGTTCAATGGTTTAAAAATCGCTCAGATATCTGATCTACATTCAGGTAGTTTCAGCTCTCCTGAGTTTTTCCGTGCTGCGTTTGACCGAATTCTCGAGTTAAAACCCGACCTGATCTTCTTCACGGGCGATCTGGTAAACAACGCCTCTGCTGAAGCAGAACCATTCATTAATGAGTTTAAAAGACTGAAAGCAAAACATGGTGTTTATTCCATCTTGGGCAACCATGATTATGGCGATTATGGCCCATGGCCAAGTGCTGAAGCAAAGACTCAAAACCTAGCAAGGCTGAAGGATATTCATCGGGAATCTGGTTGGCAAATTCTGCTGAATGATAATGCAGAGCTTGAAATAGACGGTGAAAAACTCGCAATCGTAGGAGTTGAGAATTGGGGAGCATCCCGTCATTTTCCAAAATACGGCAACATTGATAAGGCTGTAGCTGGTGTGGAAAACATTCCATTTAAGATTCTTCTGTCTCATGACCCAAGCCATTGGGAAGCGCAGGTTGTCGATCACCCTCAGAAATTTCAGTTGACCTTCTCAGGCCATACACATGGCTTCCAATTCGGGATAGAAATTCCAGGTTTCAAGTGGAGCCCTGTTCAGTACGTATACAAACAATGGGCTGGGCTTTACGAAAGAAGCGGACAAAAAATCTATGTGAACAGAGGTCTTGGCTTCATAGGATACATGGGGCGCATAGGAATTCCTCCAGAGATCACATTGATGGAACTCAAGTCGTCAAAAAATACATAACTTCACTGACGAGTTCAATCCTTCTCATTTCTCAATTTCATGAAATACTTTTTTGCCTGCCTCGCGATGTTCGCTGGGCTTAACTTATCTGTATTGGCCGATGATGGTCATTATCAGTATTCTGTTATCGTAAACCCTGAAGACGTTACCATTGTACGAGACAAATGGGGTGTGCCGCACATTTTCGGAAAGACCGATGCGGATGTTGCATACGGGCTTGCTTGGGCCAATGCGGAGGACGATTTCTTCACTATGCAAGAGCTGGTCATAACGGCCAAGGGATTGGCTGGAAAGTTAATGGGTGTTGAAGGAGCCGAACGTGATTTTTTCTCTCACGCAATCGGTTACAGAGAACGAATTGATCAAGATTTCAAGGAGTTATCACCCGATTACATTAGATACGTTGAAGGCTACTGTCAGGGTGTAAATGCTTATGCGAAAAAGCACAGGAAAGAGGTTCGAGTAAAAGGTGTTTTTCCGATAACCCCAAAAGATGTTGTTGGTGGATACATGTTTGCCTTGAGTGCCTTGATCGGAACTCCAGGAGCTGTAGGAGACATTATGAATGGCACCTACGACAAAGACGAGCCTTCTGACCTCCCTTACGGATCAAACGCTTTTGCTTTCAATAGCAACAAAACAGATGATGGCAGTTCGATGCTGTGCATCAATCCGCACCAACCCGTTACCGGTCCGTTTTCTTGGTACGAAGCGCACTTGTGTAGTGAGGAAGGATTGAACATCCACGGAGCCATGTTTCCGGGAAGTTCTACCGTTTTTCTTGGAAATAACGAAAATCTTGGTTGGGCACATACTTTCAATCACCTTGACCTTGTTGATGTATTCCAATTGGAAATGCATCCGAAGAAAAAGAACGTTTACCGGTTTAACGGTGAATGGAAGCAATTAGAAAAGCGCCCTGTTTGGCTTAAGGTAAAGCTTGCAAAAGGAATCGTTTTCCCAGTGCGGAGAATGACCTATTGGAGTGAATTGGGTGCTACGCTGAAATCTCCTGACGGGAACTTCTATGCGGTTAAACTTCCAGCAAACGAAAGAATAAAAGTTGGAGAACAGTGGTACCGAATGGATAAGGCAAAGAACTTTTCCGAATTCTACGATGCACTTCAAATGGAATCCATTTCCATGTTCAATATCATTTACGCAGACAAGAACGATACGGTGATGTATTTGAACAACTGCGTGATGCCCAAACGTCACGAAGGCGTGGATTACTCAAAGGTTGTAAAAAGCAATTCTGACAAGACGCTTTGGAGCGAATTCCACGATGTGGAGGATCTTGTACAAACGATAAATCCGCAAAGCGGCTGGGTATTCAACACGAACAACAATCCTGCGCATGCCACGGCAAAATCCGAGTGGCAAAGTCTTGATGATTATCCTGCTTATTTCGGCATAAGCGACAATGGCGAGAACAACAGAGCAGAACGTTTCTTGGAGCTGATGCAAGAGGATGCTTCCAGTCAGGTTTCATTCGAACGTATGAAAGAGATGAAATTCGATTATGAATTTCCAGCCTGCGGTGCTTACCAGAACTCCATCGAAAACCTTTTTCACGTAAACCCGAACGACTATCCAGAGTTGGCTCCACTTATTACCATGATCAACGAATGGGATAAGAGAGGGAATAAAGAGAACAAAGGAGCCGGAGCATATCTCATCACCTTTCAAAAGGTGTTTTCTATGATGGGATTTTCCGATGGCGAATTCAAACGCTCGGTCAATATTCCTGACACAACTTACCTGAAAGCACTTCGATGGGCGCAGGAGCAAATAGATACACATTATGATGGTGAAATTCCAGCATTAGGTGAAGTTCAAAGGCACGTTCGTGGCGATGTGAATCTTCCACTTGCTGGCTTTCCGGATGCATTGGCAGCCAACTATAACGAAGAATGGAAAGATGGTAGATACAAACCATGGGTTGCAGACTCGTATGTTCACTTCGTAAAGTGGAAAAACGGAGAAATTGAAAAAATAGAAACGCTTCATCCGTTCGGAGCTTCCAGTAGGCCAGACTCGCCTCATTACACCGATCAGATGCAACTCTACGCAGACATGCAAACCAAGGCGATGACATTGGATCGTGAGACGATTTTTCAAGAAGCTGAATCAATCTATCATCCTGTGCCTTGATTTCGTAAACTGTTGATACATAGTTCAAACTTCAATATTGTAGAAGAACGACCTTTGTGGGAATAACAACCCCAAAACAGTTTATATATCAATGTCCATGAAACCCCTGTTGCTGGCAGCGCTTTTGATAGCGTCCAACGCACTGCGTGCAAATCCTCCAAAAAGTAAAAAGGAACTTTTAAGTTCAACTGGCTCGCATTTCGATAAGGTTGATCACACCAAGATCCAGATCGTAAGAGATTCTTGGGGCGTTCCACACATTTTTGCCGATCAAGATCATGAGGTTGCTTACGGTCTTGCTTGGGCAAATGCAGAAGACGATTTCGGTACCATGCAAGAATTGCTCATTGCAGGTCAAGGTCGTTCGGGACAGTTAATGGGAAAAGATGGCGCAAAACGCGACTTCCTACTTCACGCCTTCGGAATCAAGGATATTGTTGACGCAAAGTTCGATTCTGTCTTCACGGAAGAATTCAAGGAGTATTTGGACGGTTATGCCCAAGGTCTAAACAGCTATGCTGAATCCTATCCAGAAGAAGTGCTTTTGTCGGGGCTATTTCCAATAGAAGGCAAAGATCTGGTTTATGGAAATGTTTTTGCCGCTTGTATTGTTTCTGGCGGACATAATGAAGTAGCCAAGATCATTAAAGGAGATTATGATGGAGGCAGCACATGGCTGGGTTCAAATGCTATGGCTTTCAATCCAAACAAAACGGCCGATGGCAGCACAATTCTAGTGGTAAACCCGCATCAACCTATGGAAGGACCATTTTCTTGGTACGAGGCCCATTTGTGCAGTGATGAAGGATTGAACATCATAGGTGGTCTTTTCCCAGGAGGCACATCTGTTTTTCTCGGCACCAATGAGAATTTGGGTTGGGCACATACGGTAAATAAACTCGATCTGGTAGACGTCTATAAACTCCACATGAGTGACGAGAAAAGACGCGAATACAAGGTTGATGGAGAATGGTTTGAGTTGGACAGGCGACTCACTTTCCTAAAAGTGAAATTGAGTAATATCCTTACAGTTCCTATTCCGAAACTCACCTACTGGAGCAAATACGGAGCAACGATCCGTTCTAAGGATGGTGATTTTTTTGCCGTGAGATTGGCTGCCAATCAGCGAATAAACACCATTGAAGAGATCTACAGAATGAATAAGGCGAAGAACTTCGATGAATTCTACGAAGCCCTAAGTATGGAAGCGCACCCACGATACAATGTGATCTATGCCGATAAAGAAGGCAATATCATGTATCTGAATAATGGCTTAATCCCTGTGCGAAATGAGGATTATAATTGGGCAAGCGTACTTCCTGGCGATACATCAGCAACTTTATGGACCGAGTTCCACCCTATTGCCGAGCGACCTCAGGTCATTAATCCTAATTGTGGTTACGTTTTCAATACCAACAATACGCCTTTCAATGCTACGTGCGCCAGCGAGAATTTGAATCCGATGGATTACCCTGCGTATTTCGGCTTTGAACCAGGAGACAACAACCGAAGCACGCGTTTAGTTGAACTATTAGAAGAATACGAAACAGTAACGTTGGAAGACGCGAAACGAATGAAATTCGATTGTCAATTTCCAGATTCTAGTGCATTTCTTTCTTCAGTTGATAATTTCATGCAACTGGACGCCAACCAATTTCCAGAGGTGGCTGAAAGCATTGTGAAGATGCAGAATTGGGATAAGCGCGTTGACAAAGACAATGAAGCTGCAGGGATGTACCTGTTAACGTACCACTATATTTTTGAGAAGCTCGGACTTGGAACAGAAACCTTCATAGAAGGAATGGATGTGGAGGACAACCTGTTCATTGAAGCGGTGAAATACGCCAATATGCACCTAATGGAGTACTTCAAAACCTTGGATGTAACCTTGGGCGAACTACAGATACACACACGGGGCGATAAGGAAGTTGGTGTTGGTGGATTTGCAGATGCGCTGGCAGCAAGCTACAGCCTTCCATACACGAATGGACGGTTTAAAACGTTCGTTGCCGATTCTTACGTTCAGTTTGCTCAATGGAAAGATGGTGAGTTGAAACTGGAAAGCCTTCATCCTTATGGTGCTAGTAATAGGTCATGGTCAAAGCACTACAACGATCAGATGGAACTTTATGCCAATCAGCAAACGAAATCCATTACGCTGAACAAAGCTGAGATCTACGCTAACGCAGAAATGATCTATAACCCTAAATAAAAAAGGCCCTTTCGGGCCTTTTCTATTAATTGTAGGAAAGCTTTAATTTCTTGAAGGTCTTGTCTTCAATTGCTTCAATTGCTTTCGCAACCGCATCATCGTTTGCGTTGAAAACCCTGTAGAATGCTTCCGTTTGCCATAAGGTACGCGCTAAAAGTGCTCTCAATCGAGTTCTGATTATATTGCCCGATGTTGCCAATCCTTCCTTCATCGTTTTTTCGAACTCTTCCTGTTTTTTAGCGGCATCAGCGTCTTCCTCATCCTCATTGCTTTTTTCGTGATGCAGTTCGTGCAGGGCGAAATCCAAGAACTCGTTCACGAAAGCATCATCCAATTCAAATCCTTTCTCAAACGCTTCGTAGTTAGGATACTTTGAATTCAACTCATCTCGGTTTGCATCCACATACTCGTTGATGTACTGATAGAACAATCCATTGCTCAAAAGCTCACGTAAAAACTCTGAGTTCTCAGATGTATCCAAGGGAACGAAAATATCCGGAAGAATTCCTCCACCACCATAAACCACGCGCTTGTTATCCGTAGTGTATTTCTGCTCCTCATCAAACTCAAGACTGTCTAAACTGAAGAATTCTCCGTTATCTCTCCTTCGCTGATTCTCTTTTCGGTATTCATCGTTACCTCCTTCGTACGTTCGTTGAATACAACGGCCTGCAGGTGTGTAGTATCTGGCAGTTGTTAGTTTAAGCGTTGATCCATCGCGGAGTTTAAACGGACGCTGAACCAAACCCTTGCCGAAAGACCGTCTTCCAACAATCAATCCACGATCGTGATCTTGAACAGCGCCAGAAACAATCTCACTGGCCGAAGCAGAGCCTTCATCAATCAACACAACCAACTTACCTTTTTCAAAACGGCCTTGTTTGGTGGCAAAATGATCGCGTTTAGGGTTCGATACGCCTTCGGTATAAACTACCAATTGATCGTCTCCTAAAAATTCGTCTGATAATTGAATGGCCGTATTCAAATAGCCACCAGAATTTCCGCGTAGGTCAAGAACCAAATGCTCCATTCCTTGGGGTTGCAACTCATCCAATGCTTCGTAGAATTCCTGCATTGTGGTCTGAGCGAAACGATTGAGTTTGACATAGCCTATATTCTCCGTTAGCATATAACTGGCATCCAAACTGAAGATCGGAATCTTATCCCGCTCAATGGTATAATCAATAAGATCCTTTACTCCTCTTCTATAGATCTTTACCCGAACCTTAGTTCCTTTATCTCCCCTAAGTTTAGAGATCACATCGCGGTTGGTAATGCCGATACCGGCCACAACCGTATCTTCAATTACAACGATCTTATCTCCAGACCGAATTCCCAAGCGCTCCGATGGACCGCCTGAAATGGGAGAAACAACCGCTATCGTGTCCTTAATGATGTTGAACTGCACACCGATGCCTTCAAAATTCCCTGTTAAAGGCTCGTTCATGGCCTTGTACTCTTCAGCCGTCATGTACTCGCTATGCGGATCGAGTTCCATAACCAAGCCGATAATGGCTTCGTCAACCAACTTATCGTAATCTGGATGTTCTACGTACTGATCAGCGATCAGATTGAGCACATCATCAAACTTTAGTTTATACTCTTCTTTGATGGTTCTCTGCGCAAACGATTGAGCAGCACAAAAACCGATCAGTAAGAAAGTGGAAAGAATTCTGTTTTTCATCTTCATCTATTCAACTCATAAACCGCTAAAGTCGCCAAAATGGTACCAAACCAGCGTTTCGAAATCACAAAACTTGTGAATTCAACTAACGTCAACTCTGCGCAAAGGTTCTGAATACGTTTCGCGAACTGCTGTTGAGCACGGAACGATTTAATATCTATCCTTTAAAACTCTGAGCAATCAGTCTATTAAACTGAACAAGCGATTCCAGCGTATACGCTCTAGGAATTTGGTGGCATCCTTATCAATAGATAACCAAATGAAAACCGCCTTACCTACAATATGGTCTTCAGGCACGAAACCCCAGAATCGGCTATCGGCAGAGTTGTGTCTATTATCTCCCATCATGAAGTAATAATCCATTTTGAAAGTATACGAAGTGGCTTCTACACCATTAATATAAATGGTGGTCTCCTCAATCTTGAGATCATTATTCTCATAAAATGAGATGAGACGCTCGTAAATCGGTAGATTATCTACTGTGAGCTCCACTGTTTCCCCCTTTTTTGGAATGGTGATCGGGCCGAAATTATCTACGTTCCAAAAGAATTTCTTCTTGGCGGTTGATTTCAACTCGGGATCTGAATTTGGGAAGATGTATTCTGCGTAGGCTCCAGCTTCGGCAATGGAAGGTTTAACTTCTACCACGTTCTGTAGTTCAGAGATCTCTTTTCTTGCCTCATCTGTCATAGTGAGGGTAAAATCTCCAGCATTGGAAACACGTCCACCTTCCGTAATGTCAAGCTTTCTCAATACTCGCTGATTGAATCCTGTGCCATTGGTTTTAACGGCATACGAATGCTGCATCATTTCTGGTTGATAGGCTTTCTCTCCATTGATATGAAGAACACCTTCTTTAACCTCTAAAACATCGCCAGGAATTGCCACGCATCGCTTAATGTAGTTCTCACGTTTATCCACCGGACGGAATCCTTCCATCGGATAATTGAATACCACAACATCGTTATTCTCGATCTTGCTAAAGCCCGGCAACCTGTAATATGGCAATTTGATCCACTCCAAATAAGCCTTGGTGTTTATACCCGGAATGGTATGATGTGCAAATGGAAAAGCCAACGGTGTATTAGGTATTCGAGGGCCATAACTCACTTTACTCACAAACAGAAAATCACCGATAAGAAGTGATTTCTCCATAGATGAGGTTGGTATAGTGTATGCCTCTATAAAGAACAACCTGATTATTGTTGCCGCAATTACTGCAAAGACAATGGCATCAACCCACTCTCTTACAAAGCCTTTCTTTTTGGCAGGCTCTTTCTTCTTCCAAAATTTCCAATTCATACCCGAAGTAACCGATCTATTTCTGATTTATTTAGCGAATCCCTCGAACTTAACATCCTTTAAGAGGTCGCTCATGGTGTAAACACCTTTTTTATCTGCTAGCCATTCGGCTGCAATTACAGCGCCTTTGGCAAATCCTACGCGGCTCTTTGCCGTGTGTATCAATTCAATCTTATCAATATCCGATTCGTACGTTACTACGTGCGTACCTGGTACATTCTCAATTCGATGCGAGAGAATCTCCAACTCGTAATCCTTCTTTGCAGCATCATTCACCCAAACGTCCTTACTATCAAGCTTATCGATAATGTCGTTTGCCAATTTGATGGCCGTTCCGCTTGGAGAATCGAGTTTTGCGGTGTGATGCGTTTCATCCAATTTGACCGAATAGTGCTCATGCTCATTCATCAACTTGGCCAAGAGTTGATTAACCTCGAAAAACAGGTTGACACCAATGCTGAAATTAGATGCATAAAGAATGCACCGGTTGTGATCATAACAGACCTGCTTTACATGATCTAACTGACCGAACCAGCCGGTAGTTCCTACAACAACCGGGACGTTGGCATCAAAACATCTGAAAATATTACTGACCACACTTTGCGGCATGGAGAATTCTATGGCCACATCGGCCCGTTTCAATTCCTCCTCCTTGCCAACCCAATCGTCCGGGTCGTTGAATTTCGCGACTATCTCATGTCCGCGTTCCAAGGCGATCTTCTCGATCTCCTTACCCATTTTCCCGTACCCTGAAAGAGCGATTTTCATGTTGACAGTGTCCTGTTGCGAGCCAAAATTAGCCTTTTATTTAAGGCGAAAGGTAAGAGCAAGGGCTGGTGCAGGCATTGAGGTTGCACCCATGGGTTGCATCGTAGGTCTTACGCTTATGGACAGGTCATCACTCACATCAAAATCCTTTAGGTGCGCGTCTACCGCTGCATCGATGATATTCAACGCATACAGCACGCCCGTAAATATCAACGAGAGGTCGCGATTACGCTGGTAAAAATCTACAAGTTCTCTGAGGTTAGCATCTGAATATCTGCCGGCAAATTGATCCACTGTTGTCGGGTCGTCATCTAACCGCAACAGATAGGCATCTCGATAGGTTTGGCACTTGAGATCGTTAAACACGGAACTGTAAATGAGTCCGCCAAACCCTCCGTAAATGATGGGAACCTTCCACCATTTTCCGTTATAGATCTGACCCAATCCAGGTAAAGCAGCACTCATAATGGTGGCTTTCAGAGGAGAGTGTTTTTTATCCAGAACAACGGTAGTATCGGATACTTCTTTCGTGGTCTGTTTTTTCTTTTGTGCAAAAGAAACCTGCACCACTAAAAGCAGTAAGAAAATGAAATAATAGAACTTCCTATTCAATGAAGAGCTTTTATGGCCAAAGATCGAGAATGGAAAGAACGCGTTTAAGTTCCTTTTCATTGTCGAAAGCAATGGAAATACTGCCTTTCCCCTTGGCATTCACTTTCAGGCCTACCTCAGCATCCAGCTGTTGTTTGATATTCTGCTCAATTCGTTGATATTCAAGCGGCAATTCCTTTTTCGGAGCCGTTTTGCCTTGCTTGGCAGTTTTTGACGCTTGCTCTGTTGCTCGAACGGAAAGACCGTCTTTCAGTATCTGTTTAAAGAGTTCTAACTGCTGGGCTTCATCATCTATATTGATGATTGCTCTTGCATGCCCCATAGTAAGTACACGATCCATGATGGCTTTCTGAATCTGCGGAGGCAACTTGAGTAGTCTCAGGTAATTGGTGACCGTAGATCTATTCTTGCCTACACGTTCTCCAAGTGCTTCTTGCGTGAGTTTACACTCGTCAATAAGCCGTTGGTACGAAATGGCTACTTCTATTGCATCAAGGTCATCGCGCTGAATGTTTTCCACCAGTGCCATTTCCAACATATCCTGATCGTTGGCAACTCGGATATAAGCTGGCACACGTTCTAAACCAGCCAGTTGCGATGCGCGGAATCTTCGCTCTCCAGAAATCAACTGATACCTGTTCGGTCTGACCTTTCTAACCGTAAGCGGCTGAATGATACCGAGTTGAGAAATGGAAGCTGCAAGTTCATCCAATTTCTCTTGATCGAATCGTGATCTGGGTTGAAACGGATTCGCTTCAATCTCGCTTATTGCAATATCACTGATCGAACCGGTCAGTGTTTCGCGCTGCAATTCTGGTCGGGATACGACATCAGCACCCGAATTATCGAGCAACGCTCCTAAACCTCTTCCTAAGGCACTTTTCTTCGCCATCAGTTCAGAATTTTCTCACTTTCTTTCAATCGAGTCATGCCGTTCTTCTGTAAGATCTCTCGCGCAAGATTGAGGTAATTGTTTGCGCCTTTAGACGCAGCATCATGCATGATTATTGTTTTACCATGACTTGGAGCTTCGCCTAACTTGGTATTTCTTGTAATAATAGTGTCGAAAACAAGTTGCTGAAAGTGCATCTTGACCTCCTCTACCACTTGATTTGCCAAGCGTAACCGTTGATCGTACATGGTCAATAGAAGGCCTTCCATTTCTAGATCCGGATTAAGACGAGCTTGAACGATTTTGATCGTGTTCAACAATTTCCCAAGTCCTTCCAGAGCAAAATATTCGCATTGTATTGGTATTAGAACGCTATCGGCTGCAGTAAGGCAGTTAACGGTTATAAGTCCCAATGATGGAGAACAATCGATCACAATGAAATCATAATCGTTCTTGATCTTATTCAGCACCAACTTCACCATCATCTCTCTGCTAGGGAGATTGATCATTTCTATCTCTGCCCCAACAAGATCAATGTGCGCAGGCAATATGTCCAGATTAGGCGTTTCGGTGTGTAGAATGATGTCCTGTGGTTCAGCTTCACCAATGATGCATTCGTATACGCTGGTTTTAATATTTCGTGGGTCGAATCCAACGCCAGATGTTGAATTGGCCTGAGGGTCTGCATCGACTAAAAGAACCTTGTACTCCAACACTGCCAAACTTGCGGCCAGATTGATTGCCGTAGTGGTTTTGCCAACACCTCCTTTTTGGTTTGCAATAGCTATGATCTTGCTCATCTTATCCTCGTTTTTCTGAACACAAAGTTAGCCTATCTCTTAGGCGTTCAGATAGCATGTTTTTAACAAAACGACACGCTTACTAACAGTTTTACCTGTTCATAACATCAATCTTCTGAGCAATATCGTTCTCAGGATCAAGTATGATAGCAATCCCACAGGGCCAACGAAGAGAGTAAGTACGAGAGATGGAATTATGCTTAGATGCTTTATGCCATTGGCAGCTGCGTCTCTCGCTATCCATGCGCCAATGAAAAGGTCAAAAACCAGATAATGAACCCAACCAAGCACCAGAACCTCGTCTCGTTGAAAGGACAGTTTTAAATTCTCCAGCGTGTCCATTCCTCCTTCACCTCCCCACGAAATAACCAACAAAAGCAGATAGAAAACGCCTAGAAGCGCAGGGTAAAGGTAGGAATGCACAACCTGCCTCGTAATTGGGCTGCGTGGAATGATAATCAGTAGTAGCCAAGCAGGAATGACAGAGATGTTGGCAATCTTAAATATGATACCCCAATCGAAATTCATCTGTGATAAATGCTTTCAATGATCGATGCCAATTCGCGATCCTTTGTGGTAACCACATCTCCAGCATCATGGGTTGACAATCGAATTTCCAACCTATTATAAACGTTTGTCCAATTGGGATGATGATTCATTTTTTCGGCCACCAGCGCTACTTGGGTCATAAAGGCGAACGCCTCAACGAAGTCGGTGAACTCGAAGGTTCCGATTAGCTTGTTGTCTTTTTCTATCCACATACCGCTCAAATTAATAACAAAAAGGGAAGCAAAGCCTCCCTTTCAATAGTTTCGGTAAGAATGCTCAGCTAATCTTTATAGCAGTAAAGCATCTGTTACCAACAGTTATAGAACCGCTACCTGAACTTTTTCTGAATTGAGCATAAACCGTGCTTGTGGAGCTAACCGTAACCACACAAGTAACAGTTAACGATTTTGGCTCATTATTGTCTGGCTCAATGTCTCGCTCAGAGGCTGAAACGACAGAACCATTTACTCTAAAACCGAATTCACCCATAGAACTAGAATTGCTTGCATTGACAACTGTGTTAAAATGAAGAATATAGGTTCCTGCATCGAGATTTAAGGACATATCTGAGATGTTTGAGTATGAAGAAGAACTTGTGCTTTGTGAGCCCGTTCCGTTTACACCATAAGCCGATGACGAGCCGCCTCCACCACTTGGAATTGCCTGAGTAGAAAGGTCTCCATTCGCATTTGCCACAACCATCCTTGTTCCGCTACCGGCAAGGTCAGAAATTCTTGCATCGCCACTAACGTGGAGCTTAGCTACTGGGTTACTCGTACCAACTCCTATATTTCCAGTGTTGATAATCGTCAATGCTTGAATAGCATCGTTTGGAAAGTTATTTGCGAACACGCCTCCTGCACCATTAGCAACTCCACGTTTTACGATAAAAGCCAATCCTGCAGAGTAACCATCGTAATCAATCATTTGAATACTGGCACCTGGATTCGAGAAACCACCTCTACCAAAACCAATCTCCGGCCCTTCAGCTGGATTAGGCACCATGGTTGTTCCGCCAAGTACAAAGCCACTCGTTCCATTTCCATACATATCTAAATTGGTCAGGGGTGTTGAAGTTCCAATTCCAACTTGCCCTGAAGTCCTGACCACATCTGCACCAACAACTGTCCATGGACTAGGCTCAGGCAATGATTGAGTTGAAACATTTCCTAGATTATCAGCAACAACCATTCTAGTGCTGCTACCAGATAGCGTTTCCAATCTAACGGTCCCCTTTGTATGAAACTTTGCGGCAGGAGTGGCTGTACCAATGCCAACATTTCCGTTAGAGCCACTGATAAAAATGTTGGCCTCCGAACTGTTACGTGTAAGAACAAAATCATTGCTTTGTAACTATTCATGTACGCTCTACTTGTAAAAATCCCAGATGTTCCTGCGTTTGCAAATCCGAATGTAGCCGAAAGCGTTCAGATTGATTCAAAAATCCATACTACTCCAACCGTTATTCTGGTAGCTGTGTAGCCTCACAACGTTTGCATTTGACGCTGAACTGGACAACTTGAAGCTGCTTGGTAGGAGAGGTTGTCCCTTATTCCAACATTGCCGTTGGACTGAATGGTCATTCTTGAATCGGAGAGAGTTGCTGCACTCAAATCTCCGGTGTTATTCATCAAGAAATGAAGCTTGCCTAAACCATAATCGGTTGCCCTTTCGTTGTAAATTATCGTTTTGGGAGCCGATCCCGCGTTATGATTGTTGAAACCAATGCCAGAACCTGTTCCATTATTATTCAGCGCACCTCTATTTCTTATGATCAGCGGTACACTTAAACCACTAGATTGGCTAACTTCAATTTGTAACGAGCCAGTTGGACTGGCTGTACCAATACCAACATTACCATTATCGGCAATCCGTATTCCTTCATTACCGCCATCATTACTTAACCAATGGTCATCAAGTGAAATATTCATCTCGGCCTCGTGGCTACCGAAATTGTCAGCGCCCCCACCGAATTCAGTCCATACCGATCCGTTAAAATACTTGAACCCCTTTGTTGCGTTGGTCTGGTAAACGATCAAACCTTCTGTAGGTCCAGAAATAGCATTCTTCTGAGCCTCTGTCATTTTCGGCAAAAGAAAACCCGAGCTGGTAGAACGCAGTTCCAATAACGCATCACCATTGGGAGTGAAGGAAGTAGTTCCAATTCCGACATTCTGCGCACTTGAACAGAAGCCAATCAGAAGTAGTGCCGCAGATGATAAAATATGTTTCATAATTCAATTAGGTTTCCTGGTGTTTGGTGTGTTTTAACGCGACAGTGTTAACCGAGGTTGCATTTATCGACAAACGACATATCTGTACTCGAAAGCTGCATTTTTCGTTACTTCATCCCAAACGAAAATCCATCCTCTTGGAAACCGCAAAAACTGCGTACGACATGCTTACGGCCGGATTACCATTCAGCCCCACCAAGGGACAGAAAGGTTTTATTTACCTGCTCTCTGATTTCCTGACCGAGAAGCACGTAGGCAAAGTGTTTCTGCTTCGCGGATATGCCGGTACTGGAAAAACATCCATGGTAGTGAGTGTAGTAAAAACACTCAAAGCCATGAATCGCAAGTACGCGCTATTGGCTCCTACGGGTAGGGCTGCCAAGGTTTTGGCCACTTACACCAATCAACGGGCGTTCACCATCCATAAGTTCATATATCAGATCACCACAGATGAATTTGGCAACATCCGTTTCGCTTTAAGACATAATCGCGGGAAAAATGCGGTAATAATTGTAGATGAAGCCTCCATGATATCACTGTCTCGAGATGCTGGAACGGGACGCATTCAATCTAAGAATCTACTTTCTGACCTCATGCAATTCTTGGAAGACGGTAAGGATTGTAAACTCATACTGATCGGTGATACTGCACAGCTACCTCCAGTGGGATCGGTTGATAGTCCAGCCTTAGACGGAAAAGTCTTAAAATCGAATTTCGATTTTGAGACCGAAATGCAGCATGAACTGCAAGAGGTTGTTCGACAAGATTCTGATTCAGGAATTCTCTATAACGCTACAGCTTTAAGAAACCTGTTACAAGCTGGCGAATCGGATTTTAAGATTCAGGTTGATTTTCCCGATATAAGAGTCATCGATATGCTTGACTTGGAAGACGAACTGAATCAGGCATACAGCACCTTTAGCGAAGATGGTGCAATGGTGATTACTCGTTCCAATAAATCTGCCAATCAGTTCAACCAACAGATCCGTCTCCGAATAAAATACATGGAGGACGAGATATCGTCTGGCGACAAGTTGATGATCGTGAAGAACAATTACTATTGGTTGCCAAAAGGTTCTGGCGCAGGGTTTATTGCCAATGGCGACCTTGTAGAAATCATGCGATTAGGAAGTTTGGAGCAAATGCATGGTTTTCGCTTTGCCAATGCAACCATTCGCCTAATGGATTACCCGAACGAAGATTCGTTAGATGTAAAACTCTTGCTGAATACGCTGCACGTAGAAGCTCCTGCTTTGCCAGATACCGATTACGAACAACTGTACAACTCCGTGGCTTCTGGCTATGCGCATTTACCAACCGCATCGGAGCAAGCAAAGAAGATTGCAGAAGACCCGTATTTGCACGCGCTTCAGATTAAATTCGGATATGCCATTACATGCCACAAAGCGCAAGGCGGACAATGGCCTGCCGTGTTTGTAGACCAAGGTTATTTGACTGCTGAAATGTTAGGCACGGATTACATCCGTTGGCTTTACACCGCAATTACCCGAGCATCAGAAAAATTGTACTTGGTGAATTTTAATGAGCAGTTTATTGAGCAATAGCTTGCAGAACAGGCTTCCCAACCCAACAATCTGGAGCTTTGATGCCAAGCAGATAGGCTAAGGTGGCGGCTGTATCGTAAGTCTTTACTTCTACTTGTAATTCGCCATTTACCACGCCTGTTCCGGTAAGAATCCATGGCACGAAGCGCTCTTCGGGTGTATCGCCACCATGCCCGTGTCCTATACCTCCGTGGTCGGCTGTAATAAGTATAACGGTGTTTTCCAATTGGCCAGAGGCTTTTACAGCATTCACCATTTTCTTGATCATCCTGTCGGCTTCAGAAACTGTCGCATAATAATGCGGTGTCCCGTGCCCATCGTGGTGACCTGCGTGATCTACCAGATCCAGATGCACGAACATGAAATCGGGTTTCTTCTTCTTGAAATAATTGGAAGCCATCCGCGTAATTCCCTTGTAGCCATGATGAGATGCTGCCTGTAGCAGAATGGCATCTCTCTGCCTGTTCACCACACCCTTTTCGAACAAGCGATTGAAGGCCAACCAGTCGTTAAAACATGCCATTTTAGAATCGGGTTTCTGTCTTCTGAGTTCTCCGAAAACGGTAGGCCAGATACCACTTGGTTTGCCATTTCCTTTCGTTCCTTGGCACTCTAATTCAATGGTCTGTTTGTGCGGTTGCCACGCGTTGGAGGTAACGCCATGTTTATCTGGCCCTGCGCCCATGATCATACTTGCCCAATTGGGGCTGCTGCTGGTTGGCAGCACGGCTTCGCACTTCCATGTGTAAGCAGCTACCTTAAGGATACTATCGATGGTAGGTGTTTCAGCCTTATGAATCCCATCAGGACTCATGCCATCTACACCAATTACAATCACATGTTTGATAGCTGGCGCCTGAGCCAGAGAAAAAAGAGGGAACAGAAAAAAGAAAAAAAGAAGTGACCAGCACTCAAATCGACAGCTGTCAAACCGATTACTGGTCGCTATTCGCTGTTCACTATTCACTGATTAGCGAAGCAAGAACTTTGAAGCCATTTTGATAAAGCTCAATTTTCCACTGGTGTAAGGCGGATATTTCTGAGCAACATCGCCCAAGAAAGACCTTACCATAACTGGTTTTTGATGCGAGAACGTATCGAAACCAAGTTTACCGTTGTAAGCTCCAATACCGCTGTTCCCTACTCCACCGAAAGGAAGATTCGGTTGTCCAGCATGCACCATTGTTTCGTTCACGCAGATTGCTCCCGAAGAGGTTTCATTCATCAGACGCTTCTTAAGTTTGGAATCGTTGCTGAACAGATACATCGCCAACGGGCGTTCTCCTGCGTTGATATGATTGATAACCTCATCGAAACTATCGTATCCCAGAACTGGCATGACCGGACCAAAAATTTCTTCCTGCATTGCTGGATGATCGTTGGTCACGTTATCAATAATGGTTGGAGCAATGTAGCGCTGAGAAGCATCGGTAACACCACCCACCAGAATATCTCCAGTAAGCATTTTGCTCACACGCTGGAAATGGCGATCTGAAATGATTCGTCCCAGATCATCAGAAGGTTTATCTGCATCACCGAAAAATTCACCGATGTAATGCTTCACCCGTCCAAGAAATTTATCCTTGATCTTGTTGTTGACGTAGATGTAATCAGGTGCTATACACGTCTGACCCGCATTTTGGAATTTCCCCCAAACCAATCGTTTGGCGGCCACATCCATATTGATGTTCGTGTCTACAATGCAAGGGCTTTTCCCTCCCAACTCTAACGTTACAGGAGTGAGGTGTTTTGCGGCTGCTTGATAAACGATTCGGCCAATTTCGGTACCTCCGGTAAACAAGAGGTAATCGAATCGCTCCTTCAACAACTCTGTCGTTTCAGGAACGCCACCTTCAATGCTTACAATATATTCTGGGTCGAACGTATCCTTTATCAGATCAGCAATTGCCTTGCTACAGTTTGGAGAAATCTCAGATGGTTTTACAACTGCAGTATTTCCAGCGGCAATGGCTCCTAACAAAGGCCCAAAAAGATTCTTTACAGGATAGTTCCAAGGAGCGATGATCAAAGTTACCCCGTAAGGTTCTGGCATTATCATGGAAGTTCCCGGCTGGAAGAACAAAGGCGTAGAAACACGCTCTGGCTCCATCCAATCATCCAAGTGGCGTAGATAGTGCTCAATCTCGGCAACAGTAATTCCAATTTCTGTGGTGAAAGCTTCCTGAGCAGGCTTATTCAGATCCGCTTTCAGCGCAGCTAAAAGACTGCTTTCATGCTTTGCAAAAGCAGCCTTCAATTTGTTCAATTGCTTTTTTCGGAACGCAGCAGGTTTAGTGGCATGCGTCCAGAAATAATCGCGTTGTTTTTGAACAATTGCTGAATAAGCTGTGCCGGTTGCCGGCTTTTCGAGAACTGCTTCCATATCAATATTTTATTCCGAGTTTATTGTAAAATTTTGTGAGGACCCACATTGGCCCAACTAAGAAAAATTCGAGGTCTTTAAAGAATGATGGTTTCTTGCCTTCGATCTTGTGCCCAACAAATTGAAATGCCCAAGAAAGCACAAAGATCACCAATGAAATGAGCCAGATGCTGATCGGTCCATTGTAGAAATAGCATGCAGCCATTCCTGATAAGGTTACGACCATGATACCTACTGAAACGGCAAAAGACAATGACAGATAATAAGCAAACACAGCTACAGCAACAATCATGGACACGTTTAATTGTTCCCCACCCAAAAAATCCAGATGAACAGGCAACTTTACATCCCAAAGCATTCCTATGGCGCTAAGAAAGATAAGCGGAACGAAAATGTTATGAATGAGCTGATTTGTCTCATTCTGATGGCTTTCTCTGTATTCGCCTAATAACCGATCTATCTTACTCATAATGTCTACTCTTGATTTTGGGCAACACGTAAAGTTAGCCATTCGTGTAATCTATTCAGATCAACAAAGACTATTTTTCGGCCTATGGACACACTTTCATTGAAATTTGAGACTTTATTCGGAGATGCTACTGACCTGCAACGCTACTTCTGCCCAGGTAGAGTCAATCTGATCGGAGAACACATCGATTATCTTGGTGGCTCGGTGCTTCCCATGGCTATATCAATGGGAATTACTGCGTTGGTTAAAGCAACCAACGAGCCGATCATTCGGCTTCATTCAACCGATTTTGACGAAACGATTGAATTTGACATTGATCATCTGCCTGAATCCAAACAAGAAAACTGGACCGATTTTGTTGTCGGAGTTCTAAACCATCTGAAATCGAAAGGTGTCATTCTCAGCGGGGTCAACATTCTCTTCGATAGCGATCTACCTAAATCTTCCGGCCTCTCATCTTCTGCTGCATTGGAGGTTCTGAGCTATTTCATGTTCACAGAATTGTGGACAGGTTCAGCGTGCAACAGAATTCAGATGGCCATTGATTGCCAACGTATTGAGAACAACTTCATTGGTGTGAATTGTGGTATAATGGATCAATTTGCTGTTGCCAACGGAAAGTTGGGGCACGCACTTCTACTCGACTGCAATTCTCTCGAAAACGAACTTATCCCGTTGGATCTGACCGCATATCAACTGCTTATTATCAATTCCAATAAACCTCGACAATTAGCACACATCGCATATAATCAGCGCAGGGCCGAATGCGATGAAGCACTTAGAATTCTACAGCATTCCAACCCGTCATTACCAGACCTGGTTAGTGGAGATATTGCATCACTTTATTTAATTGAAGACGAAACAATCCGAAAACGGGCGCGGCACGCCATCACAGAACATGAAAGAGTGAAGAAATCGGTGCAAGCCTTGAAAAAGAATGATTTAATAGAGTTAGGGCGACTTCTTAATGCATCACATGCATCGTTAAAAGATGATTTTCAGGTCTCATGCGATGAGTTGGATTTCATTGTTGCAGAATTGCAAGCTCTAGAGTTTTGCATCGGAGCACGAATGACAGGCGCAGGATTTGGAGGCTGTTGCATTGCTTTAGTAGAAGCCGATTCTGCTGAAACTGTATCCAAAAAACTAATCACCTCTTACGAAAATAGATTCGGATTTGCTCCTTCTGTATACCCTTGCAATACGTCTGATGGCGTACATGCCATTACTACATGATTAAATTATCTTTAACGCACTTTAAAATCAAAACTTTATCATGAAACAAATCTTTACTCTTTGCCTTTGGGCATTTTTCTCCTTCGGTTACGTTTCTGCCCAGACAGATTGTACCGCAGGTAGGTACGTTACCGAAAACCTGTTCAGTTCTGTTGATGTTACCAGCGCAGTAACATTCGGCAGCAACAACGCTGTTGGTGGCGGACCAACAGACCTAAAAATGGATGTGTACGAACCAGCTGGCGATTCTGAGACAGGTAGAGCAGTTGTGATTGTTCAGTTCGGTGGCTCGTTCATTGCTGGATCACGCGCAGATGTTGCAAGCCAATGTCAGTACTTTGCCAAGATGGGCTACGTTGCTATTGCTCCTGATTATCGTGTTGGTCTTTTCTTCCCAAGCGAAGTAACAACTACGTTGGCAGTACTTCGTGCAGCACATGATATGAAAGCCTGTGTCCGTTATTTGAAGAAAACCGTTGCAGAAGACGGAAACCCTTACGGAATTGACCCTGAGCGAATCATTGTTGGTGGAATCTCAGCGGGTGCTATCGGTGCAATTCACGCAGCTTATTTGGATGAACTTTCGGAAGTTCCATCTTACATGGAAAACGACACAGCTGGTCTTGGAGGCGTTGAAGGAAACAGCGGTACGCCAGGTTATTCAAGCTCTGTACTAGGGGTATTGAGCTACAGCGGTGCTATCGGAGATTCCAGCTGGATCAATCAAGGTGATGTTCCAATTATCAGTGTACACGAGGAATTGGACAACACGGTACCTTACAATACAACAGAAGTTGCAGTTTCAGGTATTCCAACCGGTTTGGTTGCCAGTGGAAGCCGCGATGTACATGCAAGAGCACGAAACGTAGGTATCAGCAACTGCCTTTACACATTTGCCGGAGTACAGAATCACGTTGGATACCTTCAAGGAGGATTCAATGCCGATGTCAAAGCTGCGGTTACCGATTTCCTTGGAAACCTTGTTTGCGGAAACCCTTCCAACTGTGCAGAAACACAGTTTGTAGGAATTGGCGAAACCGAGTTAAGAACAATTGGTGTTTATCCTAACCCGACTACCGATGTTCTTAAATTCAGAACAGATGAAGTTGGTACTGCAGAGATCATTGATGCAACTGGTCGAGTTGTAATGATCGTAACTGCAGGATTGGGTCAGAATCAGGTTGATGTTTCTTCACTTCCAAGAGGCGCTTACGTACTTAAGTTCCAAGGCGCAACAATCGGTACTGCGCGATTCATTAAAGAATAAGCTTAACCCGTATTGAATTTGAAAAGCCGCTGAGATTTCAGCGGCTTTTTTGTTGTCCTCCTTACAATAAACCAGATCTGCTGCGTTTCTAGTGAACAAACACCGACAGGTGTAGGTTTTACTAGCACCGATGAGGTTGTGATACGCAAATGCTGGTCGTTTTACTTGGTTTATTGGTTGATCGAGTTATCATGCACCATCGGTTGGAAGCCCTACGAAAGTGGGGCTTCTTTTTTGCAAGAATGTGGAAAACGCTGTTAACAAGTGCCGTTCAACTTGCTTTGATCCCGCTTAACGTCAGCATAACTTTGTTTGAACCCAGTTAAAGATTTTAGATGGCATTTGGCATCACCTCCATTTTCAAGAAGAAAGTAGAAGAAGAAAAGGTAGCCGATCTGTTCGTCAACATCGTTTTCAACGCAGTAGACACAAGTTTTGGCGAAGTGGCAGAGCTACTTAACAACGATCTTAATCTTATTGCTCGGGCAACGGTTGACCCCGAAAACCAAGATGATTTTCTAATGATCGTACTTGCAGGTAATTTTCATCTGCTTGATGAGTATTTTCATGAAGGTCAGGAAGATAGAATAAAGGAACTTACGGTTGCCAAACTGGCTGCTGTTTATGGTGTTGATACCGTAACCATGCGATCTGCCATAGAAAACACATTGGCATATTTCAAGAAGATCAATTATCCTTCAAAGAACACCCATTACGCTATGAGCCGAGCGGTGTTTCATAAGTATGGTCTAAATGAATTTCAGAAAGACTATTTCAGAAACTTGAATGCACCAGACCCAATTCTGCTGAAAAACATTGATGAGATCATGGATCAGTTCATCATCAAGTGGGATACGTTTACAGAGAAGTATCGGATCACTGATTGATCTTGTCTTGAAGCGTAAAGCGCTCTTCTGCCATTTCCCTTATTTGATCTCCAATTGCCAAACTGGCCGTAGCCGCTGGACTAGGTGCATTCAGCACGTGTAAGGAATTGCCTTTCTGTTCAATTCTAAAATCATCAATTGTTTCGCCATCAAGGCCCAGGGCCATGGCCCTCACTCCTGCCCTTCCAGGCTGAAGATCTTCCATTGTTAGATGCAGAGTCAATCTTTATAGCCAAACGATTTTAGGAACAAAGACATTTAAGAAAAGCAACTCTTCTGTATTCATTATAAGCAAACCCAAAATGATTGAAGAGCAGATTCCATGTTCCTCTGAAGGAAAGTGCTTCCGTATCTCGCAAGTTGAAATCAGTCTTTCCGTAACCTTCACGTTTAAGGTGAAGACCGCATTCGAGGCCACCTCCCACACTTCCGTCTGTCATACGGGTAAAATGCACGCCTAAAGAAAGGAAACTCCCGGGGTTTGGAACTGGATAAGTAAGTTACCCGGACCCAGCGTGTTTGGCCGCCTCTGTCAACTCATACTAATAATCTCCCACGGAAACCAACTATGGACATGTCCTAAGTTTTGCCATCCTTCTTGGCCAACCTGTCCGATTGCAATCCGCCACAGAAAACCATGTACTTGGCTTTGTAATTGGCCTTATCCGTTCTAATATTCTTTACTCCTGATTCCTCTGCGTGAACAGACCTCTTCTCCAAAAACAACCCTTACCTTCTGGGTTCAATGCCTGTGTTAACTCCAGCATTTTGGCTGTTGCTCCCACAAAATCGATAATACCAGTGTAGGGCACCCAAATGCCTTTAATTCCCGTACAATGTGGCTCAATTTCCTTTATCTCATTGGTATTGATCCAGCGAATGTCCGTTAAGCCATTAGCAATACCATTGCTAAAAACCTTTTCCATATGCGGAAACTCACTTTCATCCGTAGCAACGATCACCTTTCCGCACACATCATGGTTTACACCATGCTCCTTAGCAAAGGCAATGAGTTGATCTTTTCCTTTTACGCAATTCTTGGCCTTGTACGAACCTGGTTTGTAGTAGATACCGGAATGGATCACACCTGAATTATGCCCTGTTTGGTGTGGTGCCGGGTGGTTTTCCTTCTCAATGAGAAGAACTTTCAGTTCGGGATAAGCCTGCTGAAAACTATAGGCTGTAGCAGCTCCAACAATTCCGCCACCAACGATGCAGATATCAAAGGTTTGTTCTTGACTCATGAGGCAAATTTAGGGAAACATGACGTGGAACACTTGCGCCATTCCTAACCCTAAATAATTAGCAATTGCATAGCCAACCAGTCCTGTTGTAAGTCCACTTACCACAATATCCTTGTTTTTAAGTACGCTTGCCACAGGACCAATAAACGCTGGCCCAAAAATGCCTGCAACTGAGGTGATAAGCGTTGTATCTGCATCAATTCTAAACATCCACGACAACAGGAAGTGAATGGCCAGTGTTCCAACAAAAACACACGTCACATAAAGCAGCACATTCGGGCTTGCTTGCAACATTTCGGTATAATTGGAAATTGAACCAATACCCATGCAGAATACTAAAAGGAAATATTCGCCAAACTCATAAGTTCGAGGGAGAAACCTGATCTTCTTTACGAAAGATGCTGCTATACTTAAGGTAGTGACAGCCAGAATAACCGAAGGAGCTGTGATTTTTCCATCGATAAGAATTGAAAAACCGATGCTTGCTCCAAGAATCCCTGTAGAAAGCAAGAAAGCAAGAGACCAAGCACGTGCCAAGGTCTTGGCAGATGCCATTCGCTCTACTCGCTGATAGTGGAAAGTCTCGTCTCTATCGTGCTTTTCTTTCGGAACAAAAGATGGCAAGAACTTAAGTGCCATTTTCTGAGCTACAGATAATAGAAGAATCAAATACAGCGCGCTCAACATTAGATCGCATGCATTAAGAACTATGAAAACCTCATTGGAAATACCCAAGGCTGTACCAATAGCAGCCAAGTTGGGCGTTCCCCCGGTGTAAACTCCCACCATCATTCCGCTCAACTTCCAAACGTCATCTACACCCATTTCCTGCAAGTGGAAATATGCTGAAACCGCAAACGAAGAAACAAGCACAGCAATTACCGCCAAAGCAAACGATTTGGCAGTTTGCTTTGCATATTTAAGCCATGCCATAAATCGCGTAGAAAGTAACATGAGCGAAATGGCAAGTGGGACCATGGCCTCGGCAACGGTTTGGCTCAGCTGTGTGTTAACAGGAGAATCGGGTAAGTTTCCAACAACAAGACCAACTCCATAACACAGAATGACGGGGCCAACCATGCCAGCAAGTTTGTTGCGCTTCACAATCTCGATAACGATGATCGGAAACCCCAACATGATTAATACCTGGATGATTGATGGAAAAGGCATAATCGAATTTAGTCAAGAATTAACTCAACTTACAGCCTCAAAAAAGAAGGTTTCAACACCTAGAACCGATAGCTCTTCACGGTGTCCACCATCAACTTCACTTTTCTAGGATCGATATCTGGATAAACTCCGTGGCCAAGGTTGGCGATGTGACGGTCAGGTCCAAAAGCTTGCAGCATTTCAATTGTCTTTGAGACAATTACATCGTCTTCAGCATATAGCACGCAAGGATCAAGGTTACCTTGAAGTGTTTTGGATGGACCAATCAACGAACGACTTTCGCTAATATCCATGTTCCAGTCAAGGCCTATTGTTTGGCAATTCAATTCGCCCAACTCTTTACGAATGAAGTATGCTCCCTTGGCGAAAACCGTTACTGGAACATCATCAATTGCATCGCAAATACGAGCGATATATGGCAATGCAAATTCCTTGTATTGTTCTGGACTAAGAATTCCTGCCCAGCTATCGAATATCTGAACAATATCAGCGCCTGCCTCAATTTGCCCTTTAAGATAATTGATCGTACTGAGGGTAATTTTCTCAAGTAGTTTATGAGCCAGAACAGGCTCGGTATAGAGAAACTTCTTCGCTTTTGAGAACGTCTTCGAACCACTTCCTTCGATCATATAAGAAAAGATAGTCCAAGGTGCACCTGCAAAACCAATCAAAGGAACACGTCCTGCCAATTCCTTTTTGGTCATGGCAATAGCGTCTATAGTATACCGAACACCTTCTGCTTCGGCCACTACCATTCTTTCAACATCTGCAGCAGATCGGATAGTATTCTCAAACCATGGTCCTCTCTTCTCTACCATCTGATACGGCAATCCCATAGCTTCGGGAATGACCAATATATCTGAGAAAATGATTGCGGCATCAACACCTAAATGGTCAACTGGTTGAATTGTTACCTCGCACGCAAATTCGGGGTTTTCAACCAACTCTTTGAAACCGCCCATTTTAGCACGCACTTCTCTGTATTCTGGAAGAATTCTTCCTGCTTGACGCATGAGCCAAACTGGAGTTCGTTCTACTTTTTCTCCTCGCGCTGCGCGTAATAAAAGGTCGTTTTTAAGCATGCGGCAAAGTTAGCCTTGAACCGTTAATCAACAACTCAATTATGTGAGAACTACCATAGAAGAAGGAATATCTTCTCGTCCAAGCGCACGAAGCATTTTTCCGTGACCTAAAACAGCCTCTGTAAATGTTGAATACAATGATAAGGCAAGTCGAAATCTTTTGGCGGTTTGAGTAACAATTGGCGCTAAAGCTGGATAATGCATCAGATCGATCTTTGGGAAAAGGTGATGAACCACTTGAAAATTCAGTCCGCCCACAAACCAAGTTACCAGCTTATTATTCGGAGCAAAATCTGTGGTGGTTCTAAGTTGATGAATAGCCCACTCATCTTTCATCTTTCCTTCTTCATTCGGTTTGCTGAACTCACATATTTCCATGATATGTGCTGCTTGGAATACCATTCCTAAAATAAGTCCGCCAATAAAATGCATTAAGAAAAAACATCCTACTGTTCCGTACCAAGGAATTGGTAGAATGTAAATTGGTAAGGCAAGCGTTACGAACAAATATGCCAGTTTGAATAAGACCACTCGTAGAATGATGAGGCCGAAACCCGTGTCATAATTGGTGGTCATTCCTGAGTTCTTGTAATCTACTAATTGCTTAAAGTCTTTCATAAAAACCCAACTAACGGTCATCAGCCCGTAGAAGAACCAACCGTAAATATGTTGGAACCGATGAACGGCTCTTCTTTTGGCAAAAGGCGAAAAACGGAGCATAGGAAAAGTGACCGTATCGGCATCCAACCCATCGATGTTTGTATACGTGTGATGAAGAATATTGTGCTGAATTTTCCAATTCTCAGCGCTTCCGCCAACTAAGTTCAATAAATATCCAACTCCTTTGTTCACCCATTTATTGCTAGAATAAGAACCGTGGTTTGCATCGTGCATTACGGACATTCCAATTCCCGAAATAGCAACTCCCATTAGCATCCAAGAAAGAACAATTGCTGGAATTGAAGTTGTAACTCCTACCAGCATCAGAATAAGCGGAACGAGGTAGGCCGAAAGGATGATGAATGATTTCAGATACATTCTGGCATCAGCATATTTTGAAATACCTTTCTCTTTGAAGTAGGCATTTACACGCTGATTTAAAGTTTTAGAGAAGCTTTCGCCATCAGTACGATGTGCAAATTTTACACGTTGAATAAGATCTTGAGCCATAAGGCAGTATTAATGTGGGTATATCAAAGGTCGTTGATTTATGTATTGCATTTGTCACAGAAAGACCAACTCGACAATAGTTACCAACGCTTATTTTACAACGGTATTACCTGACCCTCAACATTTAGTAGTTGTGCAGGAATAGAACCAAGAATAGTAGTGCGAAGTGCCTCTATCATAGCTGTTTTCACGTGAACACGATTTGTAACAATACTCACTTCTCTTACAGGAGCGTGACCAACGAAATCCCGCAATAACTCGCGTTGATTTTTACCCAAGTTCAGCGTGGCCAGAAATGGCAGTATTGTCATACCACGATGAAGTTCCACCAAACGCTCCAAGGTTTCTAAAGAGCCACTTTCAAACACAAAATTGTGTGTTTCATCATTCTGATGAGCTTTACAAATGTTGAGCACTTGCCCACGTAAGCAATGCCCTTCGGAAAGCAGCCATGTATCATCCAGATCGAGTTCAGCGACATCGATTTCGGACTTTGAGAAAAGGCGGTGATTTCTTCCCACGTATCCAACCATCGGCTCATTAAAAATCACCGATTCTTGAATGCCTTTCTCTTCCAATGGCGTAACAAGAATTCCAAGATCGAGTTCGTCTTTCCTTAGTTTATCCACGATTACATTGGTCTGCAACTCCTGCACCAGCAACCGTATTTCGGGAAACTCAAACTCAAACTTTGGGACAAATAATGGCAAGAGATAAGGCGCTAGGGTTGGAATAATTCCCACTTTCAATTCGCCAGAAAGTTTGCCTTCCTGCTCTTTTACCATTTCAGTGAAACGTTCTGCTTCGCGAAGAATGGTGTACGCCTGCGCGACCAGTCTCTCGCCCAATGGCGTTGGTATCAACGGTTTTTTTGATCGGTCGAAAATCTTGACGCCAAGCTGCTCTTCTAGCTTTTGAACCTGCATGGTGAGAGATGGCTGCGTTACAAAACACCTTTCGGCTGCACGCACAAAGTTCCTTTCTATATCAAGCGCACGGATGTACTCGAGTTGCTGTAATGTCATTAATATAGTTTTTAACTATGCCAATATACTTATTATTGATTTGATTGATAACTATTGGTCGTGCACCTTTGTCATGTAAATCAAAAACGAAAAGAGATGACTACTAATCAAATAGGATTGAATACGAAACAATCAAACGATCTAGCACAAGAATTGAATGTGCTTTTAGCAAACTACCAGATGTTCTATCAGAATCTTCGCGGTTTTCATTGGAACATTCAAGGACCAAGTTTCTTTGAACTTCACATCAAATTTGAGGAGTTGTATAACGATGCCGTGATGAAAGTGGATGAAATTGCAGAACGTGTTCTAACGCTTGGAGAAACCCCGTATCACACATTCACTGCTTATTTAGAGCATTCTACCATTAAAGAAGCTGCAAATGTGAAAGATGGTGAAGGAACTGTTTCCACCACGCTCGCCAATCTGAAAACACTTTTGGAAATGGAACGAAAAATTCTTGACTTATCTGGAGAAGCAGGGGATGAAGGAACCAATTCGCAGATGAGCGACTACATCAGTCAACAAGAAAAAACCGTTTGGATGCTGACAGCTTATCTTGGTAAGAAGTAAATCTGGCCGCTCAATGTCCCATTCTTAACAAACTTTAAGTGATTGAGCGGTCGTTTATATTTAGCTTTGCCGCTAAATGCTATCGCTAAGAGAACATATCCTACTCAGATTTTTTTGGTTTCTGACCGCGATACAGATTCTCAACTGTAGTGTGGACGCTCCTGACGTGAAGCCAGAACATGTTGCCGAAAATCTCGCATACAATGAGATGGAGAGCGTCATTGAGATTGTACTGGAAAAAGGTCTTGAAATCAAGAACGCTATTCCAGAACATGACGACAACGACAATGGCGATGACGGGCTCGCTCTTAAAAAGAACTTGGATTCTTTCTCGCGGTACAATATAGACCCGCTTCCTACGAGAGAGTGTTCGGCCAGCAAACGTAAGTTCCTGCTGAACAACGACAAATTTTCAGACCAGTTCCATCCCGAACTGGTTTCTCCCCCGCCTAAGGTTTGATTGTATGCTTGCGCCACAGTTGCTGTGACGCCCTGCGACCACGTGCCCGGTTGACCACTACCACTAAGGAGTCAACGGTTCTGCGTATGCCATGCTGCGCACCTGGTCGCATTTCAAAGTATCATTCAAATCAATAAAAAACAAGGTAATGAGAACAAATGTGTTGCTCATGGGCGTGTTGGCGAGTATAATACTCACCGCATGTTCTGATAAGAAGAACGAGGGGGACAATAAATTGAAAACATTCCGAGTGATCAGCCCCATGATTACCGATACGAGCTATACCACCGACCATGTTGCCCAGTTGGAGGCTATCAGAAATGTACAGATAAGGGCAAGACTGAACGGTTTCATTGATGCCATCAAGGTGGACGAGGGACAGCAAGTGACCAAAGGTCAGGTGCTGTTCATTATAGGGCAAGCTCCGTTCCGGCAGGAACTGCAACAGGCCATTGCTGCCACGGGCAGTGCGCGGGCAAGGATGCAGGCGGCCGAAATAGAGCTCGGCAACTCAAAGAAATTGCTTGACCGGAATATCATTTCGGCTGCGGAATATGCGGTGGCCGAGGCCGAAGTACAGACCCTGAGATCGGAGTTGGAAATGGCACAGGCAGCCGAAGAAGGTGCCAGATTGAACTTGCAGTTCACAGAGGTGCGAGCACCTTTCAACGGAACGGTGAACCGCTTACCCAACAAGGAAGGCAGTCTGGTAGAGGAGGGAACGCTTCTCACAACCATTTCCGACAACTCGCAGATCTTCGCCTACTTCAACGTGTCCGAAACCGAGCATCTCGATCATGCCATAGAAGAAGATGGCCGCAGTTCCAAGGAGGTGTCACTAGTGCTGGCCAATGGAACCCTGTATCCGTTCAGCGGTGTCATCAGCACTACGGAAAGTGAGTTTGACCCGAATACGGGCACTATTGCGTACCGCGCCACATTTCCCAATCCGCAGGGAGTATTGAAACACGGTGCCTCGGGCAGGGTACAGGTGACCAAGTCGTTGCCACATGCATTGGTCATACCGCAAAGCTGCACCTTCGACCGACAGGAACAACTGTGCGTCTATGTGGTGGGAGCCGACAGCACACTGAAGGTGAGGAGCTTTGAAACGCTGGTGCGCCTTCCGCATCTGTTCGTCATAAGTTCAGGTCTTTCAGAGCACGAGCGTATCCTGTACGAAGGCGTGCAGTTGGTAAAGGAGGGCGACCGTATCGTTCCCGAACAGGCAGAACACTCACAGCCTGTTAATCACTAAGGAACACAATCATGAAAGCAAATATCATAGACAGGCCCATACTGGCCATAGTGATCTCGTTGATCATTGTTTTTCTGGGCATCCTCTCCATATTCCAATTGCCCATGACCCTCTTTCCCTCTGTGGCCCCGCCCGAGGTGAACGTTGAGGTGGAATATCAGGGGGCCAATGCCGAAACCGTTACCAAGGCGGCCATAGAACCGCTGGAACGTGCGATAAACGGAGTTCCCAACATGAAATACATGAGCAGTGATGTGGGAAATGACGGAGTGGGCATCGTACAGGTGATATTCGAGACAGGCACCGACATCAATGTGGCTGCCGTGAATGTGCAGAACCGCATTACCGATGTGATGGGACAGTTACCGCCCGAAGTGATCCAAAGAGGAGTGCTTATCGGTAAGGAGGAAAACGCCATTCTGATGTATCTGAACATCTACACCGATGACCCAGCGATGACCGAGAAATTCATCCACAATTTTGCCGACCTCAATGTGCTCTCTGAACTGAAGCGCATCAAAGGCGTGGGTTATGCCAACATTCTCGGGGCCAAGGAATACGCCATGCGCATTTGGCTCAAGCCCGATAAGATGCTGGCCTATGACGTGGCCACCGAGGATGTGCTCAATGCACTTGAAGAGCAGAACCTGGAGGCATCTCCCGGCAAGGTGGGCGAGAATTCTGAACGCACCTTGAACTCCGACCTCCAGTACGTGCTGCGCTATCCCGGAAGGTTCAACACGGTGGAACAGTATGAGAACCTGCCACTGAGAGCCTTGGAGGATGGCCGTATCCTTCGCCTAAAGGACGTGGCCGAACTTGAGTTCGGTACGGAGTATTTCGATGTGGAGGCCAAGTATAACGGCAGACCTACAGCCTCCATTATTCTCAAACAATTGCCCGGTTCCAATGCCAAGGAAGTGATCGAGAACGTGAAGATCCGTATGGAAGAACTGAAACAGACCATGTTCCTAAAAGGAATGGACTATGAGGTGAGTTACGACATTTCGCGGTTCATGGACGCTTCGATACGTGAGGTGGTCAAAACCTTCATCGAGGCCCTGTTGCTGGTAACGCTGGTGGTGTTCGTCTTCCTGCAGAACTGGAGGGCAACGCTCATTCCCGCCCTTGCCGTGCCCGTGTCCATTGTGGGCACGTTCTTCTTCATGCAGTTCCTTGGGTTCTCGCTCAATCTCATCACCCTTTTCGCGCTGGTCATTGTGATAGGGATCGTGGTGGACGACTCCATCGTGGTGGTGGAGGCCGTGCATGCCAAGATGGAACGCCACGGCATGGGGGCGAAGGCGGCCGCCAAGGCCGCCATGAAAGAGATCAGCGGGGCCATTGTCGCCATCACGCTGGTCATGTCGGCCGTGTTCATCCCCGTGGCCTTCATGAGCGGCCCTTCGGGCATCTTCTTCCGCCAGTTCTCTCTCACCATGGCCATTGCCATCGTGCTTTCGGGCATTGTGGCACTGACGCTGGCCCCCGCGCTCTGCTCTTTGCTGCTGAAACATCAGGACGCCAAGAAGGAAACGTTCCTCACAAGATTTTTCGCGGGCTTCAATCATTGGTATGCCAACATGGAAGGCCGATACGGGAGCCTCCTCAACAGAATCATCAGCAGAAGGGCTGTGACCTGGGGCATACTGGCTGTATTTGTGGTCAGTGCGGGTCTTTTCGGCAGGACGCTCAGCCCGGGCTTCATACCCAACGAGGACCAGGGCATGTTCTATATCAACGTGCTTACCCCACCAGGCTCCACGCTTGAGCGCACCAAACAAGTGGTGGATGCCATTATTGAAGAGGCGCGGCAGGTGGAGGATATCGAAAGCATCTCATCCCTTGCGGGCACCAACATCCTTTCGGATGGAACAGGAGCGACCTATGGCAGCTTTCTCATCAACCTTAAAGAATGGGGTGAGCGCGATGCCTCTGTGGAAGAGGTCATTGAAAAGCTGAAGGCCAGGACTGCCCGGATCGCAGAGGCCCAGATAGACTTCTTCCCACCGCCCGCTGTGCCGGGATATGGAAACGCAAGCGGCTTTGAGGTGAAACTGCTCGAAAGAACGGGGACAGGTGACCTGAAGGAAATGGAGACGGTTGTCAATGAGTTCATCACCAACTTGGAGGCACGGCCCGAAATTGCCGGTTGCTTCTCCATTTTCAACGCCAGCATTCCGCAGTATGTGCTCAACGTGGACCATGATAAGGCCGCGCAGAAAGGAGTGACCGTGAGCAACGCCATGAGCACACTCTCCACCTATGTGGGCAGCGAGTATGCTTCGAACTTCATCAAATTCGGTAAGACCTATAAGGTGATGGTGCAGGCACTGCCAGAATACAGGGCAAACCCAGAGGACATTCTCCAACTTAGGGTGCGCAATGACAGAGGCGAAATGGTGCCTCTGTCCACCTTCGTCACATTGGAGAAGGATTACGGAGTGGATCAGATAACGCGGTACAACATGTACAACTCTGCCGAGCTGAACGGGGAGCAGGCTCCCGGATACAGCAGTGGTGACGCCCTGAAAGCCGTGCGCGAAGTGGCAGACAACACCCTTCCAATGGGGTATGACATTGCCTGGTCAGGCATCTCGTATGATGAGGTGAACGCAGGCAACGAGGGCATCATCATCTTCCTGATATGTCTGCTGTTCATCTACCTTATCCTGGCCGGACAGTACGAGAGTTTCCTGCTACCCCTGCCTGTCATCCTCTCGTTGCCCACAGGCATCTTCGGTGCGTTCTTCCTGCTTTCTGTGCTGGGCCTTGAGAACAACATCTATGCGCAGATCGCCATGATAATGCTCATCGGGCTGCTGGGTAAGAACGCCATTCTCATTGTAGAATTTGCTGCCCAGAAACACAGTGAGGGAAGAACGGTGATGGCTGCGGCCGTTGAAGGCGCAAAACTTCGTCTGCGCCCTATTTTAATGACCTCGTTCGCATTCATGGCTGGCCTTGTGCCGCTGTTGGTGGCCACAGGTGCCGGGGCCGTGGGCAATAGGACCATCGGAGCAGCTGCCTTCGGTGGTATGCTTTTCGGAACGCTGTTCGGCGTCATCATCATTCCGGGGCTCTATTTCATCTTCGGTACCATCTCAGAACGGTTCAGCAGAAGCCGGAAAGATGAGGGCCCGTTCACAGAAACCCTTTAACGACCTTGAAAATGAAACCATATCAATATATATATGTGGCCTTGCTTCCGTTGCTTGTCAGCGGTTGCAAGACCCTCGAAACAGACCTGTCGGTACGCGAACGCAGCATGCCCGCCAGTTTCAACATCCCTTCTGCGGACAGTGCAAACTGGGCCAACACCAACTGGCGTAGCTACTTTGCCGATGAAGCACTTACCGCACTCATAGACACAGCCCTGAACAACAACTTCGATCTTCAGATGGCGCTTCAGCGCATTGAGATGTTACGAGCCGGAGTGAGAGGTGCCACCGGAGACCTTTTCCCACAGCTTCAGGCGGAGGTTTCGGCAGGGGTTGACAAGTTTGCACGCTATACGCCCGACTTTGCCGGAAACTCCACCACCGACTACGAACCGGGCAAAGTGGTGCCAAATCCGCTTCAGGATTACTTTGCAGGTTTTACCGCCACTTGGGAGGTGGACATCTGGGGCAAGCTGCGCAACAGCAGAAAGGCGGCCATGGCCAGTTATCTGGCCAGCGTGGAAGGAAAGAACTTCGTCACCTCCAATCTTGTGGCCGAAGTGGCTACCGCATACTATGAGCTGATAGCCATTGACAATGCACTGGAGATCGTGCAGCAGACCATTGCCAAGCGTGAAGAAGCACTGGATGCAGCCGAATGGCAGATGGAGGCCGGAAGGGCAAACCTGCTTGCGGTTCAGCAGTTCAGGGCACAGTTGCTCAATGCACGTTCGCTCGAAATTGAACTCCGGCAGCAGATAACCGAAACCGAGAACCGGATCAACTTCCTACTGGGCCGATACCCCGAAGCGATAGAACGCAATAGGGAAAACCTCTATGGTGAAATGCCGGCAGCCATTTCGGCAGGAGTTCCGTCACAGTTGCTCCTTAACCGCCCTGACATTCGGCAGGCCGAATTTCAGGTGCAGGCAAGCAAGTTCGACCTGAAGGCCGCCCGTGCCGCCTTCTTTCCTAATATCAACATCAGTGCGGCATTGGGCTTCAATGCATTCTACCCGAAGTTCCTGTTCAGTTCACCTGCATCCATCGGCTACGGTGTGCTTGGCGGACTTGCAGCTCCACTGTTCAACATGAGTGCGCTGAAAGCCCAGTTCGCCACGGCCAAGGCCGGGCAGTTTTCATCCATGTATGAATATCAGAAAAGCGTACTTGGTGGTTTCATGGAGGTTTCCGACCAACTGGCCAACCTCGATCGCCTCCAGCAGCTGAGCGCACAGAAAAAGGAAGAGAGTGAAGTGCTCGGTCAGGCTGTTGAGACTGCTGCCGAGCTTTTCCGGTCGGCACGTACCGACTATCTCGACCTGATCGTTACTCAGGAAAGCGTGCTACAGGCACAACTTGAGTTGGTTGATGTGGAAAAGAGACGGCAATCGGCCAAGGTGAACTTGTACAAGGCACTTGGGGGCGGGTGGAGATAAAGGAATGAATATCCCCAAACATCATCTTTCAAGCCTCTTCAACCGAAGGGGCTTTATTGTTTGTAATCCTCTCATGGGTACAGGATTTTCAATTGAACGTATTCCATTTGTCTAATAACTGTCAACATAGGCTTAGGCGACTGGTCGCAGATCGGGTCAAAAGAGTGAGAATTCAGAACAATTTGACCCAACAGGAACTCGCAGACAGGTTGGAAGTTGACAGACAGTATATCTGGAAAATTGAGAATGCAAAGGTCAATATCACCATCGATTACTTGGAAAAAGTCATTCGAAGCTTGGACCATAGCTACCATGAGTTCTTCCGTTTTCCAGAAGACCAAACAGAACATATAAACCCTTAAAACCCAAATATCATGAGTGTAAACAAGATCAGTTTTGAATTGACGGCACAGGAAAAGACGGACCTGAACACTGCATTGACCACCATCCGCACCATTCTGACCCCCAAGTGTATCAACCTCACACCCGAAGGAAGAAAAGAGCACGGCTCTGTGGGCGATGAGCGCATTGCGTGGATATTGAAGGTGAGAACCTATATGCAGCAGTATCCTCAGATCATCCCCTTCTTTGTGGATGTACTGGAGCACGAAAAGGACTTCAACGGATTCGGAGATCTGACGCCTTTTGTTCAGCAGTTTGCGGAGTTGACCGATATGGTTTCTGACACCAAGCTGCTTACCAGATACGACCTGTGGCAGAACAGTCTTTCGATCTACAACTATGTGGCGTTGTTGTCCGAACAGCAGAACATTCCGGGCATCACTCCATTGTATGAGGATCTGAAGAAGGAATTCCCAGGACGTGGGCCAGCACAGACTCCTGCCGAACCCAAAGAGCCGGAAACACCGACCGATCCCGCCCCTAACCCAGAGCCTTGATCTGATCAAAGGTCAGTTAAGCTGACGGCTGAGACCTAAGGTCTGCCTCCCTGTTAAAATGGTGTCCTGAGCATGCAAATTGCTCTTTTGGACACCATTTTTGCTGTTTTTCGGAGCAATTTCTCGGTGATTCACCAAAACGTTTGTGTCCAGAACAGCAATTTTCCTGTTCCGAACAGAAAAATTGGTGTTTTTCACACCAATTTTCATCTGAAAGACAGAAACTTGGACGTGTAGTACCGCAATGGCGAATCATTGAACGCCTGCAACGGATGCAATGAGAAAAGGAAAAACGTGTCTCGAAGGGGGCGTGTTTTTCTTTTTTATGTTCTCCCCTTATTCAAATTCAGAACAACTCCTTCAAATTCCCTTTGATGGTCTCCGATAGCGTATCGGTTGGAAGGTCGTTTGCATCTGGCCCGAACGGATCTTCGATCTCTTCTGCAATAAGCTCCAAACTGGCCAACACATAGAAGATGAAGACAACCACGAAAATGGTGGAATAACCGAAGTCGCGAACCACACCAAATGGCAGACTCATCACATAGATGAATATGAATTTCTTGATGAACGCGCTGTAGGAATACGGAATAGGCGTTTTCTTGATGCGCTCGCAGGATCCAATAATGTCCGTCAAAGCTCGGAACTCAGAATCAAGAACAATCTGTTGTTCTTCGCTAATCAATCCATCTTTCTTGAGCAGCAAAATTTGAGCATAAAGCTGTTGCGCGATGGCATTGGGCACATGGTCTCTGCTGAGCACCTCCTTCTTGTCAAAACCAGCGATTTCCTCCAATTCATGTTCCAAAACACCAATCCTCAAGTGCTCTTTCATTGCAAAAACATAATTGGTGATGAGCACGCGGAAAAGCTGTCTTCGTTCCACCTGATCTTCAGGAATTATCTGACTGAGTTTGATGCTAAGATTACGCGTATTATTGACCAATGCGCCCCAATGCTTGCGGCCTTCCCACCAACGATCGTAAGCGGTGTTCGTACGAAAAACGAGCAACAGGGAAAGCACGAAACCGATGAGCGAATGCACGGCAATAGTGCTGGTGTATTCAAGGTTGAGAATTTCTATTTCCAAGTAGCAAAAGCCGAGCGTTAAAACCGCCAACACGGCCATGGTGGGAAGCAACTGTCGGAAAGTATCATACTTGTGAAGCTGGAAAATGATGCTGAACCAGCTTTTTGGGTTGTAATTGACCATTGGCTATTTCTTCCTTTTCTTCTTCTTTTCCTTGTGAACAGGCGGATTTTCGTAATCCAATTTCCCTCCCCAATGGTTCATTTGACCCATTGTCCAGGATTGGCGGCCACGTACAAAACCACTTGGATTGACCGCAGAGTATTTTCTCGGACTTGGTAAAATCGAAGCTAAAAGTGCGGCTTCAGTACTTGAAATCTGAGATGCATCTTTCTTGAAATAATGTTTTGATGCCGCCTGCGCGCCATAAATGCCATCACCCATCTCAATCACGTTCAGATACACTTCCATGATGCGCTCCTTACTCCAGAAAAGTTCGATCAACGCGGTAAAATAGACTTCTAATCCTTTCCGAACCCATGTCCTTCCTTCCCATAGAAAAACGTTTTTGGCCGTTTGCTGACTGATGGTACTTGCACCGCGAACGCGCTTTCCTTTCTGATTGTGCTCAATGGCTTTTTCAATGGCTTCGATATCAAAACCATGGTGGTTGAGGAATTTCTGATCCTCGGCACAGACCACCGCCAATTGTAATTTGTTGCTGATATTCTCCAGCGGCTCCCAATCTTTCTTGAGCCTAATGGGTTTCTCATCACGAAATTGCTCTACGCATCGCGTGAGCTGAAGAATGGTAACGGGCACTGGAACAAAGCGATAAATCACAACCATCGCAACGCTAAACAGAAAAAGTCCGAGTATAGCCTTTCCAACAAAGCGTAGAACGCGTTTGAACCAATGACGATTCTTGACTGATATGGCAGGCTTTGCTTTTTTAGGGATGATTTTTTTAGCCATTTGAAGAGACCTGTTCGGCCAAATGTTTTATGTATTGTGGTAATTGAGCCGCTGCGTAGTGAGGCACATTCATCAAACAAAACTCTTTTCCTGAAATGGTTTTCACTTTTTCAATACTAAAATTTCCACCATGAACCCTAATGGCCATGCTATGCGGAGCAACATCCATGAATTGATGGAGCGAACGCAGTTTCCCCGTTTTTCCAGCCTTGACCTCTATCGGAATAAGATCAGCGCCCAAAGGTATGACCATATCGACCTCGGCATCGCTATTCACCTTTTCACGCACCCAGAAATAAGGTTTGAATAGCGGATCCAATTGCACAGACAGAAATTCCTGAATGACCAGATGCTCCATCAGTCTGCCTTGGTGAATAGGATAAAGGTCGCTAAGAAGCACCATTTCCTGCTGAACGCCCGACATGTGATTGAACATTCCCGTATCGAGCACCTGTAGTTTGGGAGAACGTTTCAGGTCGGGGATAAGCGGCAGTGTGGTTCCTGTCACCGGGTACATCAAACGGATGACCATGGCCTGTTCCAACGAACGGAACGCCTCTGCCATTTCGCGAGAACGGTAATTCGAACGTCCAAAACCCTGAAATTTTATTCGCGTTCCTGCTTCGAGGAATGATGCATTGATAACGTGCCGAATCACCTGTCGCTGCGTTTCATTCTTCGCATATTTCTCCACATCCTCCAAATATCCCTGAATGAGCGAAGCGTATAATCGCGAAACCTTGGTCAGGTCGCGACTTGCGGCATATTCGGCCACAATTTCAGGCATTCCACCAATAATAGCGTAGGTATTGAACAAGCGTTTCAGTTCGTCATGTGCATAGTTCTTCACAGGAACAAACTCAAGAGCCTTCTGCACCTCATGCTCACCGATAGCACCCAAAAACTCTGAAAAATTCACGGGATGCATCTGCATATACTCCACCCTTCCCACGGGAAAACTCCTATTCACGTCAAAAAGCGTTTCGAGCAGCGAACCTGCTGCAATCACCTTGAGGTCGGGAAATTCCTCGTAGAGATACCGAAGTATCGGAAACGCCTTTGGTTCTGCCTGTATCTCGTCAATGAACAGCAGTGTTTCGGAAAGAAGTTCTGTATTCTTCTTTGCTTGAAAGAAGATGGCGTCCACCAATTCAGCAATGGGCCGTTCTGTTTCAAACAGTTTTCGATGTTCCGTCCTTTCCAGATTAAGAGGAATGAACTGCTTGAACGTTGCACCAAAATCAATGACAGCCGTTGTCTTCCCCACCTGCCGTGCCCCACGCAATACCAACGGCTTGCGTTTCTCAGATTGCGCCCAATCCAGCAGCTGATAGTGTATTTTCCGATGATACATGCTACAAATGTAACATTTACAGGGTTAAATATTCACTAATTTGGTGAATATACAGGGTTAATTTCATCTCTTATTGTATCATTTACAGGGTTAAATAAGTAGGTGAAAACAAAAACGGGCATCAGAACGTGTCTGATGCCCGCTTCAAAAGTAGTTAAGAATTAAGCGTTGGCTGCGGCCTCTGCTTTGATCATGTTCAGAGCAGAACCAGCTTTGAACCACTCAATCTGCGCTTCGTTGTAGGTGTGATTTGTAAGGATAGTGTCCATGGAGCCATCCACATGCACTAACTCAATCGTAAGCTGTTTTCCGGGAGCGAATTCCGTTAAGTCAATAAAGTTGAATGTATCATCTTCTTGAATCTTATCGTAATCCGCTTCGTTGGCGAAAGTCAAACCAAGCATTCCTTGCTTTTTGAGATTTGTTTCGTGAATACGTGCGAACGATTTCACAATTACTGCTACCACGCCCAAATGACGTGGCTGCATGGCCGCGTGCTCACGTGAGGAGCCTTCTCCGTAGTTGCTGTCTCCAACAACAACCGAAGGAACACCAGCCGCTTTGTAAGCTCTGGCCACAGCTGGAACTTCTCCGTAAGAACCATCCAATTGGTTTTTCACCTTATTGGTTGCTCCACCGAATGCATTCACCGCACCGATCAATGTGTTGTTTGAGATATTATCGAGGTGACCTCTGTAACGCAACCATGGACCGGCCATTGAAATGTGGTCAGTCGTGCATTTTCCTTCTGCCTTGATCAACAATTTGGCACCAGTGATATTCTTGCCATCCCAAGGTGCAAAACCAGCCAACAATTGAAGTCTGTCGCTACTAGGATTCACTTTTACCTCCACAGAACTTCCATCTTCTGCAGGCTCTAAATATCCATTGTCTTCCACGTCAAATCCTTTTGGTGGAAGTTCAAATCCTGTTGGCTCAGCCAATTTCACCTGCTCGCCTTTATCGTTGGTAAGCGTGTCAGTAATTGGGTTGAAGTTCAAATCTCCAGAAATCGCAATAGCGGCAACCATTTCTGGCGATGTCACAAAAGCATGCGTATTCGGATTACCATCTGCACGCTTACTGAAGTTTCTATTGAACGAATGAACGATGGTGTTCTTCGGTCCATTTTTAGGATCGTTGTAACGACCCCATTGTCCGATACATGGTCCGCAAGCGTTGGTGAAAATTGTAGCGCCAAGCTTCTCAAACGTATTGATGAAACCATCGCGTTCAATTGTAAAACGAACTTGCTCAGAACCTGGATTGATACCGAATTCTGCTTTTGGCTTCAAGCCTTCGCCAAGGCATCTTCCGCAATAGAACACGCTCTTGAAATATCCTCATACGATGAGTTGGTGCACGATCCGATCAATCCCCACTCAACTTTAGTTGGCCAACCTGCTTTTGCTGAAGCTTCTTTCATGTCAGCAACTGGCGTAGCCAAATCTGGCGTAAAAGGCCCGTTGATGTATGGAGATAGTGTAGAAAGATCGATTTCAATTACTTGATCGAAATACTTCTCCGGATCAGCATAAACCTCATCATCACCAGTTAAATGTTCTTTTACTCCGTTTGCCAGATCGGCAACATCAGCACGGCCTGTAGCGCGCAAATAACGCTCCATGCTTTCGTCATAACCGAAAGTTGAGGTGGTAGCACCGATCTCAGCACCCATGTTGCAAATGGTTCCTTTTCCTGTACACGACATGCTTTTGGCGCCTTCTCCGAAGTACTCAACGATTGCTCCAGTTCCACCTTTAACGGTAAGAATTCCAGCTACTTTCAGAATCACGTCTTTTGGAGCTGTCCACCCGCTCATCTTACCTGTCAATTTCACGCCAATCAGCTTTGGGAATTTCAGCTCCCACGGCATTCCTGCCATCACGTCAACCGCATCCGCACCACCAACACCGATAGCAACCATTCCCAAACCTCCAGCATTTACCGTGTGGCTATCGGTTCCTATCATCATTCCTCCTGGGAATGCGTAATTCTCCAACACAACTTGATGAATAATACCTGCACCTGGCTTCCAAAAACCGATCCCGTACTTATTTGAAACGCTTTCCAAGAAGTTAAAAACCTCATGACTCTTGTTCAGTGCTTCCTGAAGGTCGGCCGTTGCGCCAATGCGTGCTTGAATCAAGTGATCGCAATGTACAGTTGATGGAACAGCAACTTTCTTTTTGCCAGCTTGCATAAATTGCAACAAGGCCATTTGAGCCGTTGCATCTTGCATGGCCACTCTATCTGGGTCAAAATCCACGTAAGACTTACCTCTTTCATGTGCTGTTGTTGCTTCTCCATCCCATAAGTGCGTGTAGAGAATTTTCTCAGCAAGGGTTAACGGTTTTCCGACTGCTTTTCGTGCTGCCGCAATACGCTCAGGAAAGCGAGCGTATACTTCTTCATCATATCTAAATCAAATAATGCCATATCTAAAATTGCTTTTTCTCTAGTTAATAAACTTGGCAGAATTCAAAATATCTGCTCCCAGTATTACACTAAAGTGCAAGTAGTTCCTTGTTTATTTTAATCATTCAAGTCATGCGGAAGTAAAGAAAACGGCACAAAAAACCCGAGCTGGGCTGACTCATTTTTGAATAATTATGTCGTGTTTCTATGCAAGCACTAAGCTCTGGCTGACGGCTTGAACCTCGTTAAGACAATGCCAATCCACCGCTGCTTGTACTCTTCCATTGCTTGGAGTTCTGCCCAAAATAGACAATACTACGACTGGTGTCGAAGACAATAAAGATTCTCCTTTCTCGCCAGAATCTTCACAACTCGTCCTTTTTGAACAAACGTGTTGAAGTTGCCATTACCGTATCTCCTGGCTCCGCTTTTTCTTGGTTACCCATGCAAAGGTTGCAACCTGGGCGTTCTAAGTAAAGCTTGTTTTCGTACTTGGTACGAGCTGCTGCTTTCGGAGCATTATCGTCAAATACGAAACCTGCGTATTTCTCCAATACTGCCCAATCGCCTTCCGCTTTCAATTCATCAACGATATTATAGGTTGGAGGCGCAACTACTACAAAGAGCTTTGAACTCAACTTTGCCTTGCTGAGCTTCAATATTCTTCAGCATTTGAGCCAAAATCTTCATATCTCCTTTGTGAACCATGCAAGAACCAACGAATCCTAAATCGACTTTCTTAGTACCACCGTAGAAAGACAATGGTCGAATCTGATCGTGCGTGTAGCGCTTAGAAACATCCTCATTGTTCACATCTGGATCCGCAATCATCGGCTCCGCAATCTCATCGAGGTCGATGACTACTTCAGCATAGTACTTAGCTGTAGCATCTGGCTTTAACGTTGGATTCGTACCAGATTTGATCTCTGCAATTCTTCGCTCCGCTTTATCAATCAATCCTTTCAGAACGTGCTTCTCGTTATCCATTCCCTTATCAATCATGATCTGGATGCGAGACCAGCAATCTCCAACGATTCAATCAACGTTGCATCTTCAGAAATACAGATTGAAGCTTTCGCTTTCATCTCTGCAGTCCAGTCTGTAAACGTGAAAGCCTGGTCAGAGGTCAAAGTTCCAATATGAACCTCAATCACGCGACCTTGAAATACGTTCTCTCCACCAAACTGCTTCAACATTTGTTGCTGCGTAGCATGAACCACATCACGGAAATCCATGAAACTTCTCATAGTGCCTTTGAAGGTCACTTTTACTGACTGTGGGATTGGCATTGTCGCTTCGCCCGTGGCCAAAGCCAATGCAACCGTTCCTGAATCAGCACCAAACGCAACACCTTTCGACATACGCGTGTGAGAATCGCCTCCAATAATGATGTCCCAATCGCTCACGGTAATATCATTCAAAACCTTATGAATTACATCCGTCATTGCTGGATAAACGCCTTTCGGGTCACGAGCAGTGATCAATCCGAAGTCGTTCATGAATTTCATCAACCTTGGAATGTTTGCCTTCGACTTATCGTCCCAAACCGATGCTGTATGACAGCCTGATTGGTAAGCTCCGTCAACAATCGGAGAAATTACCGTTGCGGCCATGTTCTCCAACTCCTGCGAAGTCATTAGACCTGTAGTGTCCTGAGAACCTACAATGTTTACTTCAACACGAACATCAGAGCCAGCATGCAATGTTTTACCTGGCGTATTTCCAACTGCATTCTTGTTGAAAATCTTCTCAACGGCAGTCAGACCTTGTCCTTCTACAGTGATTTCTTTAGAAGGAGCATACACTTGAGGAACATTGATTCCTAAAATTTTGCAAGCAACCGTTTGCAATTTCTTTCCGAACACAACAGCGTAAGAACCACCGGCTTTGATGAACTCCATTTTCTGAGGAGTCAGTGCTGCCGAAATATCTTTCAATTCCTTATCACCGTTGTAAAGCTTCTTCGTCTTGGTATTGATTGTAAGAACAGTTCCAGTTTCTACAGAATACTCTTGCTTTAGAACTGGTTCTCCATCAGCATCAACGATGGTATTTCCATCAGCATCTTTTTGCTTCACCCAGTTTTGAAGGTCGATTCCAATACCGCCAGTTACACCAACGGTAGTCAAAAAGATCGGAGAAATTCCATTCGTTCCAGCAATTACAGGAGCAATATTGATAAATGGCACATACGGACTAGACTCAACACCCGTCCACAAAGCCACGTTATTCACCCCAGACATTCTCGAAGAACCAACTCCCATTGTGCCTTTCTCGGCAATTAACATTACGCGCTTGTCTGGGTGTTTTGCCTTAAGCGCAGTAAGTTCTTTCTGCATTTCCTTATTGTGTTCGAAAATGCACTGGCCGTGCAACTCTCGGTCTGACCGAGAGTGGGCATCGCCACCAGGAGAAAGCAAATCTGTAGAGATATCGCCAACACCAGCGATGAATGTGACCACATTGATCTCTTCTTCTATTTCTGGAAGTTGGGTAAAGAACTCTGCCTTGGCGTAGCTTTCAATCAATTCCTTACGCATCGCATTACCAGCTTTGAAGGCTGCCTCTAAGCGAGCTGTATCTGCATCATATAGGAATCACCTGAGTCTTTGTAACCCAGGCTATTTTTAGGCAATGCTTGCATCTTCTCCCAACGCCGACCCAGAAGTACCAATAGATGGCCTCCTTTCATGTGAGACAGCAATTCGAAAGCAAATTCAGTCGAAATTTCTTCAACTGACTCTTCTCCAAGAATAATCTCTTTCAGAAACTTCGCTTTCACACCTGCTGCAGGCGTGGTTCCTGGAAGCACATTGTACATGAAGAAATTAAGGGAATCTTTTCTGTGTGGGTTGCTCTGATCCTTAATCTGGTCAATAACCTCGCTTAGCAACTCCGCACCATCAAGTGGCTTCGGATGAAGACCCAGCGCTTTTCGTTCTTCGATTTCCTTTAGATAATCTTCATACATACTCATACCAGAAGTATTTTTAGTGTTGTTTATTGATTTGCGAATTCGCTTTTAGCCGATGAACAATTCAGTTTAGAACCCGTTCATTTTCCGATCGCGAATTTAGGGAATCAGCACACCATAATCAAGGCAAAAACTACGTTCAAATAGCTACCTTTCGCAGGCCGTAATTGAGGAATGGACAGAAAGTATTTACAGCTTGTAATTGAGAACGTAAAAGTGGCTTTGGGGTCCATCCGAAGTCAGGTACTAAAAAAAAGGTTCACCATGCTGATCATTGCCATTGGCATTACTGCTTTGGTGGGGATTCTAACTTCCATTGATGGGATCAAAAGTTCTCTTACGAGCAATTTTGCCAGCATGGGCGCCAACACTTTCACCATTAGAAACAGAGGCTCTAACATTCGGATAGGTCGTGGTGGAAAACGCCCCAAACAATACGAGCATATCAGCTATCGCGAAGCCGAACGTTTTCAGAAAACCTTTCAATTCCCTGCGCTCACAAGCGTATCTGCCTACGCCTCTTTTGCTTCTACATTGAAGCATGGCTCTGAAAAAACGCAACCAAACATCAATGTACTAGGTTGCGATGCAGACTACTTTGCGGTAAGCGGATATGAGATTGAACGTGGCCGGAATTTCTCCGAAACAGAATTGCGATTTGGAATACCGGTTATTGTTATCGGTCAGGAAATAAAAAAAGCACTGTTTCCTAAAAATGCCGACCCTATTGGCGAAGAAGTTGCAGTTGGAGCACACAAGTATAAGGTCATTGGTGTACTGGCAGAGAAAGGTTCGAGCATGGGTTTTGGTGGCGATAAGACCTGCATGATAACACTGACCAACGCAAGACAGCATTTCCTTAGGCCAAAAACCTCATTCACCATCAGCGTGTTGGCAGACAATATTACTTCCCTAGAAAGCGCCATCAGCGAAGCAACGGGAACATTCCGAGTAGTGCGAGGAGTGAGCGCCAGCGAGGAAAACAACTTTGAAGTTGTACGAAGCGACAACCTTTCAAAAATGCTGGTCGACAATCTTTATGAAGTACAAGTAGCGGGCTTCATGATAGAATCGCCATTACCGGGCGCGGCAATCGGTCTAATGAACATCATGCTTGTTTCGGTTACCGAACGAACGCGTGAAGTTGGCGTTCGAAAAGCACTAGGAGCAACCAAAGCATTCATCCGACTTCAGTTTTTGGTTGAGGCGGTTTCCATCTCAGTTTTAGGCGGAATGTTCGGAATCGTGTTCGGAATTATGATCGGAAACGGAGTTTCGAGTTTCATCGGTAGTGGACGAATGTCCATGGTTAGCATCATAGCGGTGATTATCTGCTTTATTGTTGGTGTTGTCTCAGGAATCTATCCAGCCATTAAAGCTTCAAATCTTGATCCGATAGAGAGTTTGCGGTTTGAGTAAATGTTGAAGAAGTTGATCAGCTGATGAACAGATAAAATCGTTTCAGCAGAAACCCGAAGCATAGGCTTCCAAAACAAGACATCAGACATTACACCAAAGAAAAAAAGCCTGAGACCAGTTTCCCGATCGGGGCTTTCAAAATTATCAGTTTAAGAATTACTCCGCCACCACGTCAAATTCAAACTCACCTTCTACTTCTTTATGAAGCTTGATAGTGGCTGTATATTTTCCGAGTGATTTAACAGTTGATTCTTTCAAACCTACCTTCTTACGGTCAACCTCAACTCCTGTAGCAGTTTTGATCGCCTCAGCAACCTGAATACTGTTCACAGAACCGAAGATCTTATCACCTTCACCTGCTTTAGCTCCAACCTTAATGTCAGCACCTTGAATCTTAGCCAACAATTTGGTTGCCTCTTCAATCAACTTAGCTTCGCGATGAGCTCTCTGTCGTAGGTCTTCTTCGCGCACTTTTTTGGTACTTGAAGTTGCAACAACTGCCAAGCCTTGAGGGACCAAGTAGTTACGTGCGTATCCTGGTTTAACTGTTACAAGATCGTTCTTGTAACCCAGGTTGTCTACATCTTTCTTTAGTATAACGTCCATGGTTCTTATTTCATTAGGTCAGCAACGTAAGGCATCAAAGCAATGTGCCGCGCTCGCTTTACAGCTTGAGCCACTTTGCGCTGATACTTCAAAGATGTACCGGTAAGTCTTCTTGGAAGCAATTTACCTTGTTCGTTGATAAAAGCCAGAAGATAATCCGGGTCTTTGTAATCAATGAACTTGATACCGTACTTCTGAAAACGGCAATACTTGTCTCTCTTAATTTCTACTGTTGGTGGATTCAGATATCTGATCTCTCCTTCTTTCTTTCCTGCCATGTCCTTAAGCTTTTACTTCTTTTCTTTTGTTTCTTCTGCGCTCTGCATACTCAACATGGTACTTGTCCATCTTGACAGTCAAGAAGCGAATTACACGTTCGTCACGCTTGAATTTCAATTCAAGATCAGCAATCAACGAAGGGTTGGCTTGGAACTCAAAAAGGTTGTAAAAGCCGTTGGATTTCTTTTGGATAGGATACGCCAGTTTGCGCAACCCCCAATCTTCCGTAGAGACAATTTTGCCTCCATCAGCCTTTATGAACTTTTCGTAATCCTTTACCGCTTCCTTCATCTGAGCTTCAGACAAAACGGGAGTTAAAATGAAAACGGTTTCGTACTGGTTCATAATTAATTAGTTGTTTGTGTTTAATTACCCGCCAAAAAAGCGGACGGCAAAAGTAAGGATTCAGTTCGTTTATACAAACACCTTTTACCTTCAAATCTATGAAGCTCATTCACTATCAACGATCGTGGATAAGTTTTGAGCCCACGCGCAGAGCTAAATACTACCTTTGAAATCCGCCAAAAAGCTATGGACAATTACATCGTTTCAGCACGAAAGTACCGCCCCGTAACGTTCGATGACGTTGTGGGACAGCAGTCCATAACATCTACTCTTCAGAAGGCCATAAAGAACAATCATCTTGCACAGGCTTTACTATTCTGCGGACCAAGAGGTGTAGGAAAAACAACCTGTGCTCGAATTCTGGCAAAAGCCATCAATCAGGATACGTTTGAGGGCGAGTTAGACCCGAACGAGGATTTTGCCTTCAACATATTTGAGCTGGATGCCGCTTCAAACAACTCTGTAGATGACATTCGTAATCTCATCGATCAGGTACGATTTGCACCTCAACAAGGAAAGTTCAAGGTGTATATCATTGATGAGGTCCATATGTTGAGTCAGGCCGCTTTCAACGCGTTTCTGAAAACGTTGGAAGAACCACCGGCACATGCCATCTTTATCTTGGCCACTACCGAGAAACATAAGATCATACCGACTATTCTGTCGCGTTGTCAGATTTTCGATTTCAGACGAATTATGGTAAGCGACATGGTTTCTTATTTGACCAATATCGCCCAAAAAGAAGGCGTTACAGCAGAAGATGAAGCGCTGCACGTAGTAGCCGAAAAAGCCGATGGGGCACTCCGTGATGCACTTTCCATCTTCGACAGGTTGGTGACATTCTCTGGAAATACAGTTACTTACAAGGACGCCATTGAGAACCTCAATATTCTCGATTACGACTACTATTTCCGCGCTACCGATCTGATATTGGAAGGCGACATGGCTGGTTCGATGCTGCTTTTCAATGAAGTGTTAGAGCGCGGTTTCAATGGTCATGAATTTGTCAACGGACTGGCATCTCATTTCCGCAATTTGCTCATGTGTAAAGACGCTTCCACTGTTCAATTGCTGGAGGTGTCAGAAAAAATTCAGCAGCGTTATTTGGAGCAATCGCCACGCTGTTCTCCGCTCAACCTATTGAAAGGACTACGCGCCATGAACGAATGCGATGTTCAGTACAAGGCCAGTAAGAACCAGCGGCTCACAGTAGAGCTCGCCATTATGAAAATGTGTGCGCTACACAAAGCGCCCGAAGGTGCTGCAGTTGCAGCGCCTCAAAAAAAAAAGCCCTTAACTGAGCCACAGCAGCAAGCGCAAGTCGTTCAATCAGCAACCGTACTTCCCGTTTTAGAACAAGCTCAGAATGATGTTCCTTCTGAGCCAGAACCTGTGGCCGAAAAAATAGAAAATGATGTTACCGCAGTTGAAGAAACTGTTGTTGCCACAGAAATCTTACAACCAGCGATCGAACCAGACCGCACCGAACCAACAACTCCTATCGCCCAGAATGCCATCTTATTAAAAGGACGAAAACGTGTTGGAAGAGGAGGCGTACGGATTAGCGATGCCCTGAAGGCCGAAGAGGAGGAGGCACCGAATCCAGATGACCTTCCGAAAGATGGATTTACCGAAGAAAAAATGCGCGAGATCTGGCAAGAAAGGGTCAACGTACTGTTTCAAGGCAAACCAAGCATTCTCAGTTCCTTAACAAAAAACCCTCCTAAATTGAAGGAGGACCTCACCATAGAATTGGAGCTTGATGGCGCACATCAGGTAGAACAACTGCAAGAAACCCGTTCGGTTCTCATTGAAGCTATACGGAAGGATCTGAACAATTTCTCCGTTCAGTTGGAAACTCCTGTTAAGGAAGTTATCATAAAGAAAAAGGCCTACACTCCGAAAGAGATCTACGAGCAGATGGTAACGGAAAACCCGAACTTACGGCATTTGCGAGACGAACTGGATCTCGATCTGGATTACTGATTCCACATTTTCCTATTCAATCCCGTATAAGATTCAACGCTATCTGCTGCTACCTGTAGCACGTAACCATATATGTATAAATTTACGCCCGCTGAAAAAGAAAATACCATGGCAGGAAATAAGATTACAGTACAAAACGGCAAACTAACAGTACCGAACGACCCCATTATTCCATTTATTGAAGGAGATGGCATTGGACCGGACATTTGGGCTGCCGCAAGCAAAGTATTACAAGCGGCCGTACAAAAGGCCTATAACGGAGAACGTTCTTTGGTTTGGAAAGAGGTTCTAGCTGGAGAAAAGGCATTCAACCAAACGGGTGAGTGGCTTCCTAATGAAACTTTAGAAGTTATTAAAGAATATCTGATAGCTATTAAAGGACCGTTGACCACGCCAGTTGGTGGAGGCATTCGATCGTTGAACGTAGCGTTACGACAACAACTCGACCTCTACACGTGTGTACGACCAGTGCGTTGGTTTGAAGGAGTTCCTTCTCCAATGAAGCATCCGGAGTATGTGGACATGGTGATATTCCGTGAAAACACCGAAGACATTTACGCAGGTATTGAGTGGGAAGCAGGAACACCGGAAGTTAAAAAGGTGATCAACTTCCTACAAAACGAAATGGGTGTGAAATCCATCCGATTCCCTGAATCTTCATCTATCGGAATTAAGCCGATATCTATTGAAGGAACTGAGCGGTTGGTGCGTGCTTCAATCGAATATTGCATCAAGCATAAGAAACCAAGTCTGACCTTGGTTCACAAAGGCAACATCATGAAATTCACCGAAGGTGGATTTAAGAAATGGGGCTACGCTTTGGCCGAAAGAGAGTTTGGAGACAAGGTTTTCACTTGGGCTCAGTATGACAGAATTGCTGACGAAAAAGGCACAGAAGAAGCCAACAAGATTCAGGATGCTGCCATTGCCGCAGGAAAGATCATTGTAAAAGAAAGTATTGCTGATGCATTTCTTCAACAGATTCAACTTCGTCCGAAAGAGTACGATGTAATTGCTACCATGAACCTGAATGGTGATTACGTGTCTGACGCCTTGGCCGCCTCGGTTGGTGGTATCGGAATTGCTCCGGGAGCAAATATCAATTACGTATCAGGCCACGCGATTTTTGAAGCAACCCACGGAACAGCTCCAAAATATGCCGGATTGGATAAAGTGAACCCTAGTTCTGTGATCCTTTCCGGATGCATGATGCTGGAACACCTAGGTTGGGTTGAGGCTTCTGACCTTATCTACAAAGGCATTGAAAGTTCTATTGCGAAGAAACGCGTTACCTACGATTTTGAGCGATTGATGGAAGGCGCCACACTTCTTAGCTGTTCTGGTTTTGGAGACGAGATCATTGCAAACATGTAAACACGTCAAAGGGTAAGCATTGATGAATAAATTAAGCCCTGCAAATTTGGTGGGGCTTTCTATTTTTGAAAGATGAACTTATCCAAAGTTGTTCTTGTTGTCCTGTTTCCGATACTTACAACTTGGGGATGTAAACATACAGACAACCCCTCGTGCATAATTGGCAAGTGGACATCAGACACGTTGGTGCTTAGCAGCAACTGCCTTAATATGACCCAATTCGACTTTAACGAAGATGCTAAGGGACAAAAGAGAAATTATTTCTGCCCAGATTCCTGTTCTGCCAATTGGGTTTACACGCAAGATTTCACGTTTGAAGAAAATCACGGCACCCTCACATTACATTTCCAGAACGACCTCGAATGTGGCGAACCAAGAAATGTTCTGTACGTCACTGAAGTGAGCGACCATGTTTTGTGCAATGAAAGTAAAATGACCTATTTCATAAGGACATATCATCGCATTGAATAACGAACGTCAATCACTGAATGCTGTAGCCCAATTTGACCTGCCCTCGCTTATAGGGAAAGAAATCGGCAACCTGCCCGTTCCGATGAATTTCCTGCATATTCTTCCAGAATTTCACATCAAAAAGGTCTGAATGGTACTGCATGAAGGTGTCTTTAAGCGGACCTCGGGGCACCATGAAAGCACCGAATTCCTCTGGAAACACATCGTTTTCTGCTGCGGTATACCATGGTTCTCCAGAATACATCTGCTCTGGGTTTCTTGGCGGGGGTATGATCCGGAAATTGATCTGATCGAGGAAACATAGTTCGTCATAATCGTAGAAGATAACACGGCCATGGCGCGTTACTCCAAAGTTCTTGAGCAGAAGATCGCCCGGGAAAATGTTGGCTGCGGCAAGTTCTTTTACCGCATTTCCGTAATCGATAACAGCTTCCTTGCCTACTTCCTCATCCACCATTTCCAGATAGATATTGAGCGGAACCAACTTTCTTTCGGTGAAAAGATGCTTTACCACCAACTTATCTCCATCAACATAGCACGTTTCGGAGCATTCTACCAGTAACTCGTGCAGCGCTTCTTCTGAGAATCGATTCTTATCAAACTGAAGATATTCGTACTCCATGGCATCGGCCAAACGGCCAACCCTATCGTGCATAAAAACCAGTCGGTAGCAATCGATAACATGTTGACGACCGAAATTCTTGGTAGGCCCGAACTTATCTCTGATCAACTTGAATACGATATTGAAGCCCGGTAGCGTAAATACCACCATCACCATTCCTTTGATTCCGGGAGCGGGAACAAACTGATCATCAGAATATTCTAAATGCCGATAAAGTTCCTTTAGAAGCACTGTTTTTGAATGACGGTTGTACCCGATACTCGCGTACAGTTCCGACATGTTCTTGTGCTTCATTAACGGCCGCAGGAAATGGATCAGATCCACTGGGTTTTTTGTGTCAACCAAGAAATAACTCCTACTGAAACTGAAAACAATGGAGATGTCGTTCTTACTGAAAAGAACCTCATCTATGCGCGCGCCATCATCGAAATGAACCAATGGCAGAACGATAGGTATCTGAATATTACCCTTGGTGATCTTTCCTACGAGATACGCTCCTTTATTCCGATAGAAGACCGAACGGATCATATCCATCTGATCAACTTCCTCAAGCCTCCCGAATTTCTCTAAAACCTTGGACCGAATTGCCTGTGCAACGCGCTCAATATCTCTTTCAAGGTTGCTGAATTGGAATTGGAATCTATACGATTTGATGATCCGCGACCAGATAGTTTCCAGATCATCCGACCCAAGATAGAAACGCTGATAGATGGGTTCTTCTGGATTGGTGTGCAAAATGCGCCTTTCAAAATCAATGAATTCCACCTCTTCATCGATTCCTTCGTTGATGAAGAGCTTTCTGAGAACGGAATTGAAATAACTCTCAACAATAGGTCCATCTCGCCTGGTTGCTACCAGTTCCTTGAATCGCTGTTTCAACAATTTCCACGTTGCGTGATCCTGAAAGTTCTTTTCAAGGATTTCTTGCAGTTTCTCTTCGGAATGAGTGACGTAGTGTTTATAAAGGTCCAAACGGGTAACAGCCAAGATCTGCCCTTCTCGCCAGGCCTTCCTGGCAAAAATATCAGCGGCCATTTTGGTCATTGATTGGAACTCCGTGTGGAACGCATCAAAATCGTCCCGTATCAGTTCTGCGGCTCGTTGTATTTCCTTCTTGTCGGTCATCTGGTGTAGTGAATATCCACACTTACGATCGAATCTGAAAGTGATAATGCCCCAATGGGCTGGCCGTTGATGGTGAGTTGCTCCAACATACTACCGTTAGCCGCAACAAGCGTTCCGTTGTCTACGTCAAAACACACATCCTGATACACGTTTCCAGCCTTTATCAAATTGAGATAATTGGGTGAGTAAGTATAAGCATAGATGCCGTTGGAGTGTGATATGGCAAACTGCAAACCGTTCATTTTGGTAGCCGTTAGCACCACGCCAGTTGGCAGTTGCCGAGGTTCCCAATAGCTGTTCTCTCTCATATCGAAATGAAACACGCGAGACTGACCATTTGCATTACCGAACACAAGTACTTCATCTTGCTGCAAAGGGCAAATGGCCACAATATCCATTGGCAATTCCGTTTGCCAAAGCAGGGCTTGCGTAGCTCGGTTGTACACATAGATGAAATGGCGGTTATCGCCAACCAGATTCATTTCTACAAGGAGGAAGGTGGCATCCGCATAAATCGTTTCCGGCCTGTGATCGCCAGTTGGTCTATTCATAACCAATGCACCGTTATTCGAATAAGCTCTCACTTCTCTATCGTACAAGGAAGTGTAAAGCGTGTTCTCAAAACCAAAAAGGTCTAGGAATCGCTCGGTCTGAGAAACGGGAAAAGTCTGATCTTCCCACAGCACTGTTCTGGATGCTAATTGGTAAGTGGCAAGTCTGGTGGAGAAACGACCAGCAACAGACAACTTATCGTCTAAAGAATTGACCTGCAACTTAAGCACGTCCTGCCCTGCCGATCGCCACATTTCGGCCACCTGAAAAAGTGAGTCGATCTTCCAAAGTTGCGCATCATTCTCATTATAAGAAGCTACATAAATGGCCCTCCTTTTCTTTGGTAAGGCGTTGATATAGATCTGAACGAATTTCCGCTGCTCATTGGTTCCATCAAACGCCTTTACCAGAACGTAATACGTGCCAGAAGCAGTGAGTTTATCGGTAATGGGTAATTCTAACGTACCTGAATTGAAATTACCGTTCAGATCGGCTATAGCTTGCGCTCCAATTGGAATTTGATTCTGATTCAGCAACTGTGCAATGACCGAGACCAGTTCATTTTCGTCAGAAGCAGAATACGAAACCCGTACCGTATCATAAACCTGGTACGTAGTTCCGTTACTTGGCTGAGCGATTGTTACGGCAGGAAACTGTTCATCCTTCTCCTTACAAGAATGAAATGTTAGCAAAAAGCCTAGAGCCCAGATGGATAGATTTTTCCAAAATCTCATTGGTCAAAGTTATCCACTCTGTTTCAACAACCACAATGGGCAAATCGTTTGTAATTCATGGCTTGGCAACCGCACTCAAAAGCGTTAATTTGTAACGTAGAAAGATGAGTGAAGATTCCATGTCAGAAGACCACAACGATGGTTCATCCGCAAGCAGGTCGAGCGGAGAAAGGCAGAAGCAGAAGATCAGGATCAAATACCGCGAGCGGGTCAAAATAAAGAAACGCCCCAAGGGTTATAAGATTCAGCGTTACTGGAAAAAGAACAGCAAGAATCTCATCTCATATTTGGTGCTTGCATTGCTTATTGGAGCCACGGTTTTCATGGTGCTGCAAGTTGTAAAGCAACAAGTGGAATTAAGGAAACACGAAAAGAATCAGAAGTTAAGAGTGAATTAATTATGGCGCAAGAGATAAAAGAACGCAGAAGGAAACCAGCTACTTATACCAATTCAACGCCAGCGTTAGATCACGGAAAAGTACCACCCAACGCAACCGATCTGGAAGAGGCGGTGCTTGGCGCATTGATGCTGGAAAGTGATGCTTTGAATGATGTGGTGGAGATTCTGAAACCGGAAAGTTTCTATCGCATAGAGCATCAGAAGATCTTCGAGGCCATTACCGACCTTTTCAGCAAAAGCGAACCTATTGATATCCTTACGGTAACCAACTGGTTGAAAAAAGAAGGCAGTTTGGATCTGGTTGGCGGACCATACTTCGTAAGTCAACTTACCGACCGCGTTGCATCTTCTGCCAATGCAGAATTCCATGCGCGCATCATTGCCCAGAAATTCATTCAACGGGAATTGATACGGGTTTCTGGCGACACCTACCACGAAGCTTTTGAAGACACTACCGATGTGCTTGACCTGTTGGACAAGGCCGAATCGAGCCTATTTGCGGTAGCAGAAGGCAACCTGCGCAAAAGCTACGACAGCATGAGCGTGTTGGTAAAAAAAGCGCTTCAGGAAGTAGAAGAAGCAGCCAGCAAAGACGGTGGTATTACGGGCGTAGCAACCGGTTTCAGCGAACTCGATAAAATGACCAACGGATGGCAAGGTTCAGACCTGCTCATCATTGCTGCTCGTCCTGCAATGGGTAAAACAGCCTTCGTTCTTTCCATGACACGGAACATTGCTGTGGATTTTAAAAAACCCGTTGCGTTCTTCTCGCTAGAGATGGCCTCCGTTCAATTGGTCAATCGTTTGATCTCGAGCGAATCTGGCATTCCGGGCGAGAAACTCAAAAAAGGAAGCTTGGATAAGAACGACTGGGAACACATGCACGCCTCACTTAAACAATTGGGCGAAGCTCCTATCTACATTGACGATACTCCTGCACTTTCCGTATTTGAATTGCGCGCAAAATGCCGAAGACTGAAAGCTCAGCACGATATTCAGATCATCATCATCGACTACCTTCAATTGATGACCGCAGGTTCCAACATGAAAGGAAACCGCGAACAGGAGATCAGTACCATCTCCCGATCCTTGAAGAGTTTGGCCAAAGAATTGAACGTTCCGGTAATTGCCCTTTCTCAGTTAAGTCGTGCGGTTGAAACCCGTGGCGGAACCAAGCGACCAATGCTTTCCGACCTTCGTGAATCGGGCGCAATCGAGCAAGATGCAGATATGGTCATGTTCCTCTACCGTCCAGAGTACTATGGCATAGAAACCTCGGAGGAAACAAACCTGCCAACAGAAGGTCTTACAGAGCTTATTGTTGCAAAACATCGTAGTGGTGCAACAGGAACCGTTCCATTGCGTTTCGTTAATACCTTGGCCAAATTCACAAACTATGACGATCCCGAATTCAGCATTGCTGGCGGCATGATGCCCCGCTCTTCCGAATTCGACAATCCGAATGTGATGACCAAAATGTCAAGAATGGACGATCTGGATGATGTTGAAGATGATGACGACTCGGTTTTTTAGATCAATTGCAGTAACGTTTCTACTGGTGCTGACGGTAGGCCAAGCAATGGCGGCCTATCTTCTCATCCCAATGGACGATACACAGAAAAATCACCTCAAAGCCTACGGAATTGCCTATTGGGTACTACAGGCAGAGGTCGAAGTAGATTGGCTGCTCAATTATCGCGGAGGCAGTTTCATGTGCAAATACGCCAAGCAGATCGAAGACGAATGCCGCATCAGAGGCGTCAGTTTCGAGATCATTGCAGATGCACAATCAACAGCCATTCTACAGCAGATAGCCGACCCCGAAGTGAACATGGATGTGGCAAAACTGGAGAAGGTCCCCAAAATTGCCGTCTACAGTCCTAAGAACAAACAACCCTGGGACGATGCCGTAACCCTCGTACTCACCTATGCAGAAGTACCGTACGAAGTAGTTTACGATCAAGAAGTATTGGACGGCAAGCTACTTCTATACGATTGGCTACACCTCCATCACGAAGACTTTACCGGTCAATACGGCCGTTTCTGGAACTCATACCGTAACACCCCATGGTATCAAGAACAGGTCAGTTACTCCGAGAACATGGCCAGAAAGAACGGCTTCAATAAAGTATCCGAACTCAAACTCGCAGTGGCCAATAAGATCAAAGAATACACCGTTGGCGGAGGATTCCTGTTTGCCATGTGTTCCGGAACCGATTCATACGATATCGCCCTCTCAGCACACAAACTCGATATCTGCGAATCCATGTTCGATGGAGACGCAACCACACCCAACTACAACAGTAGCCTCGATTACGATAATTGTTTTGCGTTCGAAAAGTTCCGACTCTCCACAAATCCTGCAGAGTACGAATTCTCAGACATAGACGCCACCAGGTACAGACAAAGCAAGGTCACCGAAAAAACAGATTTCTTCTCCCTCTTCGAATTCTCCGCCAAGTGGGATCCAGTTCCAACCATGCTCTGCCAAAACCACCAGCAGATCATAAAAGGCTTCATGGGCCAAACCACCGCCTTCCGTAAACAACACATCAAATCAGACGTCCTCATCATGGGCGAGAACAAATCACTCGAAGAAGCCCGCTACATACACGGCACACTCGGCAACGGACAATGGACATTCTACGGAGGCCACGATCCCGAGGACTACCAACACTTCGTCTACGATCCACCAACCGACCTCAACCTCCACCCCGATTCTCCCGGCTACAGACTCATCCTCAACAACATCCTTTTTCCTGCAGCCCGCAAGAAAAAACAGAAAACATAATTCCTCCCCTCCTTGCAAGGAGGAATTTACTCATAACTCCCCTCCTTGTAAGGAGGGGTCGGGGGTGGTCAACTAGCAACATATGTCCTTTCATTTGGGCGCTCCCCCGCATCACTTCAACATGGCTTTGCTCGTAGGCTGAGGCTCTCGAAGCCTAAAACCCACCAAACACCAACTGCGGGGTCAGGCTGTCCGCTATATCTTTTTCAGAACGGACACTGAGGTTCTCGAAGTGTAAGTGAATGAAAAAGGATGCCGCTTCCATCCTTAGCGCAACGCTCAGGCTGAGGCTCTCGAAGCCTAGATCAATCCTAAAAATCCCAAACTAATAAAGAGGACTCAAAGGAGGACAAGACCTTCAGTGTAAGACGAAACTATGGTAGTGTCAGACCCGATTCCGAGACTGCAAGACTCGATTTGGGTAATGTAAGACCCGATTTGGGCACTGCAAGACCCGATTTGGATACTGTAAGACCCGATTTGGACACTGTAAGACCCGATTTGGATACTGTAAGACTCAATTTAGACACTGCAAGATGAAATTGTGGCAGTGCAAGATGAAATCTTGGCAGTGTAAGACCCGATTCCGAAACTGTAAGACTAAATTATGGGGTCTGTTCAACGAACTGTGGGGTCTGTTCAACGAACTGTGTCAACCCTGAAGGTTGGCCGCGGCCAACCTTGGGTCTGTTCAACGAACTGTGTCAACCCTGAAGGTTGGCCGCGGCCAACCTTCAGGGTTGTATCAAGCGTTTTTCAAATATGATCATCATCTGTGACATTGTAAGATTCCATCCATTAAGTGGTCTTGTCCAGTTCTTTCTGACATTTTCCTGAACGAGGTAAAGCAGCTTGAGTAGGGCCATGTCCGAAGGAAAAACGCGCTTGGTCTTGGTCACCTTTCGCAGCTGACTGTGAAAGCTCTCTATGGGGTTGGCGGTGTATATCCTTCTACGGATGTCCTCTGGGTACTTGAAGTAATTACTGAGTTCTTCCCAGTTGTTGAGCCAGCTGTTGACCATCGCAGGTATTGCTTGCCTTACCTCTTCGAGATTGGCCAGAGTAACCTCTGCTTGATCCATTGATGGGGCCTGATAGACCTGTTTGAGGCCCTTGAGCACGGTAGCCTTGCTCTTGTGTGGCACGTATCTCATGGAGTTGCGTATCTGATGGACGATGCAAGAGCGAGCCTGGGGTATCGGAAACACGCTTTTGATGGCATTGGACAGTCCCTTGAGGTTGTCGATACTCGGCTATGATGATGTCCTTCACACCACGGTTCTGCATCGGAGATGACGCTGAGCCAGAACCGTGCCCTCTTCTGTTCTCTCCCACATACATGCCCAGCAGTTCCTGATGCCCTCACGGTTCACGCCCAGCATGCAGTATTACCGGCCTTGCTGCGGGATACCTCCCGTTCTCCTTCTTCACCTTGTGCGTATCGCGTCCAGCCACGAACGGGTAGACGCTCTCTTCCAAGGGGCGGCCTTGCCAGGCCTTCACCATCTATAATCGCGGTCGGGCGCATCGCACTCAGTGTGGCCGGAGAGGTGGTGTAACCCCATAGAGTTCCTCCAAGTGGGCGCAGATGTCCGCGTAGCTCATGCCAATGCCGTAAAGGCTTAACACTTTATGGTCCAACGATGCGCTCCAAGGTGGTCTGTCGCTTGGGGAGTATCTGCGGTTCAAAGCTGCTGTTACGGTCTCTGGGCGTTCACTTCTATGCTACCGAAGCCCGTCTTAAGCTTCTTGCCCATCTTGCCGTTGTGCCTGTTGGGGGTGTCCGTATCCTTCAGGTGGGCATCTAGCTCGCCTTCCATGGCTGCTTCACCGCTTGAGCATGGGACCCAGAACCTGTCCTGCCACCCAGTTCCTTACCGTTCTTCAACTTCTATCGCCTCCTTCTCAAAGTTGGCATAGTCAAATTTGTCATTCCTTGTTCTTCCATTTTCTGTGTCTATCTGGTTATCAAATATCTATCTCTATGACAACTGACACAGTTTATTGAACAGACTCCAATTCCGAAGCATCATCAATCGTAATTCGTCAATCATCAATCGTCAATCACAATTCCTAATTCCTAATTCCCAACTCCTAATTACTAAAACCCTCAATCCAAAACGCCCACCACACCGAACTTCCAAGCAAAATCATTGGCCGGATAATTAGGAACCATATAATAGTTATACCCCAGCCAACCCGCGTTAATGTGAGTGAACTTCACAAACGCCCGAAGCTTCTTCACCCGCAGATTCAGAAAAACATCCAAGTACGGATAATTCCCAACCTGCCTATCATTCTGAATATGAAACTCAGACAAGGCAGGATTGTACGCATTCGCAAAATAGCTCGTAGAATAACTCGCCTCAACCCCAACCTGCAAGCGTAATTTCTTCTTAAAAAGATCATTCTGATAGTAGAACATCCCACGACCCAAAGCCACAGGAATACGGATATCATCACCCGTCATTTTCCATTGCACAGCCCCATCAACGATCAAATGAAACCAACGCAACCTGAAATGCTCCTCCATCCGTAGCACCATCAACTGATTCACCGAAGAGCTCTGATACGGCAATCGGTCCACACCATACATCACCAAATTGTCAATCAAATGGTAAGAAAACGTCCCCCTGAACCGCAATTTCTCCTGCTTATACACCAAGCCAGTGGTCAAATGCTGCGTCTGCAACCAATCGTTCTTCCAAACAAAATGGTTACTCACGTAAGTCGAAGAAATGTAATCAGGCCTGTAAAGACTATAGTCCAGAAACGCAGTGAACCTACTCCTACCAACCGCGTAATCAAATTGCCCATCAACCTTCAGGTCCCAAATATTGAAACCGAACACCATAAAGTTTCCATTCGCCTGCCAATCGAGCTTCCCAAACAACTTACCGTTCACATTCGCCACAACCGAAACGTTATGGATATGATCCACATAGCTCGAATCATACGAAACACGATGGTAAGCATGTTCAGCGCCAACAGCCAACCGGTTAATGATCCTATCCTTCACCGAATCCGGCTTCACTAATTCAAATCGAAGCGTATTCGTCACACCAAGCAGGTTGGTAGAATCGTAGGTCGCACTCGTATCCGAAAAGATATTCTCGTAGTACTTTGAGACAGTATCTGGCACATTCCGATACACCATACTATGACGTTCAGCAGAAAAACTATGCGAAACAGCAGGACGCAAACCCTTCATATGAGAAGATGAATCCTGCTTCATCAGAAAAAATCGGTGCTCCAATCCTACATCAAAACCCTTCCAATGATTGGTTGATTGAGGCAGATTCACAGCAATGAAATTCCTGCCCGTGGTCAGATTATTCTCAAAAACCGAATCATTCTCCAAACCACCATTCTCTTCAGCCTTCAGATTGGAATAATCAACAATTACAGCTGCTCTATACCGCTCATCCTTAGAATGAAACGTACCAAAGATCGAGATATCTGTTATCGTATTCTGCTGTGCCTCATAGAATCCAGTGGAATTTATCCGAGTGAACGAGAATCCAAGATCCAGTAGTTCACCGAATCCTCGTGTAAAATTCGCTACCAGGTAATTCTCTCTATTAACCCCATTAGAATACTGAACGTTAGAGAACATCTTATCAGAAAGAAGGATGTTTCTACGGTTCAAACCTTTCCAGAACGCGTTCCTGCTCGTCCTTAAATGAAATCCGAACGGCCTATTCCATTCATACAGCATAACATGGTTGGCCGAACCGATATTCCCTAGGTCATTCCTTACCTGAGATTGATCATAAAGAGGAGAATAATTGTGAGTTCCGTCTAAGGCATTAAGCAGATACCGTCCATCTTCCGAATAAACCCAATCCTCAAAGCGAAATTGCTTCACGTTCAGCGTATCAGAAACATTGGAAGGAAATAGAGAATCAACATGGAAAAATCCTTTTTTCTGCCCGTAGACAACATCTGAACTGAAAATCAGTCCAGAGATCAGAATGATAAAGGAAATCCGTGTTATGAATGACAAAGCGTTCGAAAGTACATCAAACAAAAAAACCCCGACTAATAATCTTAGTCGGGGTTAAAATAAATTAAGGCAACGACATACTCTCCCACATGTTACTGTAGTACCATCTGCGCTGGTGAGCTTAACTTCTCTGTTCGGAATGGGAAGAGGTGAACCTCACCGCAATAGTCACCTTAAAGCTTTATATCAACCAGAGTTGATATTGACAATGAGGGAAGAAAATATTTTGTAATTCTAAATCGCAACAGTTTGTAAAAGCTTACGGGTAATTAGTATTGCTCGGCTTTGACATTACTGCCTTTACACCTGCAACCTATCAACGTCATCGTCTCTAACGACCCTTAAAAGAAATCTAATCTTGAGGCGAGTTTCGTGCTTAGATGCTTTCAACATCTCATCCAGACACTGCTACCCTGCGATGCAGCTGGCGCCACAACAGAACACTAGAGGTCTGTCCATCTCAGTCCTCTCGTACTAAAGATAGGTCCTCTCAAATTTCTAACGCCCACAACAGATAGAGACCGAACTGTCTCACGACGTTCTGAACCCAGCTCGCGTGCCACTTTAATGGGCAGACAGCCCAACCCTTGAGACCTGCTCCAGCCCCAGGATGTGACGAGCCGACATCGGGTGCAAACCTCCCCGTCGATATGAGCTCTTGGGGGAGATCGACCTGTTATCCCCGGCGTACCTTTTATCCTTTGAGCGATGGCCTTCCATGCGGAACCACCGGATCGCTATATCCTACTTTCGTACCTGCTCGACTTGTAGGTCTCACAGTCAAGCACCCTTATGCTATTACCTCTACGTACGGTTGCCAAGCGTACTGAGGTGCCCAAAACCTCCGTTACTCTTTTGGAGGCGACCACTGATCAAACTACCCACCAAACAATGTCCTCGCATGCGAGTTGAACCCAGATATTTAAAGGGTGGTATTTCAAGGACGACTCCACCACTCCTAGCGAAGCAGCTTCGTAGTCTCCCACCTATCCTACATCAAATGCCCAAAGTCAATGTTAAGCTATAGTAAGGTGCACGGGGTCTTTCGTCCCGTTGCGGGTAATCGGCATCTTCACCGATACAATTTCACCGAGCTCGTGGCCGAGACAGCGCCCCAGATGCGTTACACCATTCATTGCAGGTCGGAACTTACCCGACAAGAGATTTCGCTACCTTAGGACCGTTATAGTTACGGCCGCCGTTTACTGGGGCTTCGATTCAAAGCTTCTCCCGAAGGATGACATCTCTCTTAACCTTCCAGCACCGGGCGGGTGTCGGGCCTTATACATCATCTTTCGATTTAGCAAAGCCATGTGTTTTTGATAAACAGTGCGCCTGGGCCATTTCTCTTAGAGCCTCCCGAGAAGGAGGCTCCCCTTATCCCGAAGTTACGGGGTTAGTTGCCTAGTTCCTTAGCCACGGATGCATCCGAGCACCTTAGGATTCTCTCCTTGACTACCTGTGTCGGTTTGCGGTACGGGTAGCTTTACCTGAAGCTTAGAAGTTTTCTTGGGAGTATGATTAGGACCATATCCGCTTGCGAAGGCTCGCGGTACTATCAAGTTGATTCAGCAGGGTTGGCGGATTTGCCTACCATCCCTATACCTACACTCTTTAACGTGCTATTCCGTCAGCGCGGGTCTTCTCACTTCTCCGTCACTCCATCGCAGTAAAGCTAGTACTGGAATATTAACCAGTTATCCATCCACTACCCCTTTCAGGTTCGCGTTAGGACCCGACTAACCTCAGCTGATTAGCATTGCTGAGAGCCTTAGTCTATCGGTGTACGGGTTTCTCGCCCGCATTATCGTTACTATGCCTACATTTTCTTTCTGGAGCGCTCTGGAAGTTGCCAATTCCGCTTCAGTGCGACTAGAATGCTCCCCCTACCACTCCTTACGGAG
>JAGYJL010000008.1:0-10000 GCA_018402015.1 Flavobacteriales bacterium | reverse complement strand
CGATTAGCGCGGTAACAATCCATACAATACAAGGTACTTATGCAGGAGCCATTTCCTGGGCGCAAAATCCATCAGCAAACGTCTCATACCATTATGTCGTAAGCAGTACAGGACAGATAACGCAAATGCTTTGCGAAGCAGATAAAGGGTGGCATGTAGGGAGTGAAAACCCATACACTATAGGTATTGAGCATGATGGAACAGTAAGCGACCCGAATAATTACACGGCTGCCATGTACGCTACCACAGCTGATCTTTGCAGCGATATCACTCAAAGCGGATATGGTATAAGTCCATTACGAACGGCTTATTTTCCATGGACGGCAAATACGTACTACAATGCAGATGGTATCCCAGGTGCGTGTGTTCGAATAAAAGGGCATCAGCATTTCCCGAACCAAACACACACAGACCCAGGACAATACTGGGATTGGGATTACTTCTATAAGTTGATGAATCAGACCACACCAACCACAACCTTTTCAACTTCTTCGGGAGACTTCTATGATAGTGGTGGTCAGATAGGTGTTTATGCTGATGACGAGCGCAGCCTCACTTTGATAGCGCCTACAGGTGCAAGCTCCGTTTCTGTAACGTTTCAGGAGTTCGATCTGGAAACGGAATGGGATTACTTGTATATATATGATGGGGCAGATGTATTCTCGCCCCTTATAGGATACTACACGGGGTCAAACAATCCTGGAACAGTGACTTCCAATAATGGAACCTTGCTTTTTGAATTCAGAAGTGACTGTAGTACGGCAAGCGCAGGATGGGCTGCTACATGGATCTCAAATGGTGCAGATGTTACTCCCCCAACCGTTTCGGTGAATACTAATATCTGGGAAACCGAAAACTTCTACGCTTTCTACTCGGAAAATGACGAACAGAACGGAAGCGGGGTAAATCAAGATGAGCGTTTTTCTCAGATACTTGATTTTGATGGCAGCCGATGGAGCGGAAACACAAATCACGGATTCTTATACGATGACTTCAACCCAAGTTTACCGGCTTGGGTATCGGAAGTGGGGATTTGGAGCATCAACGCTGGAACTGCCGAGCAATCTGACGAGTCGGAAGCAAACACCAATCTTCATATCCCTATTGATCAGGTACAGTTCAATAATTACCTGTACACAATGAATATGAAACTGGGCGGTTCAGGAATCAATCGTAGAGCGGGCCTACATTTCATGTGTTCAGATGCCACTCAGGAAAATCGGGGAGACTCTTACTTCGTTTATCTCCGAGCCGACAACAATAAAGTTCAGATATATAAGGTTACGAATGATGTTTGGGCGCTTGAAACGGATGATGACCTAATTATTGATGCCTACACATGGTATAACGTAAAAGTGGTTTGCAATCACTTTAACGGAAATATTAGAGTTTATGTAGATGATGTAATGGTGAGCGAATGGACCGACCCAGACCCTCTGACAAGTGGAAATAGCATTTCGCTACGCACTGGAAACTGTACTGCAGAATTCGATGACCTTAGAGTGTATAAGAATAGGATCGGAGCGGAATATGTTACCGTTGGTAGTTCAACCGACCCGGTTCGGTATCAGAACCCCGACCCGAATACACCCGCCTGCGAGATTCGTTCTTTCATTTTCGACAACGCTGGAAACTGCTCAGTAGAAGATCTAGCGCAGGTGAACATCGATTGGACTCCTCCCGTTTTTTCAGGAGTGAACGATGGAACAGCGAACGATATTGACGAAACAAACGATGGCACACAACTTTTCGCTAATTGGACCACTGCAACCGACCCAAATTCTGGAATAGATCGCTACGAGGCAGCCATTGGAACAAGTTCGGGTAGCACGGACGTTTACAATTGGAGCAACCAAGGAACGAATACATCCATCAACATACCGTTTGCCCTTACTCCGAACCAATGGTATTACACAACCATCAAAGCAATCAATGCAGCGGGATTGGAAGAAGTAGACACTTCTGATGGGCAACAGTTTATTGACATTACCACAGATATCGATGAACTTATTCGTCTATCCATCTACCCCAACCCAACAACTGGGATTGTGAACCTACCGCAGATTGAAAACCTGAAATGGCAGTTATTTGATGCTACAGGAAGATTGGTTTTAAATGGGAACGGCATAAAACAGATCAACCTACAGCAGTTTGACCTGACTCCTTCAATTTACTTTCTGCAACTCACGGTTGATGAAAAAACGACAACCTCCAGAATCACGTTCGTTAAGCATTGATCACTTCTTATTATAGATCAGGTAGCTGAAATCCTTCTCATTCAGAATCTCATTAGCAATACGAAGAAGTTGTTCAGAAGTAAGCGCTTCGATCTTCTCAGCAATCTCCTTCCAAGTTCTTACCTCATCAAAGGCAAGAATGCTCTTCCCTATTCCTAACATTTGACTCTGGTTATGTTCTTGCCCTATTGCTACTTGCCCCAATATCTGTTGTTTGGCCTTGTGCAACTGTAAAGTTCCAAGTCCTTTTTCGCGCAGCATGCGAAGTTCTTTATGGGTCAGATCAATGCACTTATTCAAGAACCGTTCGTCCATTCCAAGATAAATGGAGAACAATCCTGTGTCGGAGAAGGTGGAATAATTGGTTTCTACGTTATATGTGTACCCATGTCGCTCGCGCAAGGTCATATGCAAACGGGCATTCATACCTGGACCGCCCAAAAGATTGGATAGAAGGATAAGACCGATTCGATCATCGTGATCGGCCTGATACGCAACGGTACCCATCATCAAATGCGTTTGATAATTGGATTTATCGAGTTCAACTCGCTTAGGCTGATAGCCACCAAAAGGTTGTCGGACATGTCTATCGCTCGATTGTAACTCAACGCTGAAATAACGCTCCAGCATATTTTTGAGTTTGCGAAGATCCACACGACCAACCGTACTAATAACCATTTGATCCGTGCGATAGCCTCGTTTCAAGAAACTCTTTACGGATTCTGCATTGAAGCTATAAACGCTTTCCGGAGTGCCAAGCGTGGACCTACCGAGAGGATGATCCGTGAATATCAATTCATCAAACTCATCAAAGATCATATCTGAAGGTGAGTCCAAATAGGAATTGATCTCATCAACAATAACCGATTTCTCCTTTTCCAATTCCTTCTGCGGAAACGTGGAATTGAAAACAATATCGCTGAACAACTCAATGGCCCTGCCGTAATGTTGATTGAGAAAGGTAGCATGAATAACTGTTTCCTCCTTTGTGGTGTACGCATTCAATTCGCCACCAATATCCTCCATTCTACTTAGAACGTGATACGCCTTTCGATGCTTGGTTCCTTTAAATACCGTATGCTCTACAAAGTGTGCGAGCCCATGCTCTTCCGGAACTTCATCTCTAGACCCCATATTAACGAAGAAACCGAGGTGCGCTACAGGCGAATTAACGTCTCTGTGTATGCAACGTATTCCGTTGCTAAGCGTCCATCTTTCGTATCGTTCTTCTTGCATGGTTGTCAAAAGTACCTTTTGAAGAACGGAAGTCGATGCAATAGAAATTGTTCAACAGCTTTTGTGTCTGTGGCAGCCAAAAGCGCACATGCCAGAAACGGTAAAGCGGGCACTTTATACCGAACAATTGCCCCAACAACTGGCGTAACCAGACCTGTTAAAACGAGAATACTGATTGCAAAAGACAATGCTAACCAGAATATCGGGTCAGAAAAGACCGCTTTATCAAACCAAAACAACATAGCCAGCAACAGCAATGCAATCAACATATTCTCCATGCCAGAAAGCAACATGAATGGGGAACGAATGTTCCAAGGAAATGGACGGAACAATGCATTCATAAGTGCAGCTGGCACCGCTTTTATCACGCTCCAAGCATTCGAATCCAACTTGGGAATATCTATCGTGCTTCCTGTTCTACCATAATCGAGCAAGACATCATATTCTGTTTTTGGCTGTAGTTCAAAACGACCTTCGGTTTCCTTGTTTGCGTCAGACCAATAAACTGCCGTTAAGCTTTCAGCAAGAACCAGTTGTTTCCTGTCGTTTACAAATTCCAGCTTATCATACTCGGCAGCGTTAATGTACAGGCTATCGCCATGTTCTGTCAAAATGTAAGTACCACCTTGTGCCAGTTGATAGAATTCATGTTGCCGTTGAGCCATTTTCGTGAACAGACTCTTTTCTGGAAATAGCTGATGGATCAGCATTACACCCACGAATCCAACACCGAACACAGCAAAAAAGAACCAAAACGGCTGAATCGTTTCCCACTTTCGAGATAGGATCCAAGCTAAAATTCCTAATGCTACAGCCGCCAAAGCATAACTCTTCACGGTTGTAAGCAGCATTAGGCCTAACACCAAAAGAACCGCATCGCTCCAACTCAATCCGTCCTTCACTATCCTCATTACTCCAAATAGGAACATTCCTAGACCAAAAAGTAACAATGGTTCTTTCAACACGCCAGAGGCCCAGAACATCATTCCTGGCATAAGAAAGACTGCTGCAAAAAACCACTTCTCTTTGGCTGGTGCCATTTGTCTTATAAAATGAAAAATACCCGTAAGCCCAATCAGCCCCAAGAAATTGACAACCACACTGTGAACATTGTAATACCCAAGCGAGAACAACCTAACGAAAGCATTGAAGCGGATTATGGTATGCGTATCGTTGGCAATACTGCTTCCATAAGGCCGATACCAGTGGTTCATTCGATCGTAATAGGCAGCAAACTCGCCACCATCGTTCGCCAAACCGAACAACATTTTCAGATAATCGAGCGGATTCTCGTGCAAAGCAGAGAACATCACCATTCCATCATCATAGTACTTCCAAATATCCGCAGTGCTCCTATCCTTATAGTAATAGGTATACACCAGATAAAGCAGAAAACCGCTCAACACTTTCAGCACAAAGACACCTTGAAACCAACGAATTGGAATTGATCCGATTCGGAAGAATTTCATCCTCGGAATGAGGAACAAAAACATGACCAAGTAGCCAAAAGTGATTGCCGTTCCTGTGAGATGTTCCATGGTTTCAAATGTAATCGGTTTCCACGGCTAAGCACGTTCGTCCGTTTCATGTTGAAAACTATGGGTTAAGCCTTAGCTCATCCACCGGAAACCAAGGAAGTGGTTGGTTACTTTTGCAACTCAATTCAATCTTGATTTTGCCAAAATGAGCAACGCTACAACCAACCAATTGACAACCGTAGAAACAGCCGAAAAACTCGGTTTACTTCCAGAAGAATTTGAGAAGATAAAAGGGATACTTGGTAGAACACCAAACTTTACTGAGCTGAGTATTTTCTCTGTAATGTGGAGCGAGCATTGCAGCTACAAGAACTCCATTACTTGGCTAAAAACATTGCCACGAACTGGGTCGAAAATGTTGGTTGAGGCTGGCGAAGAAAACGCTGGCATGGTTGATATTGGTGATGGTTTGGCTTGCGTGTTCAAGATTGAATCACACAACCACCCTTCTGCTTTGGAGCCATATCAAGGCGCAGCAACAGGTGTTGGTGGTATTAACCGCGACATCTTTACGATGGGTGCGCGACCAATTGCTCAGTTGAATTCACTTCGTTTCGGTAATCCAGACTTAGAGAAAACCAAGTGGTTGGTGAAAGGCGTAGTAAAAGGAATTGGTGATTATGGTAATTCATTTGGGATTCCAACCGTTGGTGGCGAGGTTTTCTTTGACGAATGTTATAACCAGAATCCATTGGTAAATGCTATGTCAGTTGGCACATTGGAAGTTGGAAAGATGGTTTCTGCTACTTCTCACGGAGTTGGAAACCCTGTTTTCATCGTTGGTTCATCAACTGGAAAAGATGGAATTCACGGAGCGGCTTTTGCCAGTAAAGACATCACCGAAGAAAGTGCAGGAGATCTGCCAGCTGTTCAAGTTGGTGACCCTTTTCAAGAGAAATTATTATTGGAAGCTTCGCTCGAAGTGATTGAAACAGGTGCTGTTATCGGTATGCAGGATATGGGCGCAGCGGGCATCACTTGCTCTACCTCTGAAATGAGCGAGAAAGGCGGCCACGGAATGGATATTTGGTTGGATAAGGTTCCAACACGACAAGAAAATATGCTTGATTGGGAAATCCTGCTAAGTGAGTCGCAGGAGCGAATGCTAATTGTGGTTGAGAAAGGAAAAGAGGAAGATGTATTGGCTGTGTTCGATAAATGGGATTTGAATTGCGTAGAAATCGGTGTTGTTACGGAGCCAAACCTCGGAGAAAAAGGCGGAACACTTCGCTATTTCATGAATGGCGAACTGAAAGCGGAGATTCCAGCTTGGGACCTTGTTCTTGGTGGTGGTGCTCCAGTTTATGAGCGTGAATACAAAGAGCCAGCTTACTACGCTGAATTTCAAAAATTCAGTATCGACCAACTTTCTGAACCAAAGAGTTATAAAGATGCCGCTTGGCATTTGATAGGCCACCTGAATATTGCGTCAAAAAACTGGGTAACCGAGCAATACGACAGCATGGTCGGCACCGTGAACATGAGCACCAATTCTCCATCCGATGCTGCAGTTGTGAACCTAAAAGACAGCAACCGCGCATTGACGATGACGGTAGATTGTAACTCGCGCTACATCAATGCCGATCCGGAAAAAGGAACGCAGATCGCGGTAGCTGAAGCAGCAAGAAATCTTGTTTGTACAGGATCGGAACCAACAGGTGTTACCAACTGCTTGAACTTCGGAAATCCATATCAACCAGAAGTTTTCTGGCAATTTGTAGGTGCCATTAAAGGAATGGGAGCCGCTTGCCGAAAGTTCGACACACCAGTTACTGGCGGAAACGTCAGCTTCTACAATCAGTCTGTTTTCAAGGACAAAACAGAACCTGTTTTCCCTACTCCAACCATTGGAATGGTTGGTTTGCTTGCTGATAAGGATGACCGCATGACCTTGGATTTCAAGAACGAAGGTGATTTGATTTACTTGGTTGGAACGTCAAGAAACGATGTCAACTCTTCGGAATATCTGTACAGCTTCCGAGGCGTGAAAGGCTCTCCTGCTCCGTTTATGGAACTTGATGAGGAATACGATTTTCAACAATTGATTCTAGCACTTATCAAAGAAAAAGCAGTTCTATCTGTTCATGATGTTTCTGATGGCGGATTGTTCGTTACGCTCTTGGAAAGTGCCATGCCAAAAGGCTTCGGTTTCGATGTAGAGAGTGATGATGAAATCAGGAAAGATGCCTTCCTTTTTGGCGAAAGCCAAAGCCGTGCAGTTGTTTCTGTTTCGCCAGCTAACCAAGAGAATTTCGTAGAACTGATGTCTGCTTCAGGTATCGATTACACGCTGCTCGGTACGGTGACTTCAGATGACAAAATGATGATTGACGGAGAAGAATTCGGAAAAGTGAGCGAAGCCGCTGGCAAATACAATTCTGCATTGGCGGAGAAAATGGCTTAACCATAGGTGAACATCTCGACAACATTACGGTTTGTATAAGCCATTCTGATGGTAAAACTATCAATCGTGTATGTTTAACTATTATTTTTGGATATTCAACAAAACCTTATCGCTAACTAAAAACCAATAAACATGAGCCGTCCACTTCCTTTAGATATGATGTACCGTTGGGAAAGAGAATCTCCCGATCTGGTTTATATGCGCCAACCGATAAACGGTAAATGGCACGAATGGACTTGGAAAGAAACCGGTCATGAAGTGCGCAAAATGGCAGCCTATCTGAAAGGTTTGGGTTATGAGCCAGGTACCAGGATCGCTATGATCTCTAAGAACTGCGCGCACTGGATCATTTCTGATCTAGCCATTCAAATGGCAGGATATTGTGGCGTTCCATTGTATCCAAATTTGAATGATGAAACCATCAAGCAGATTTTGGAGCACAGCGAATCGAAATTGCTTTTCGTTGGAAAATTGGACGATTGGGCTTCCATGCGTCCAGGCGTTCCGGATAATGTTAAGTGTATCGCATTCCCATTTTATACTGAACCAGGATATGATGAATGGAACGCGCTGGTTAAGGATGTGGAGCCAATAAAGGAAAACGTTCATCGCGACCCGAATGATATGGCAACAATCATTTACACTTCTGGAACTACTGGTATGCCAAAAGGCGTCATGCACAAGTTCCACAATTTTGGTTGGGCAGCTGAGAAAGCAATGGAAGAATTGAAATTGCAGCCACACACACAGCGTTTCTTCTCTTACCTCCCACTCTGCCACATTGCAGAAAGACTGTTGGTGGAAATGGGAAGTATCTACACAGGAAGCCCAGTTTCGTTTGCTGAATCGTTGGATACATTTGCTGCTAACCTGGCAGAATCGAAGCCTACAGTTTTCCTAGGAGTGCCTAGAATTTGGAGCAAATTCCAGCAAGGAATTCTTGGCAAGATGCCACAAAAGAAATTGGATCTTTTCTTGAAAATTCCAATTCTGAGCGGAATAGTTAAGAAGAAAATTCAGTCTGGACTTGGGCTACAGGAAGCCGAAAACGTTTTCACTGGAGCTGCTCCAACCCCAGATTCGTTGATTCATTGGTTCGCTAAACTGGATATCAACATTCAGGAAGCCTACGCAATGACCGAAAACTGTTGCTACAGCCACGTTACCAGAAACAACGCTATTAAAGTTGGGTATGTTGGTCAGCCGTTGCCTGATTGTCAGGTTAAGTTGAGCGACATTAAAGAGATCCTTGTGAAGCACGAAGCGCTTATGGATGGCTACTACAAAGAGCCTGAACTAACGGCAGAAACAATGGTTGACGGCTGGCTTCGTACGGGAGATGAAGGCTACATTGACGATCAAGGTTTCTTGAAAATTACCGGCCGTGTGAAGGATCTTTTCAAAACCACGAAAGGAAAATATGTTGCTCCTTCTCCGATTGAAATGCACATTTCTGAAAACTCAGACATTGAGCAGGTTTGTGTGGTAGGAGATGGCATTCCGCAGCCAATTGCTCTACTGGTAATTTCTGAGTCAGGTGCCAAGAAGTCGAAAACAGAATTGACCGACAGCATTCTTAAAACCATTGATCGAGTAAATCCATTACTGGATCATCACGAGCAGGTTAAGAAGGCTATTGTTGTGAAACAACCTTGGACTGTAGAGAACGAATTGCTTACGCCAACCATGAAAATCAAGCGTAATCCAATCGAGAAGATCTACCACAAGAATTACGAAACGTGGTACGAGTCTCCAGAAAAAATTATCTGGGAGTAATTTTTCAGATTTATCATTAATTAGGAAGCCGCTCAAATGAGCGGCTTTTCTTTTTGGGGGAATTTGCCTGACATTTATCATATTTAAGTGAGACGGACGCAACTCACAATTCATCGCATTAAGCCTTTCTTGTGCCCGTTATTGTACCATCCGATATGAATAGGACACAACTTTTCCTGCTTCTTCTGTTCTCCGCAGTTGCACTAAACTCGTGCAAACCGAACAAGGGAGACACTCATCCAGAATATCGAACCTTGGTTGAATCTGTTTACGCCTCAGCAACAGTAGAGCCCGAAGAACTTTATGAGGTCTTTCCTTCAGCTTCGGGCGTTTTGAAAAGTGTGTTGATCGAAGAAGGCGACACCGTTGCCATTGATCAACTGCTTGCCGAAGTGGAAGCTACCGAGCCGACCATCAATGCAGAAAATGCGGCTTTGAAGAAAAGCCTGTCTGAAGAAAGCTATTCAGGAGCAGCAAGCGCGTTGGCCAGATTGAAAGACGATATCCGAGTGGCACAGGATCAACTTCGTATCGATTCGCTCAACTACACACGCCAACAACGTTTGTGGGAAAAGCAAATAGGTTCTGAAGTAGAACTTGAAAATCGAAAGTTGAAATACGAATCGTCTGTAAATCGGTTGGCCACATTACAATCCTCACTGAAAGAAACTGACCGAGAATTACGTAATCAGTTGAAGCTTTCCAAGAACGAATTGGAACGCGCGCTTTCGCGATTGGGCGATTATTCCATCCGCTCCCGCATCAATGGAAAAGTGTATTCGCTTTTGAAAAACGAAGGCGAGTTGGTC